>SUUQ01000015.1 GCA_015062445.1 Alphaproteobacteria bacterium | reverse complement strand
TTCAATATGTTCACAACAAAGGTTCATTTGAATAACTGGCGCATCCAGAAGGATTCGAACCCTCAGTCTTCTGATCCGTAGTCAGATGCTTTATCCAGTTAAGCTATGGATGCAACGGTTTGTTATTCTATATCATTTTATTCCAAATGCAAGTAAAAATAATTATTTTTTTTATCGTTGCTTGCCGTGGCTGTTGTACAGTTCGTTATAATGATGTCGACATACCGATTTATAGTTGCTGTCCCCCAGGGCAAACTGGTCACCGGCATGGATTACATTCCCATTTGTATCAAAGCGTAGATGATGTGTCGCCAATTTCGTGCAGCCATTTATTTGACATGGTGATTCCATGCGATGCAGTTTTGCGCCAACCTCTATCAGGCGGCGTGATGCAGGAAATATTTGCTGGTTGCTGTCCACCATCAGACCGTAACACATTACAATCTTGTTTTCTGTGTCGGCAATGTGTACCAGACGATCTATGTCAGATGGGCTGAAAAATTGTACTTCATCAACCAATATGATTTTTGTTTCGGGCTTTGCCAGGTATCCGTTTAGATTTGGCATCGCAACTGCATCACATGACAGTCCAATGCGTGATACAATCTGGGAATTGGCAAAACGGGTGTCAAATGATGGCTTGATAACTTCGGGGCGGGTGCCATTCTTGGTAAAGTTATGGGCCGCAATTATCAGGGCGGCGGATTTAGAACTGCTCATTACACCATAGTGAAAATGTAAGTTTGCCATATTTGTTTCCTTTCCTTGGTTTCTGTTATTTAATTGTCATGGATTCCAGTCGTTCAATGCGTTTTTGAATCGGGGGATGGGTGGCCATTAATGAATCTGAAAATGCACGTGTGCTGGTCGCAGGGGCAATGCAAATCGCAGACATTGTCTTCATTTGTTTGATGCGTTTTAATCCAGAATTGCCACTGATTTTACGCAGGGCAGATGCCAATGCGTGGGGATTGCGTGTAATCAGGGCGCCTGTCGCATCGGCGGCATATTCACGATTGCGGGATATTGCCATTTGTAACAGCGGGGCAATAATAAAATTAAATGCGGCAAATGCCAACCATATAACCCATATAATTGCATCGTTCTTGTTTTCGTCACTGTGCGAAGAACGATTGCCGTACATTGCACTGCGCAGCAGCAGATCAGCAGTGAATATTGTTACACCCAATCCGGTTATAATTAACATGTCCAGGCGTATGTCACGATTGCCGATGTGTGCCATTTCGTGGGCAATTACACCGGATAATTCCAATGCGTCCAGTTTGTTTATCAGACCACGGGTCAGGGCAATTGATGCATCACGAGGGCTGCGGCCCGTGGCGAATGCGTTCAGTGAACTGTCTTCGATAATATAAATTCGGGGGGTGGGCAATCCTGCCGCCAATGCAACGTTTTCAACACTGCGATAAATTTCACGATACGATGTGTCGTCCGGAGAGATTTCATGTGCGCCTGCAACGTTTAGTATCATCGAATCGCCAAATGCCCAGGATATTAACATCCATATCAGGCATATAATTATCGTGGGAACAGATACCCCCAGGGTGATTTCAATGGCTTCGGCGGGAGTGTCCATTAAAATATACATGAATAAGTATATAGTGCCAATAAATAACAGTGGAAACAAGCAGACCAGAAATATGGTTTTGATATTGTTCTGACGAATGTGGTCGTAAATTGTTTTTATTGATGACATTGTTATTCTGTATTTGTTGTTCATTGTCTACTGATAGCAAAAAAATCCGTGTGTGTCATGAAAAATATTTATCTTTGTGTGGGGGTGTGATATAATCTTACTTATGAGATTTGTGTGGGGGATTTTTGCCGCAGTCGTTTTTAATAGCGCCAGTGTCGCAGATGATGGGGCGATTGTTCGGGCAGCAAAAAGTTTCTTGACCCCACAAAAGTTCCCCGCAACGTTTAGTGACGCATCTTTTGTAGAACGTATGGATGTGCTGGCACAGGGATATGAACCATGGGAATCAGAGTATGATTCAAGCGGGCGATGTATTCGGGGCTGTGCATATTATGGGATGACAATCGAAGAAGAATTGGCTTATTTGCAAAATCAAACTGATTTAGCAATTAAAGATATGCAGGATAGTGGATATTTGCCAAAGATACCGCAACAGGCAGTAAAGGCGGTTTCTGATAACCAGCAGTCAAAAGAACCGGTGGTTGCAAAACAAAAAAATACTATAAAAATTGCTTTTCCGCAGACAGACGATGTTAAATCTGATAAAAGGGTTGAAAACCAGACCTGTGTTCCCAGACAACAGGCGATTGCATCAGGTCAGTTAAGGCCTGTTGGTGAACCTGTTGTGGGACGACCGCCAATAACATCGCCGTATGGAAGACGTGTTCATCCTGTGACAGGGGTAGAGCATACGCATAAAGCAGTAGATTTCGGGGTGCCACCGGGAACAAATGTTTTTACAACTGCATCAGGTGTGGTTACAAATGTCTGGACGGATGATACTGCGGGCCGGGCGATAAAAATACAGCATGAGGCAGGATATGAAACACTGTATCTGCATTTGGATGAACAGTTGGTGCGTGTCGGTGACAGGGTGGATGCAGGTTGCCTGATTGGAAAGTCTGGAAATACAGGACGCACAACAGGTCCGCATTTACACTATGCAATAAAATATCGTGGTGTATATATTAATCCACATTCATTGATTGGACGTTGATTTTTTTGTCTGTCGCTTGAACTTAACAGAAAAACTGCCGTTGTTTATAGGGGAAAAAGACGCAATGTATGGGGACAGTATGCTGTCAGTTGCCCACTGTTGAAATTTTATTTTTAATATGCCGCTGGCACCAGTGATAATCGTAGCGGTGCGGGTGCCAGATTTTGCAATGTCCATAATCGCAGACCATGCCTGTTCCTGGGTCAGTTGATGTAAATCAAGAATTGTATGGGTTGGAACTGGCTGTTCAATTGGGATGCGGGTTGACAGATGCAATTGTGCGCGAACACGATTGCGGGTTTGGCGATTGTCGGGTATAAATTCTGCGCCAATCATGTTGGCAATGTCTTGGTCGGTTAATTGCTTCATGGATGGGCCTTGCTGAAAATCAATACACGTTCAATGTTCATTAGGTCGTTTTCTGTGCGCTGCAGATTCCAACCGTGCTGGATAAAGATGTTTTTTACGTCTGGTCCTTGGTCGATACCAATTTCCAGGTATAATTTGCCGTCATCTTTTAGCCATAAATGTGCGTTTTTTGCAATGGATTTATATGCAGACAGGCCATTGTCATCGGCATACAGGGCCATTGCAGGGTCGTGGGTGGCAGCATTGTTAACACGTGGGTCGCCAATCGCAATATATGGTGGGTTAGAAACGATGATATCAAAACGTTCGCCAAACTTGTGTGCGGTATCAAATGTTGTGCGAATCGTGCGGATGTGTTTGTGCAGTCCCAGGGTCTTTATGTTGCGGTGGGCAACACGCAGGGCAGAACGTGACTTGTCAATCGCAATGCCTGTCGAACCATTGATGTTTTTTACCAGTGAGCATATTATACAGCCGGTGCCTGTGCCAAGATCCAGTATTCGTGGTTCAAAACCAGCAGAGCAATCGGAAATAACCGCAGATACCAATGTTTCGGTGTCGGGACGGGGGTCCAGTGTATGACGATTGGTGTAGAATGGCAGACCATAAAACCACTTTTTATGAATTATTTTTGCAACAGGTGTGCCGTGACGAAGTTGACGGGCCATAAACCAAACACGAATACGTGATAGTTTCTTAGTGTTTTCAATAATAATGCGGGCTGCACGTATGCCGCCAGATTCTTGCAGGATTGTGAATGCTTGATTTCTTGTCATAAAGTCATTATAATCGGTGCCATGAAAAAAGCAAAAAATATTATGAATGCAACAAACCTGACCAGAATGGTCATGGCATTGGCGGGTGTGTTGAGTCTGGTGGCAATCGTATTGGTGGCAACCAGACAGGATAGAAAAAAAATCACAGAAAGTACCGAGTCTAGAACCGTGGTCGTGGTGGCCGCAGGAGATACTTTGTCAGAATTATTGTTGGCCCAGGGATTAAGTCATAATGATGTTAATACAATTGCAGCAGCATTGAAAAAAGATGCAGATATTACGACACTGCGGGCGGAACGTGATAAGTTGGAATTTGTTCGTTTGGCAGAAACAGGCCCTGTGTCAAAAATCGTGGTGGTGCCATCACCATGGAAACAGGTCGAACTGACATGTGATAATACTGGAAATTGGGACTGTTCGGTCGTGGATGTCGAACGAGATACACGGGCAGTATACAGGGCAGGTGAAATACTGGATGGTGATAGCTTCTATCTGGCGGGACAACGGGCCGGAATTCCAGCAGGTATATTAATAGATGTGTATGATTTGTTGGCATTTGAAATGGACTTTGAACGTGATGTGCGGGCGGGACAAAAATTCTGGGTTATGTATGAAGAAAACTTTTCTGACGGCAAAAAGGTCGACAATGGACGGGTGTTGGCCGTCTCGTTCGAGGCACTGCGTGGAAATGTTAAAATGTTCAGATTCAAAAAGTCAGATGGAACATATGGATACTATGACGAAAATGGAAATGGGGCAATAAAATCACTGAAACGTACACCGATTAATAATGCCAAGATTACCAGTAAGTTTTCAAAAAACAGAAAACACCCCGTGCTGGGGTATACACGGGCGCACAAAGGGGTTGATTTCCGCGCATCAATGGGAACACCAATCCCAGCCGCAGGGGCAGGGCGTGTTGTTGCACGCAGTTATAACAAAGGACATGGAAACTTTGTAAAAATCAGACATAATGGGTCGTTTGAAACACTGTATGCGCATATGTCAAAATTTGCCAAAGGGGTTAATGTTGGTACCACTGTAAAGCAAGGACAAACAATCGGTTATGTTGGATCAACAGGATATTCAACAGGGCCGCATTTGCACTATGAAATTATCAAAGATGGTGTGCATGTGAATCCAATGACTGTCAAATTGCCTGCAATCAGTAATCTGGGCAAGGATGATAAGAAAAAGTTCTTGGAATATCGTAAATTGCTGGAAAAAGGGATGGAGCAGTTAAAGGAAAATCCAAAAATGTTTATCCAATTATAAAAAAATAATCCCCGTTTTGGGGATTGCTTTTTGTGCTTTTTTGACTATATATATCATAAATTAGCGAATCGGAACATAGTGTGGTATAATTTCACAGAAAATAAAAGGATTTGTATTATGGCACTGATACCAATGGTTATAGAAGAATCCCCACGGGGCGAACGGTCATTTGATATATATTCACGTCTGCTGCGGGATCGTATTATTATGGTTAACGGACAAATAGAACCAAATATGGCAAACAGTATTGTGGCACAGTTGTTGTTCTTGGAATCTGAAAATCCAAACGCAGAAATTTCAATGTATATTAACAGCCCAGGGGGCGATGTGTCCGCAGGGTGGGCAATTATGGATACAATGCAATATATCAAGGCACCTGTTTCAACAATTGGGATGGGACTGGTTGCGTCAATGGGGTCGGTGTTGCTGGCGGCAGGTGAAAAGGGAAAACGATTTGTTTTGCCAAATACTCAGGTGATGATTCATCAACCGTTGGCAGGGGCACAAGGGCAAATTACCGATATGGAAATTCAAATGGCACAATATCAGAAAAATAAAAAGACACTGATTAAGCAAATGGCTGAATTTACAGGTAAAAAAGAAAAAGAATTGTTCGAGGCGATGGAACGTGATAACTGGATGTGTCCAGTTGAAGCCAAAGATTTCGGACTGATTGATGGAATTTTAGAACGTAAATAATATTAAAACCGATTGTGTAGGAATTGGGATATGAGTGAAGATAAAACACCACAGGCAGAAAATAATCAGCAGTTTTGCAGTTTTTGTGGCAAGGCGGTTTATGAAGTAAAAAAGTTGGTCAGTGGACGTAATGTCTGTATTTGTGACGAATGTATTAATCTGTGTAATGATATTATGGCCGATGACAATCGCCGCCAGGTATGCACAGACAAGGCAAAGTTGCCAACCCCGTCGCAGATATATAATTTCTTGAACGAATATATCATCGGCCAGGATACGGCAAAACGCACGTTGGCGGTGGCGGTTTATAACCACTATAAACGGCATAGTGTGGCGGCAACATCAGATGTTGAAATTCAAAAGTCTAATGTTCTGCTGATTGGGCCGACGGGAACAGGTAAGACGTTGTTCGCACAGACACTGGCACGCATTTTGGATGTGCCATTCGCAATCGCAGATGCAACCACATTGACCGAGGCCGGTTATGTCGGTGATGATGTGGAAAGTGTGTTGACACGTTTGCTGCAAAATGCGAATTTTGATGTTGAACGGGCGGGACGTGGTATTATCTATATCGACGAGATAGACAAGATTTCCAGAAAATCTGAAAATCCATCGCTGACCCGTGATGTGTCTGGCGAAGGTGTGCAGCAGGCATTGTTGAAACTAATCGAAGGAACTGTCGCAAATGTGCCTGCCGGTGGTGCAGGACGTAAGCATCCGGGCGAGGCAACAGTGCAACTGGATACCAGCAAGATTTTATTTATCTGTGGTGGGGCGTTTGATGGGCTGAACAAGATTATCGGTAATCGTACGTGTCAAAGACGTGGTATTGGATTCGGTGCACATGTGGAATCGGTCGAAGAACGTAAAAACAAGAATTTCCTGAAAGATGTAGAACCAGAAGATTTGGTGAAATTCGGTATTATCCCAGAACTGATTGGTCGTTTGCCGGTTATTACAACATTGGATGCGTTGGATGAAGGTGCGTTGGTGCAAATCTTGACCGAGCCAAAGAATGCTGTTGTAAAACAGTTTGCGGCAATGCTGGAGCTGGATGGGGTGAAATTAAATGTCACTGGTGATGGTCTGCGGGCAATCGCAAAAATGGCGGTGGCACGTAAAACAGGGGCACGTGGATTGCGCAGTATTCTGGAACGTGTGCTGATGCAGCCAATGTTTGATGCGCCGGATAAAGATGACCTGGCGGAAATCGTGATTGATGCGGATGTGGTTAATGGTAAAAAGCCACCAATTGAAATTATGAGCGAATCTAAGAAAGCAGCATAGATAAAATCCCCGCCGTTTGGCGGGTTTTTTTATGGACATGTATGTTTTCCTGGGGTATTATCTGGGTATGAAAAAGAAAATTGTATATGTATTGTGTTGGTTTGTTCCGTCAAGACGGCTGCGTCATCGGCTGCATGATTGGGCAAAACGCAGAAAAGCACAGAATAATGTTATAGAAATTGTTAAGCAAGATGGGCGGCACGTTCGTGTTAAACATGTGCGTGGTTGCAAGTTTATTTTTACCGGTGATAATAACCATGTGGTTTTGCACGAGCCGCTGGGAAAACTGGATTTGTATGTTCGTGTCAGCAGTGGTGTGTATATTGAATTGCAATCATCAACACAATGGCAAAGAAAAATTATTGTTCTAAAAGAGTATGGAGAAACCGAAACGAATAAGATTGTTGTTGGGGAACAACTGAAAATTACTAATATGGTGACGTTTCTGCTGGGACATGGTGGTGGCGATATTTATATTGGTGATGATTGTATGTTTGCATCAAATGTAGTGTTTCAAACAGGAGATTTTCATACTGTTTTTGATGTTAATACAGGGCAGGTTTTGAATTTTAATGATGATATTGTGGTTGGAAATCATGTGTGGTTGGCAACAGGGTGTATGTTGTTGAAAGGGGCGAATGTTGCAGATAATTCTGTTGTCGGGGCACATAGTATTGTGAATAAAAAGTTTGATAAGCCAAATGTTGTTATTGCAGGGGTGCCAGCAAAAATTGTCAAAGAAAATGTAAACTGGGATGTGCGGGCACCGCACCAGTATGCAATGGAAAATAATCTGAAATAATGTTCTGGTGGGGTCAGGCCGCCTGTTTCATATCTGCCTTGACCTGGCGGATGTATTTGCGCAGGTCATCAATCGGGACCAGTGTGCCATCTTGTTTCTGGGCAGACCAATAATCCCAACCGTTAAAGCTGACACTGCGTTGTAATTTTGCGGCCATTACGTGTATCGATGCCTTGCCGTACAGTTGATGGGTTAATTGTCCGTCCTGGGTAATCATGACACGTTCGCCATGTGGGCTGACCAGGGTTTGGCCAACGTATAACAAACCGGCCTGGATTAATTCCTTGAATGCGACACGTATTTCGTCACGTTTGGGCTTTGATACCTCGATTTCTGATAAATCTATGGGTGTTATTGCGGCAATGCGTTCACGTGCGGCGGCAACATATGTTGCATCACGTTCAATTCCAATGAAGTTGCGCCCCAATTCACGGGCCGCTGCGCCTGTGGTTCCAGATCCCATAAATGGGTCCAATATTATGTCGCCAGGTTTGGTTGATGCCAATATTATACGGTGTAATAAATCCAATGGTTTTTGTGTGTTGTGCAAGCTTTTGCCATCGGTGCCTTTGACACGTTCTTCGCCCAGGCAGATGTTTATGTCCCAATCGGAACGCATCTGTTTGCCACCGTTCAGTTTTTTCATGGTTTCATAGTTAAATGTATATTTGCCAGTCTTTGTCGGTGTTGCCCAGATTAAGGTTTCGTGCGCATTGGTAAAACGGGTGCCACGAAAGTTAGGCATAGGATTTGTCTTGACCCAAACAATGTCGTTCAAAATCCAAAATCCCATGTCCTGCAGGGCAGAACCAACACGGAAAATATTATGATAACTGCCAATTGTCCACATGGCACCGGTTGGTTTTAATACACGCTTGCACTCGGATAGCCATGCACGTGTAAATGCATCGTATTCAGCAGATGATGCAAAAGAATCCCATTCATCACGTACGGCACGGGCCGCAGTTTGATCTTCGGGGCGGTACAGGGTTTTTGAACCCAGTTGTAAATTATATGGCGGGTCGGCAAATACTGCATCAATGGATGCATCTGGTATGCCACGCATCAATTCAATGCAATCGCCCAGTAAAATTTGATTTAGGTATTTGTTCATCTCTCTCGCTGTTTGTACCTGCTTGATATACATTTTATCATAATTTGAGGTGAAAAAATTTGGGGGGCGAAGCTTTTTTTGAAATAAAGCACTTGATTTTTTATAAAATTGCATTTTTTTGAAAAATAAATTCCACTTGCTAATGGGGGATTTGATTGCTAATCTATCATGATATGAGATGCCCATACTGCAATTCTACGGAAAGCCGTGTGACTGATTCACGACCAGATATCGAAGATGCGATTATTCGTCGACGTCGTGTTTGTGAACAGTGCGGTGCAAAATTTACAACAGTTGAACGTGTGCAAATGCGTGACTTGGTCGTGCGTAAAAATAGTGGTAAGCTGGAACCCTTTGATCGTGAAAAGTTACGTCGCAGTATTAAATTGGCATGTCGTAACCGGGATGTGGGGGACGAACAAATTGAAAGACTGGTTACATCGATTCATCGCAGATTGGAAACAGAAACAACAGACGATACAGTCAGCAGTGCACAAGTGGGACAGATGGTTGCAGATTCATTGTTGAACCTGGATCCGATTGCGTTCGTGCGATTCGTGTCCGTCTATCGTAAGTTTTCAAAGATTGCAGACTTTAAGAAAATTATTGACCAAATCCCCGAGGATGATGAAGGGGCAATCGTTTGCAAGTTGCCAAAAACATCGTTATTCTGATATGAAAAAAATGAAGAAATTTCTGGGCTTTTTTGTTGCTGTCTTGTTGCCGCTGCGGTTGATGGCGGCGGATTTTCCGGCGGTGCTGACAGATTTGGATGCCAGTTTGTATGAACAGATTTTTATGCTGCAGGATAAAGAAAAAATTGACACGGCAATCAAGGTGCAAAATCAAATACTGGATGATATTTTGATGCACGAAGTGCTGTATCAACGATATATTTCAGATACATATCGTACACGTGGACGGGAAATTCAGGCGTGGATGGGCAAATATAACGATATGCCAGGTGCCACACGTTTGGAAAAATTGGCAAAAATAAAACAGGTTGATGTAAAAAAACCACGTGTGCCAAATATGATTACTGGATCTGAATCAATCGAAACGGCACAGTCGGAAACCTGGACCGCAAAAAAATATACAGGGGCAACAGATAAAAAGATAAGTGAATTCAAGCGGGCAATTCGCAGTGGATCAACCAAGGTGGCACGGCAAATACTGGAAGATAAGGCATTCCGTAAAAAATTGAGCGAGTCGGATTATGGACGATTGGCAGGGCGACTGTCGTATATATATTATACAAATGGTGAAATGGAACTGGCGAAAAAGTGGGGGTTTGTGGCATCAGATGCGAATTCTGAATATGGTCTGTGGGCAATGGGGTTGCTGTATTTCAAAGAAGAAAAATATGCCGAATCGCAAAAGTATTTCAGTCGTATTCTGGAATTGCCACAGATTAATAATGCGCGCAAGACCGAAGCGGCATTCTGGGCGGGACGGGCCGCAGATTTCAAGGGTGATAGAAGGGCAGCAAAAAAGTATTGGCAGGTGGCGGCGGCATATCCAATGGCTTTCTATGGCGCATTGTCGGCAACAATGTTGGGGCATCAGCCAAAGTATGAATTCTTTGAACAGGAAGTGACCGATGAAGATTTTAATGAACTGCGGGAAACAAAATATGGAAAAATCGCCATTGCTTTGTTGCAAATAGGACGAAAGGATAGGGCAGAAGAATATTTGAAGTATTTAATCACGTCACAGGCATCGGACAGAACACTGCATGCGGTAAATGCGGTTGCGTCTGCGTACGGGTTGCCGCGTGTGTCAATTCAGTCGGCATCTGTTATCAAAGACCGGGGTATCTTGGAAATCGATGATGATATTATTTATTCGGCCCAGTATCCGTTGCCAGACTGGGAACCATTGGGGGGGTGGTCAATTGACCGGGCACTGTTGCTGGCAATTACAAAGCAAGAAAGCAATTTCCGGGTTTCTGCAAAATCGGGGGCAGGGGCAAATGGGGTTATGCAACTGATGCCCAGTACCGCAAAGCGGGTCGCACGGGCAAATAAAATGGATATCACACAAATGGATATGTCAAATCCGGAACATAATATGTTCTTGGGACAGCAATATATTGTTGATTTGCTGCAACATCCCAGTGTGGAAAACAGTATTATAAAAATGCTGGCGGCATATAATGCAGGAATGGGAACAATGGTCAAATTTGAAAAGTCTTTCTATACGTATGACCCGTTGCTGTATATCGAAAGTTTCCCAGCATATGAGACACGCAGCTATATTAAACGTGTGATGTCAAATTTGTGGCTGTATCGTGCGCGTCTGGGCCAGCCATTGACATCAATGCGTGAATTGGCAAATGGAAATTGGCCGTTGTATAACAGTGAAGATGAATATGTGCAACAGCAGATTTTAGAACGTATGACAATTTAGTTTTTTTCTTGTAAAAAAATGCATAATGCTTTACTATACCTGGTATAGAAAGGAAAAATGACTGCCGAATCTAAACGGTGGTTTTTTTTCGGCATATTTTGAATTGAATTTTTCCCACTTTTCCGCAACATTTTGTCTCTCCATTATGTTGTTATTAAACCACCGTTTGTTTACGACATTATTTATGTCGTTGGTGCTGTGTGTATGTGTACATGTGGGCGCACATGCCGCCGCAGGTGGCAGCGGTGACGGCGGTGGTGCAGACTGTATTTGGTGTGAAACA
>SUUQ01000007.1 GCA_015062445.1 Alphaproteobacteria bacterium | reverse complement strand
CGCATATCCATTTAAGTACAGGGTTAAAGATACCACTATATCGCAGTGCACGCACCAGTCCGGCGATTAATGTTCTGTGGAACGATACGATTTGCTATGGCAGTCTGGCGGTTGGTGCAGGCAGCGGACTGAATGTAAAATACAACGGCACAGTATATCATGCGGTTGAATAGCCGCGTGTGTGCCGGTGGGGGCAAATTCCATCAACTGGGCGGCTGGGTTTTGATATTGCATTGCGTATTCCCACTTTCCGGCGATGCATATTGGCCCAGCCCCCCAGTTGATGGATTTTTTTTGCGTTGGATGACAAGGTGCTTTTTACCCCCCGCCGAGAGGGGAATTTTTTTGAACGGCTCTTTTTTGTGGGGGTTGGGTGGCTTGCAATGGATACCGGCCTGCGCCGGTATGACGGGGGGGGAGTGGTCCGATGCCGGTATGACGGAGTTCTGGGTGATAATTATGTTTTATAAAATGTGTTAAGTGTTTTGTCATTCCGTGGCTTGACCACGGAATCCAGGTAATGTATCATTGTTTTATGAGATTTGAACAAAAATATTATTATGTGTATATTATTGCCAGTTCTAGAAACGGGATGACATGAGGGGGGATTTTTTGTTTTAGACCTTGCCAATTATGTGGTCAAGGTAAGAAAAAAAGGATACACCTGGGTCCCGTGGTCCAGCCACGGGATGACATGAGAGGGCGGGGAAAAACACAATGGATACCGGCCTGCGCCGGTATGACGGGGGGGGAGTGGTCCGATGCCGGTATGACGGAGTTCTGGGTGATAATTATGTTTTATAAAATGTGTTAAGTGTTTTGTCATTCCGTGGCTTGACCACGGAACCCAGGTAATGCATCATTGTTTTATGAGATTTGAACAAAAATATTATTATATGTATATTATGGCCAGTTCTAGAAACGGGACGACATGAGGGGGGATTTTTTGTTTTAGACCTTGCCAATTATGTGGTCAAGGTAAGAAAAAAAAGGATACACCTGGGTCCCGTGGTCCAGCCACGGGATGACAAGAGTGGGCGGGGTGTTTTAGACCTTGCCAATTATGTGGTCAAGGTAAGAAAAAAAGGCATACACCTGGGTCCCGTGGTTCACACTTCGTTAAAACTTCGTGCGACAAGGCAAGCCACGGGATGACATGAGGGGGCGGGGAAAAACACAATGGATACCGGCCTGCGCCGGTATGACGGGGGTGGGGATTGTCTGTATTCCCGGTTTATGTGTAATGTTTGTCATTGGCGATGAATAGGGATTGTGGTTGCTGGGGAACCTAAATCCAGTGCGTCTACCAGTTTGCACCCTGGACGGGTGCCGCTGACGCAGACACCATAATGGCTCAACTGACAACCGCACAAAAACAAACTGTCCCACTTCGCCAAGGCTTCGTGGGACACTAAATTTTCCTAATCGGCAAAGCCGATGACTGCCGCACAAAAACAAACAGTCCCACTTCGCCAGGGCTTCGTGGGACACTAAATTTTCCTAATCGGCAAAGCCGATAAGTAAAATTTGTGGTGGGCGTACAGAGAGTCGAACTCTGATGGGTTTCCCCGCTGGAACCTAAATCCAGTGCGTCTACCAGTTTCGCCATACGCCCTTTTTGAACAGTTTTTCTATTTTATGATAAAATTTACTTGATTTCCAGTAAAATTTAACATACAATCCCACCCAGAATAATTAAAAGGCAAATAAAATGGCATCAAAAAAAGGTAGCAAAGAAGTTGTTCAGTTAAGAAATAATGAAACTGGCGTCTTCTATATCACAACAAAAAATACAAAATCTGAAAATACTCAGGGTAAAATGAAATTCCGCAAGTATGACAAAAAACTGCGCAAGCATGTCGTTATGACAGAAGCGAAGGTTTCACACTAGTCATAGTTGTATCTTGTTTTTCCAATTGTTGAAAAAAATACCCCAATCGGGGTGTTTTTTTATTGTTCTTGGCACAAAAAACACGTTTTGCATAAAAACTTCTACAAAACACTTGACTTTTATATAAAAAAACATACAATTTGCATAAACTTTTCGCCAAATGGCGTAAAAAATTGTAAACAAGTAACAAAAGTAAGAGAAAGAAAATGAGCGATTTTGCAATCTTTCAAACCGGCGGCAAACAATATCGTGTGGCAAACGGCGATATTATCAAGGTTGAAAAACTGAATGCCGAAGGTACGGTCGAATTTGACCAGGTATTAATGGTCGGCGATAAAATCGGTACCCCATTCGTAGAAGGGGCAAAGGTCGTCGCAGAAGTAATCGAACAGAAACGTGCTGATAAAATCTTGGTGTTCAAAAAGAAACGTCGTCAGAACTATCGCCGCACAGCGGGCCATCGTCAGTATATCACTGTTCTGAAAATAACAGATATTAAAGCCTAAGGAGCGAAGTTATGGCACATAAGAAAGCGGGTTCCGCATCAACCAATGGACGCGACTCGGCAGGACGCAGATTAGGTGTTAAAAAAGCCGGCGGCAGCCGCGTTATCCCAGGAAACATCATCATTCGCCAACGTGGTACATCTGTACACCCTGGTCTGAATGTTGGTATGGGTAAAGACCACACAATATTTGCAAAAATTGCCGGTATTGTGAAGTTCAAAAAGGGTAACGGCGACCGTAAAACTGTTTCCGTAATCCCAGAAGAAACAGACGCAAAATAATAAAATCCCCCAATCGGGGGATTTTTTATTCGTCCAATGCCAGGATAAATATGCCGCGTTCATTCGCAGCAGAAATAACCGCAGGTTTGTTTACAACAAAACACGTTTTCGTATTTACAACAATCCCACGCAATTTGGCATCTGCAACCGCATTTACTGTATCAACACCAATCGCAGGGATATCTATGCGTAAATCCTGGCCGGGTTTGGTCATCTTGGCAAAAACACCGCTGGGACGACGTTTCGATGTGCGCATAGATACAACACGTTCCAGCATGCGGGCTGTGCCTTCGGCCGCCTCGACCGCAATTACCTGGGAATCAACAACAACCGATGCACCAATGTCCGCAGTGCCAATGGTGTGCGAAACATCTATGGCACGTTCAATATTCTTGGTGTCAGATTTGCTGGGCTGGGCCCGTGTCTGAACCCCCGCTGTTTCAAACGTCAATTCTGGCGCCAAATCCTGGGCCGCAACAATTTCAAACCCCTGCCCTTCAAGAACTTTATTTAACGCAACTGCCATTGAATCATACCCCCGTTGATGTCTTAATAATTTCAGCAATATTCGCAACGACCAAAAATCAGGCCGAACGTCAGATAAATTCGGATGCCCCAGGGCACCAACAAATACCAATTTACGTATCCCACGACGCCGAACCGCACGGGCCGCACGACCACCACCCCCCAGGCGAATTACCATGTCAGGATTCAGACGCATATCTACGAACCCACGCAACCCAATCACAAACACGTCCCAGCCCGCACGCCGCAGTGCATCACGTGTGAAAAACGGCAAATCCAATGCACCCGCAATCAGGGCGATTTTCTTATCCGATTTGTTTTCTGTTTTCTTTTTGCACATGGTGTAATAGTACGATTAAATCTGACTGGAATCAAGTCGCAATTTATGATACAATTTTATTCGATAATAATTCACAGGTGAAACATGAGTATAAAAAAATTTTCAGGATTGGCAATCTTGCTGGGAATGATGGTGGCAACTGATGCATCTGCACGGTATGACGATGCAAAGTTTCAGGCAGAAATACTGACTGGGCTGGATCTGATTGGGGCGGCAGATACAATTGAAGTCACACCAACAAATGCACCAGGTGAACTGGGACGTGAAGTTTATGAAATCGAAGGGGCAGTCCAACCAGACGACATTCAAATGTATATCCCAACGTCTATGTATCTGCGTATGGGTGGGGGACTGAACCTGGGATTCGCAACAGATATGGCACAATATAACGGTACAGATTATGAAAGTTCTGGCAGTTATACAACCCAAATCGGCCTGGGGTGGAATTTGTCTTCGTATGTGCGTACAGAAATTGATTTCCAGGAATCAACGTTCAAATTTTCTGACCTGGATAATCGCCAGGCAACATATCAGACAATCAGTGGAATGCTGTACTTTGACCTGGCCAGACGATATGTGCAAAATGGCGACATCACACGTCGCAGAACATTTGTGCCGTTTGTCGGTGTTGGTGCAGGTATGGGGGTCTATGATTTTCAGGGTGGTGGCGGCGCAGACGGATTTGTTATTGCTGTGCCACAGGCAACGGCTGGATTTAATGTCATGCTGACCGATATGATTGGAATTGATGTTGCATACCAATATCAAATGATGATTGGAAATGGATTTGGTTGGAATGTTCGGGCCGGCGGTGTTGATAATATCAGCAATATCATGGCATCTGTGCGGGTTAATTTCTAGACAATAATACAGGGGTTAATATTATGAAAGCAAAACTTTTATTACCAATCGTCTGCATGTTGCCAATGGTGGCAAATGCGGCAATACCATATCGTGTGGAACAAATAAAAATGCCCGCACCGCAAACCCCAACCGGTCTTGACAGCGAGGCATACGCACGAAACCACAGATTCTATGTCGGTGGAATGTATAACTTTACCATGTGGCAGGATTTTACAGATGATAACAACGTCAGCATCAATGGAAAAAATACGTCCAGTTTCGAAGCAATGGTCGGACTGCGTATATTCGACACGTTCAGAACCGAATTAAACTATCAAAGAACCAATGCAGAATGGAATGCATTGTCATTCAGTGGCGACACATTCATGCTGAATGCAATTTGGGATGCACGTATCGATAATATCTATCGCATTTTCCGCAGCCAGATGATTGTACCATACGTTGGTGTTGGGGCGGGTCTGTCATGGAACAGCGCAGATGACGGGATAAAACTGGATAAAAAAATCGCACCAGTGGCAGCAGCATTGGCGGGTCTGGGTATTGAATTTAATGAATACTTTGCACTGGATTTCGGGTACAGATATTTTTACATGTTTAACCCAGGCACAGATGCAGTCAAAGACCTGGCACCTGCAGCACACCAATTCCGTGCAGGGGCACGCATCAGTTTCTGATGAAAAAGACATGTCCGTTCTTTGGCAGATGTGGGGGCTGTAAGTTCGATTTTACAGCACTGGATTATTGCCAAAAAAAATCAGAACTGTTGCCAAAGAACCTGGATTGCGATACACCTGTTTGGACAATGCCGGGTATTCGCAGACGAATTGATGCGGCATTTGGGGCCGGCACATTCGGATTCTTTCAGTCCGGAACAAAAAACATTATTCCAATCGAGTGTTGTCCAAACGCAACAGATAGAATCAATCGGATTTTACCCGCCCTGGCAAAGATGCCATGGTGTGGCGCAGGGTCATGCCTGATTACAGAATGCGACAATGGAATTGATATCGCAATCAATTCAAACGTTCCCTACTTTACCCCCGAATTCAAAAATGCAGCGGATGCACTGGATGCCATCAGAATAACATGGAATGGTAAAATTATTAAACAAACACAGATGCCAATTGTTACTTTTTCTGAACATCATGTCGAGTACCCCGCAAATGCATTTCTGCAACCCAGTGTTATGGGGGCGGACATTCTGCGCAATCTGGTTAAGCAATATGCCACAGGCGCAAAGCGAGTGGCGGATTTGTTCTGTGGACTGGGGAATTTTACATTTGAATTAAACGCAGATGGTTTCGATATTGTCGGAACCGGTGTAAAACGTGACCTGTTCAAAAAACCACTGACGGTTGGGATGCTGGACAATTATGACACCATTGTTATGGACCCACCACGGGCGGGGGCAGATGCACAATGCCACGAAATTATTAAAAGCAATGTAAAACGTATAATCTATGTATCATGCAATCCAGGTACATTTATGCGTGATAAAAATACACTGGAACGGGGCGGATACAGGTTGAGCGTCCTGATACCTGTTGATCAATTCGTCGGCAGTGACCACTGGGAATTATTCAGTGTATTTGAAAAGTAAAAAAATCCGCCCAATCGGGCGAATTTTATTTGTTGAATTTTCCACTGCGAGGGAACCCGACCGGGATTGTGCGCCCCTGGGATGCACGTTTGGCACGCCACGGCGACCAATCATCCATCTTGGTCGTACCACGGCCAGTTGTCCAACCAAATCCGTTCGCCGCATCAAAAAACATAACATCCAATACATATGTGCGTTCGGCATTATACTTTTGCAATATTACCCCTTTGCCACGGGTCATTTCAGGTATTTCAGATGCCGCAAATATCAGCAATTTATCGTTTGAACCAGACATCGCAACCGTATCGCCAGATACCAACACACACATGTGCGCCGGATTGCCAGGTTCTGTGTTCATAACCTGTTTACCATTTCGGGTCTGGGCCAGGCAATTTTCACCCGATATTATAAACCCATTGCCATGACGTGACACCAACAGATATCGCGCATTAATATCCAGCACAAATGCACGAACAATATTTTCATCCGCCGCAATATCCGCCATCATGCGAACAGATTCACCAAAACCACGGGCAGACGGCAATTCGTTCGCAGACAAAGTAAACATCTTGCCAGATGTGCCGAATAAATTTATCTTGTCTGTTGACTGGGCATGGAACGCAGTGTGCAACTCGTCCCCTTCTTTGAATTTCAAATCCAGTGAATTCAGGTCCAGATGCCCCTTGGCCGCACGTATCCAGCCCATGGTTGATAAAATTATAGTCAACGGTTCTTTTTCAATAAACTCGTCGGCATTGACAGTGATTTCTTCGGTCTGTTCTGCCCAGGTTGTACGACGACGTCCCAACTTTGTTTTTTTATCATATGTCTTTTTAATGTCGTTGAACCATGCCTTTAACTGAGCATTTTGGATTTCAGGATCCGCCAGCAATGCCATTAACTGTTCTTGTTCCGCACGCAGGGCCGCATCTTCACGTTTGATTTCCATCTCTTCCAATTTGCGCAGTGAACGCAGGCGGGTGTTTAATATCGCTTCGACCTGAACCTCGGTCAAATTAAATTCTGCCATTAATACCGATTTCGCATCGTCTTCGTTGCGGATAATCTCGATAACACGGTCCAGATTCAAGTATACAACCAATAACCCACCCAATATCTCTAGCCGGCGGGCAATATTATTCAGACGCCAGTGTGTACGACGCTGCAATACCGTCAACTGATGGGCAATAAATTCACGCAACACATCCCCAATCGGCACAACACGGGGCGCACCACGTGAATCAATCACGTTAAAATTCATGTTAAAGCGATATTCTAAATCCGTCATCGCAAACAGATGTGCCATCATCTTGTCCGCAGGAATATTGCGGGACTTTGGTGTAATCACAATCCGAACATCTGTGGTCGATTCATCAATAATGTCATCAACCAATGGTAACTTTTTACCATCAATCAGGGATGCAATCTGTTCAACCAACTTTGACTTTACCAAGCCATATGGAATTTCTGTTATTACAACCTGCCAGCCGCCACGTTCCAAATTTTCGATTTCCCAGCGGGCACGAATACGAAATGCCCCACGGCCCGTGTCATAATTCTTTACAATGGTGTCAAAGCTGTCAATCAATATACCGCCAGTCGGAAAATCTGGCCCAACCAGCTTTTTCATTATCTGGGATGTGGTCGCATCTGGATTGTCAACAACCAGGTTCAAGGCATCGCAAACCTCGGCCACATTATGGGTCGGAATATTCGTCGCCATACCAACAGCAATCCCCATGCCACCATTGGCCAACAAATTCGGAAACGCACCGGGCATAACCACCGGCTCGACCGTTGTGCCATCAAAGTTCGGCATCATGTCAACACTGTCTTCGTCCAGACCGTCCATAATCGACATGGCCGCCGCCGTCATCTTGGATTCTGTATAACGGTATGCCGCCTGGGGGTCGCCGTCAATGTTACCAAAGTTGCCCTGGCCATCAATCAAGGGATAACGAACAGAAAAATCCTGGGCCAGGCGGACCATCGCATCATAAACAGAACTGTCACCATGTGGGTGATAGTGCCCCAACACATCACCAACAACCGTCGCACACTTGCGAAACGCAGCATTCGGCGCCAGTTTCTGACGCAGCATCGAATATAAAATTCGACGATGTACCGGCTTTAACCCGTCACGAACATCAGGCAATGCACGTGATACAATCGTACTGACCGCATATGACAAATAACGTTCCGACAGTGCGTCTGAAAGTTGCTGTGAATCAATATTTTCAATAATTTCTTTTCCCATGATGTTTGAAATTTAGAACATTTCAAAAAAAATAACAACACAAAAATTTCAATCGCCCCATGCGTTTAATATGAAAAAAAATAACAGTAAGAATCTGTGCCCCTTGACAGATTTAACATAAAATGATATATATTTATGTGGAAATTTTGGTTCCCTGGTGACAGGGCGGGCTGCCGGTAATAGGTATTATGCAATGGCAAGTCGGAACATTGTTTGCATGCAATGTTTGAATGTACGTCGCAGTTTTGAAATGTTCTGCGATGAACCAATCAAATAAAAAAATATATACAGTCACTGCACTGGGGCAGGTGCAGGCGGGGCTGTTTGATTGCAAAAGGAAAAACATGATAAAAAAGTGGATGAATACATATATCGTTTGTGCAATGACACTGTTGATGCCATCTGGGGCAACTAATGCAAAAAATGAACATGAAAAAAATTATGAAAATGCAAAACCTGGTTCAGAAATAAATGTCTCGTGGAACATGGAAATACCATACTGGACCCCAAAACAACAAGAACAATATGTAGATGAACTGTATCTGAATATCAAGGCACAAAAAATGTGCAACATGTATATTGACAATATGCTGACGGCACAAAAAAAATTAAAGCCCCTGCTGGGGAAACATGGATATTCTGCCGCTGTTCGCCAGGAATTGCCAGGGGCGCCAATTGGCCAGCACTGTCTGTGGGGACAACATACGCAGCTGAAGCGGGCATTAAAACAAATGGGTGATACAATTACAATTATCCCAAATGGTGCCAGGACTGCATGTGCCCAATTCAAAACAAACATGCGTGAAAAGTATAAGTCCGCAGAATATAAAAACTGCATCCGTGAAGGAATCTTGTATGAATCACGGCAACAGTACCAGGCGGCGTTGGAAAAATATCTGGGCCGCAACAAAGTATATGCAATAACACCAGATTCAATAAAACAAACTGTGGCAGCACAATTTGCAAAAACACATCACTGCGCAGACGACTTAACCCCAGGGACAATTCTGATTGTGCCCAGATATCGGGGCAGCAAAAATAAATTCCATGCAATCATGTACCTGGGGCGGGGATATGTTGTAAAGGACAGATTTATCCAAAACGAAAATGGAAAACATATCTATGCAGGACATAATCGTGAAAATATCGGTGACCTGTTCAAAACATATGACATGTCAAATGTTTTTGCGGCAGATACTAAAAAAATCGCAGTCGCAGAATATGGCAAAGAACTGAAAAAAATCCAGAAAATGCCAACAGATGAACTGGTTAATTTTATAAACAATGCCACCCCAAAGGCACCAGCACTGCAATCCCAACCAAAAGATATACTGGTGCAAATGGCACGGGCAAAGTATTTACAAATTAATAATATAGATAATTTGGCAATACGGGCATTGGTAGACAAGGCGAATCAAAATACATTATAAAAAATCCCCATATTCGGGGGATTTTTACTGTGAAATCTTGTTGCGGATTTGGCGTATGCGGGCCAAAATTTCTTTTAAATCAGATTCTGTCGCCAGGACGGCAGGACGATTGCGAACTTCGTCCGCAAGGACGATGCACAACGTTGCCAATAGTGAATTTTCAGGCAATGGGCCAATCTTGTCCAATATTTGACGGGCACGGGCATCAACCATTTTCCCCAATTCCGCCAGACGTTGTTCCTGGCCGTCTTCGCAGCCCATTTGATAATTATTGTTAACAATTGGTATGGAAACAACACTCATTTCTTTAACTTCTTTAGTATGGATAAAGACTGGTTAATCATGTCAGATGCACGGGCATTCTTGTCCCGCAGCGAACGAACCTGTTCGGTCAGAATTGCAACCTCTAGATCTGTTTGTTTACCAGCTGTGATGGCTGTGCCACGCAAACGGGCAGCCGCCTCTTCTAGGTGGGTTAGCTCTTGAAAGATTTGCTGTTTTATATCTGCCATATTTGTATATTAAGATATTTTTTATGTGCGTTCAACCGGAAAATGTGATATAATGTGCCATCATAGTGCGGGGGTTAAATTACATGAAAACAAAAATCATCTATATTTCTGGAAACGAAGTCTTTGAAATGACACAAATTCGGGCAGCTTTTGACGAAGTACGCAGTGCACTGCGACTGGACAAGGATACAATTCTGTTCGGGGTGCCGGTGGATAACGATTGTGCAATTGATGTACCAGAAGTACAGAGTACCGTACAAAACACAGCCCCCTGTGTAACAGAAGCAATCGTGGAAGATATACAGACGACTGTAAATGAAGAATTGGATATCATTAACTGTGATGCAGATACAACAGTCGATGACACAGAAAGCAATACCGATGATGATGTGCCAGAAACCATAATCAGCGAACAACCGAATATAACGGATTCAGATATCAAACAGGATGCCCCAGCAGAACCAGCAGACAAGGTTATCCCAATTTTATCAATTCTGTCGGTGCAAGACGATGAAGTTTCACAGCAAGAACCATCAAGCACAGATGTGTCAACAGACAAGGAGACAGGGGAAGATTCTGTCAACGAAACCGAACAAGTAGCCACGGTTGATGTTAAACCAGAAACAGATACCGATAAAAATGTTCAGACAGAGGTCCGTGATGACGTTCAGATATTCGATTTGAATATTGACACACAATTAATCCCAGCAGAAACTGATGATGACACAATAACTGATGCGCAGCCGGTTACAATCGGTGACATGATTTCAGACGAAGCACCAGAAATGCCAGTTGAAAAAACACTGGAACAACTACTGGAAAGCATGAAACCATTACGTGAAGATTTACACGATACAGTTAACGCAGATGATGAAAATGTTATTTCTGACCCAATTATATCACCCGATGATGTAACACCTTTTTTGGGCGATGATACAGATGAAACACTGGCAAAGTTGGCATCTGAATTTGCACAAAAACAAGATAAAATTGTCACAGAAACCAAATCTGAATCACATGGCAAAATTGGAAAACTGAAGCACATATTGCCCTTCTCGAAACAAAAACGAGATGATGCAGGTATGGGGGGGCTGTTCAGTTGGGCAGGCATCGCTGCGAACGACGACGAAATTTCGATACCAGAATTCTTTCCAACCAAGCCATCGAACAAGCAAGATATATAATGATACTGTATGAACACAGACACAATTCTTAGACTGTTACAAAATTCCGGTTTTCACGGACTGCGTGCAGATGCAGAATTTGTCTATGCAGAAGATCCGTCATGCATTTTACGCAGCTTTGAAACATTTATCGAATACGCATGGGTGATTATCGCTGTGCTGACGGGGGTGATGCTGTTCGGATGGGCAGTTTCGCTGTTACGGGGGGCAAAAAATGATTACTTTTCAAATCTGAAAAACCTGGTGCTGATTTTTGGAATACTGACAATCAGCGGACCGATATTAAACCTGGTATATGGTGGAAACCTGTTCGCAATTGGATGCAAAACAATAAAAGTGTCAATCGCAGATATTCAAGAAATTCTGGATAAACGTGGCATTGAATTTATCAACGAAAATGCAGAACTGTATGAAAATATTGATATTTATGATTCTGGAATCGTTACAAAAACACCCCCAACCAATACAACACCATCTGAACAGCCCCGGCAAACGACCAATACAACACCGCCTGAACAGCCCCGGCAAACCGACACAATGACGCCAGAACAGACAAAGCATGATACACGCACACCAACACAGACAAATGCCAGCAGCATACCTGTCAGCGCCCAAGAATCAGGCAAGGATGTAATCTATACACTGAAAAATGGTACAAAAATAAAAAAGACGGGGGGATATCGATCGTGGCGGAATAACAACCCTGGGAATATCAGATATTCTGAATTTACACGACGTGTCGGCGCAATCGGTCAGGCCGGCGGATTCGCCGTTTTCCCATCCGAAGAAATCGGCATGTATGCAATCGAGGCACTGTTACGCAGCGACAGTTATAATAAACTGACCGTGGCTGGGGCAATCAGCAGATATGCACCACCATCTGAAAATAACACGTCTGAGTATCACAGAAAGATTGAAAAATTAACAGGACTGTCAATAAATAAACGAATGGCAGAACTGACCCCCGATGAACTGACAAGGGTTGCGCACGCAATCAAAAAAATCGAAGGATGGAAAGTCGGTACCATTGAAAGGATGTAAAGATATGAGTCTGAAAAACGGAAATTTATTCGTAAATATAATTACAGGGGGACTGGTTGTTGCAATTGTAATACTGGGGTATTTGTTGTGGCAAAAACGTACGTATACAGATGTCAATGCCCATGGAACAGATACACCACAGGTACAATCTGCCCAGAAAACACAACATTTTTTTACAGATGGACTGGGGCAACCAAACAGCCAGACACATGATGCCCCCGATGAAACAGGCAGTGGCATAACAAAAACAGAGGTATTTAACCGTGATATAAACAATGATGGACGAATTGACCGTATCAGGCGAATCCGACACGAAACCGGCACCAGTCATTTCTGGGACGAATACGTTATCGAACTGATGCGCGAAAATGGTACATGGCACAATATAACCCCACCAGGATTCAGAACAACAAATGGGGCAGAATGTGCACTGCAGAAAATACAATTCGTATTTCAGCCAAAATTTCACGCAGTCAAAATTTCACGTCCATGGGCAGAATCATGGGATACACCAACAATGGCAACAAAAACTATCTATCAGATGAAGAACAATCAAATGGCCACGCAAGAAACAAAACAGGTCGGGGTTGTGTGCGATGTGACGAGTTTATTTATTGAAAAATGACGCAGAGTCTAACCATACCGTTTCACGAAACGAATGCACAACACCATTGGATGTGACCAGTAAATGATCCAACAGCTGGATGCCGAATACCGTCAGTGCAGCATCCAGGGCATTGGTCATTTCAATATCTGGCTGAGAAAATTTGTTGTTGGACATAGGGTGATTATGCGCCAATAAAACATGCACTGCACGCAAATTCATTGCACGATGTGCAATCTCTCGCACATACATGGCTGTTTCATTAATCGTTCCACGACTGTGCGTTTCTTCTTGTAATAATTTATAATCCGGCCCCAGGTATAAAACATGAATTTCTTCGACAGGTTTGTTCGCCAGCAAGGTACGACAATATTCAACACGAAACTTTGGGTCAGATAAATATTTACCCCGCTCGGCACGATTATGAAACGAAACCAGCATCAATTCATGAAATAACTTTAACAATACAGCAACACTGTGGCCAACACCAGGTATCGATGTTAATTCTGAATATGGAGCATGCAATACACCATAGACATTGCCAAATCGTTCAATTAACTGACGTGACAAAACCCGAACATCACGACGTGGTATTGCATAGGTTAACAACAATTCTAGCTGTTCGGTTTCTGTTAACTTGCCATCCAGAAATTTTTCCTTTAGCCGCTGACGATGGCCAGTATGAAATAGCGAATCTGGTTGTGCCATTTGGATTAAACCATCTTTTCTGTAAATATTATTGCACCATCTTCGGTAATGCCGATTGTGTGTTCCCACTGGGCAGATAAACCACCGTCAACCGTACGGGCCGTCCAACCATCTGCATCAATTTTACATTCTGGCGAACCAGTGTTTATCATTGGTTCAATCGTAAACACCAGCCCAGGAACCATCTTGACACGATCCCAACGTTTATCGTAAAAATGGTATATTTGCGGATCATCATGCATGACCTTGCCAATGCCATGACCAACAAAATCACGGGATATAGAAAAGCCATGTGGCAATACAACCGCTTCGATTGTTTTGCCGATTTCTGACAGTGGTACCCCAGGGGCACATACAGATATCGCCGCATGCAAGGCATCTTGGCAAACCTGGACCAGTTTACGGGCCTGGGGCGAGACATTACCAATCATAAACATACGTGATGCATCACCATGAAACCCTTTGTATTGGGCAGTCAAATCAACATTTACGATATCACCGTCTTTTAGTATACAGTCATCACTGGGGATGCCATGAACAATCACATCATTTACAGATGTACAAATATGCTTAGGATATCCTTGGTACCCTAAATCAGATGACTGGGCGCCATTTTCACGCAAAAACTGGGCAACCAATCTGTCAATCTGGCCCGTGGATATGCCCGCACGGATGTGTGGGGATATAAAATCAAAACAGCGGGCAACAATATCGCCAGCCGCACGCAGACGTTTGAAATCTTTTGGGGCATATACAGATGCAAGCATTTTTAATTCCTTCGTTTTATCGCCAATTTAGCCGCACGGACAGATAATTTTAATGCGAAATCACGCAATAATATCTCGGCCGGCATGCCTGTTGTTCGCAGTTGACGTTCCAGTTCATTCAGACGAACTAAAACACCTGTGATTTCTGATTCTGACCAGATGCGTATCGCCATTTTGAATTTATCTTCTACCTTCCAAAACAGGCGTGGAACCTGGCCATTGACAACTGCGTTCTGAATCTTTTTGAAGTGTATAATCAGCATACGAACCAACATATTTGATTCTTTGTTATCATACAATAATCTGTCCAGAGCCATCATGGTCTGCTGAATATGACCCGCAGTTAACGAATATAAAAAATCATCAATGTCCGATGCGCCTGTATCTGGTAAACATTTTTCAACATCAGATAATTCAACAATATGCTTGTCATCGACATACAGGGCAATCTTGGTTAAAAATCCACGCGTTATGCCACGATCACCGCCCAGGTGTGATGTCATATATGCCATGGCATCAGGTGTGATTTGCTGAATACCCGCGGCCGCAGACAATTCATTTCGTATCAGTGTTGCCAGGGTTTTCGCATCGTCTGTATAACATGCCAATGCCGCCATATTGTCCGCACCTTCGAACATAGAACGCAAGCCCCCACCAGAACGCAAATCACCCGCTGCAACAACAACAGTCGCACACAGTCCTGAATGTTCAACCAATTCTGCAATCTGCTTGGCCGAGGCATCGCCAGCGTTTGATATCATGACCATTTTACGACCACCAAACATTGACGGGGTACAGGCCTCGGCAAACAGGGCATCTTGCTTTTCACGCAATTCGTCAGAATCCAGCGCAAACAGATTGTCTTTCTCAACCCCCAGTTTCTTGATGGCTAAATCACAATATTCATCAACCTGACCAGCATCAGGACCATATATCAAAACAGCACGAATATTTTCGATACCGCCCTTAAAATCTGCATCTTTCCATTTCATTATTTCTGGGTGTCCAATTGTGTTGAATGTGAATGTTTATATGTTTCTGTTATCACACGTGTGCTGATTTTTTCCGCCAAAACACGTATTGTATTTTGTACCGCATTATTATATGACGCGTTGGATGCAACCAAATAGCGAACAAATGTATATGATTCTGATGCACTGGCTGTGCCGGTGGCAATTTCTGTGTCGCCATAGGACAGCACATAGGTCGCAGTTAATACAATTTCTTGCCAGGTGGCATCCCCGGTTTGTTCCAGTGCCTTGTACTGGGTGACAGGTGTTTCCAGTTTTACATCCAGGCGATATGTCGCATCTGGTCCATACTGGCCACCAAATTCAGACCACAGCGAATTGCGCAGGTCTATGCCGTTAATACCACTGATTGGTGCAACATAAATGTCGGTGTCTGTCCCAGAAAACATCGGACGAAAACCACATGCGCATGTACACAATAAAATTAAATATAGTAAAAATTTTTTCATGGCGGTGCCCTATATTTCCTGTTGCATTTTATTGTTATATTACCTAGACTTTTTATAAATCGCAAGGGGGAATGATGAATATTTTTATCATGATTTTATTTGCACTGTTTATGGCGGGTTATTATATGATGGACAGCCCCAGTCAATCTGTACAAAAACATGAAACAGAATATGCAATTAATCAGGCAGACCTGCGCACAATCGCGCAGTGCGCAACAGCTGTTCATAATGCACAGATAAATGGAACTGAATTTAATGATATTTGTGTTGAACAAAGTCAAATCATCAGCGATTTCGTCTGTCTGGACAGTAAACTGAAAATTACCAAGTGCGATGTCACAAAAAATAGAAAGCCAACGTACAGTTATATCATAACCGCCACAGGGGTACTGGACGAACACAATCATAATAATATGATGGAAATACTGGAAACATATTTCGCAGACGCAGGAACGTTCGGAATATTCCAAAACAATAAAATTATGGCAGGTGGAACCGCAACCAAGCGTACAGTCCCAGATGCAATTGTTGAAAAAATGCAACTGACGGATGGGCAACTGGTGTATATGACACAATATGAAATCCCAGACGCTGGAACCCAGGTAAATATAACAATCGAACCAGATATTGTTTGCCCAGCAGGTACCGCAAAAACATATAAGTTTGGACGATGGCAATGTGTCGGATTTAACACAAAAACAAATTGTGGGGGCGACATGGTATGGGATTCTGATCTGTTCGAGTGTGTGCCTGATGAATCCAGAAAACCACTGTGCGGGGGCGATATGACCGCAATATTGGTCGACAGCGTGTGGGAATGTGTCGCACCATTCCCTGATAAACAATGCCCTGCAAATATGGTGGCACGGTTAAATTATAACACACTGGAATGGGAATGCGTAATTGATCCAACACTGGATAAAAATATTAAAAAGTGCAGCAATATTAAATATGGGGCACTGACTGGTGCATTGGGAACAACGCTGCGAATCCCCCAATCGCCATGCACAGATTGTGAACGCATGATTGTCGACCCAGAAACATGCGAAACAAAATGTCTGCCAGACCCCAGCAGAATTGATGATGCAAAATGCTATCCCGGACCAACCGCAGAATGCAGCGGACCAACACGGGCATTCTTTTTCGGATTCCCAAATGCCGAGTATGTAAAAAATGTTGATGCTGTCACAGGAATAAATGTGCCAATCGGGTCACAATATTCACAAAATCGAAAATTTAACTGTATGGACTGTGCACAGTTTGAACAAGTTGTTGATACGGAAAAATCCAGACCACCGTATGTTGTGGTGTGTAAATAATTTTATTTACTGCCCCGTTTCTTGATTTCTGAACTGACCTGCGCCAGGCGGCCGGCCAATTCAGCATATTCTTGTTCATATTGCAACAGGTCATGGGCGGATTGGGCGACAATATCTGGACTGCGTTCTGATGCATCCATATTCACATCGCATGCAAAAATTAATTCCGATAATTTATCCATTTTGTCAGATATGCTGTCACGTTCTGCACGCAGCGATTCCAGTTCTGGTCCAACAACTATCTGGTTATATCTTTTATAAAATTCAGACACATATGACATCTGTTGTACGGCAGCACTGGCATGATTAATTTTATTCATGATGCCCTGTGACTGATGCTCGTAATCCTGAATATCACGTTCAGCATCACGAACACTTTCACGATCGTATCGATTGTTCATTATATAAAGCTGCAGGTCCGATATCTGGCGATACAGAATACCTTGTTCCTGCTTGGCCTGCTTGCCGGCCTCGATGCGGGCCTGTAATTTGGCAGCTGCAGAATCCACCAGCGGCTTTAACGTCCGGTATATATATTCTAATGTTTGTTTGTTTTGCCGTACCATCTGTTTCACACCTTTGCTTCATTCACCCAACATTGTAAATATAGTACAAAATAACCAATTGTCAATATGTTGTATAAAATAAGCACGGGGGGCAACATGCCCCCCCCTGCACCACTGCTCTAGGCACCAACAGAAAATGATTATTCTGCACGGGTAAATGCGCCGTTATCCAACATGTCACGAACGGCAAAGTGTTTAACCTTTTTCGCAGATGTTGATGGCAATTCTTCTTCGGTAATCGCAAAGTGTCTAACCCATTTGTACTGGGCAATCTGCACATTCGATTTCTTTAACAAAAATGCCACACGTTCAACTGTTGTGCCGGGCTTTACCTGGAACACAGCAAAAGGAACTGTTTTGCCTTTGATAACGTATTCGAAAACCGCAGCATTCAGGATTTCATCGTTTTGCAGATACAAATCTTCCAGTTCGTCAGGATAGACATTCTTGCCACTGTCCAAGACAATAACCTGTTTCTGACGTCCCTTGACCGTTAAGCGACCGTATTTGTCCAGACAACCGATATCACCCGTCTTGAACCAGCCCTGTTCAAAGGCCTCGGCATTGGCGGTGTCGTTATCCAAATACCCAGGCATTACCATGTTGCCACGTACCCAAATTTCACCAACACCCTTTTTATCAGGATTATGAATCTGGATTTCGTTGCCCAATAATGGCCCCGCATAGTACATTGAACCATTGGCACGGCGAAACGCAAAGTTAAAATTCGCAGGTCCTGTCGTTTCGGTCAAACCATAACAGTCACCAACCACAAAGCCCATGCTTTCATAGAATTTGCGAATTGATGGCTTTAACGTTGCACCGGCAGATACCAAAACCTTGGTATTGCCACCAAAGGCATCGTGGACAGGTTTGGTGACCTTGTCAACCAATTTGCCCAGACCAATCGCACGCAAAATATGCCGCATCGATACAATTATACGCATCAATGTCCAAACATGCTTTTCACGGGCAGAATCCACAATCTTTTTATAGAAAACCTCCCATATACGGGGGACTGCAGGGATAACTTCTGGTTTGTACTGTTTAAAGTCTTTGATAAATTCCTGGGGTTTTAAGACAGGTTGCAACAACAATTTGCCCTGCAGCGCAACAGGTACAATAATATTAATCACGACACCATATATATGATACAGTGGCAAAAAACCATAAAATGTATAGCCCGGGTGTATCACATCTGCATAAAACTGGGCGCCGTCACACAGCGATATCAAATTTTCGTGCGTCAGCCCCACCACTTTGGGGTTACCAGTTGAACCAGATGTAAATGATAACTGGGCAATTTCAGAACGTTGGGTGTCCGCCATAACAAATTCGTTTTCGTCTGTGTCATCAATGTTTTCAATGTCAAACATTTCACATGGTGCATTTTCGATAAACAGGGAATTCTGGGCCAGCGCCAGTTTACAATCCGTACGTTTCATCATGTTGATGTGTTCCGTGGTGTTTAACCCAGTATCCAACATCAATGCACGGGCACCAATGGATGTAATCGCAAAGTATGACCGCACAAAGTCAGGTGTGTTGCCAGATAATAATGCAACTGTGTCGCCCTTTTTAATTCCAAAACGTTGCGCCAATAAGACGGCACGTTGTTTTACACGTTTTAGTAATTCTGCATAGGTTTCGTTCTGACGTACAAAGAAAATACTGTCTTTGTTACGGGAACATACGTCCTGCAGCATTTCGTATATGTTTTTTATCATAATAATATCCTAGATAGTTATTTATTATACTGTACCGTGATCACCATAATCACGATATGGACAATATAGACATATTTCACAGGAAAAACAACCTAATAATGTATTAACAATTTCCGAACAGGCGATTCTGAACAATACAATATATAGATATAAATTATATTTTTCATAACTATATTTTGTGTTTTTTTAGAAAATCCGAATCACTTCCCATGGAAAAAATGATGTTTTGTTGATACAAAATATGTATTGGTGTAAATGTACCGATTCTGTTTTCATGCTGGGACATGCAGAAAATCCCCTTTTTCAAAAGTAAAGCAAAAAATAATTTTTTTTTTACTTTTCATAGTTGATACATTTTTTATAAAACTATATATTGTTATTAAACCAAACAAACAACCACTATATGTTGTGTTTTTACAAGAATGGGAGTTATTAAAATGTCGGAAACACAAAATGAAATTAAAATTCAAATCACACCAACACTGACCACACACCTGGTTGCAGTACAAAAACGCAGCGGTGAAACTGTGCCATTTGATGTTAAAAAGATTTACGAAGCAATCAAAAAGGCCGTGGCAGTCACAACAGAAATTTCTGATGTAGAGGTTGTGAAAATAACACAAGATGTATTAAAAAGACTGGACACTAAATTCGCAGATAAAACACCAACAGTCGAAGCAATCCAAGACACCGTTATTCAAACCTTGATGGATAACAAGGCATATAAAACAGCAGAAGCATATATTATTTATCGTCAAAAACGTACTGAAATTCGCGAATCAATGGTTGATGCAGTCGAAGTTATCGAAGGATACGTTGGTGGTTCAAACTGGCGTATCAAAGAAAATGCAAATGTGGGCTATTCCATCGGTGGCCTGATTTTGCGTACCAGTGAACGTGTTACCGCGGAATATTGGCTGAACCTGTATCCGCGGGCCGTTGCTGAGGCACATAAGACAGCCGCAATTCACGTGCATGATTTGGGGTGGCTGACCGGTTATTGTGCAGGATGGTCACTGCGTGAACTGTTGTACGAAGGATTTAACGGGGTAGATGGATATCTGCAATGTGAACCTGCACGACACATGGCGACGGCGATTTCGCATATGGTTAATTTCCTGGGGACGTTGCAGAACGAATTTGCAGGTGCACAGGCATTTTCATCCGTGGATACGTATTTGGCACCATACGTCAGAATCGATAACCTGAGCTATGCAGATGTGAAAAACGCAATGCAGACGTTAATCTTTAATTGTGCAGTGCCATGTCGGTGGGGAACACAGACACCATTTATTAACTTTACATTCGACTGGACATGCCCAGTGGACCTGCGCAACCAACGTCCGTTTATCGGCAAACAACAGGTTGACTTTACATATGGTGATTTGCAGGCAGAAATGGATTTGATTAACAAGGCATTCTTGGAGGTCATGACCGAAGGTGATGCACTGGGGCGGCCGTTTACGTTCCCAATTCCAACATACAACATCACACCTGATTTCCCATGGGAACACCCAAATGTAAAACCACTGTTTGAATTGGCAGCAAAGTATGGAATTCCAAATTTCCAAAACTTTCTGAATTCTGACTTGAATCCAACAGACGTGCGTTCTATGTGCTGTCGGTTGCGTTTGGACGTGCGTGAATTATTAAAACGTGGTGGCGGATTGTTTGGTTCAGCAGAAAAGACCGGTTCAATCGGTGTTATCACAATTAACCTGGCACGGTTGGGTTATATCCATCGTGGAAATCGTGAAGGACTGTTCACAGAACTGAAGCGGTTACTGGATTTGGGGCGTGATGCATTGGAAATTAAACGTAAAATTATCTCGAAAAATATGGAACGTGGGTTGTACCCATTTACCCGCAGATATTTGGGCGATTGGAATCACCACTTTTCTACAATCGGTGTAAATGGTGCGAATGAAATGGTGCGCAACTTTACGGGCGATCGTGAAAATATCGCATCACCAATGGGTAAAAAATTAGTACTGGATGTAATGGACTTTATCCGTGAAAACCTGGCCACATTCCAGGAACAGACCGGAAACCTGTATAATCTGGAGGCAACACCAGCCGAAGGTTGTTCATATCGGTTTGCCAAGACCGACGTCAAAAACTTTCCAGATATTATCACTGCAGGTACACCGGATGCGCCATACTATACGAATTCAACACAGTTGCCAGTGAACTTTACAGATGACCCGTTTGTCGCACTGGAACACCAGGAAGAACTGCAACGTAAATATACAGGCGGGACAATGTTGCACCTGTATATGGGTGAACCTGTATCCAGCGGAGATGCAGCACAGAAAATCGTGCGGACAATATTTGAAAACTACAAGGTGCCATATATGACACTGACACCAACATTTTCAATCTGTCCAAAGCATGGATATCTGCCGGGCAAACATGAATTCTGTCCAAAGTGCGATGCAGAAATGGCCGCAAACCAGGACACAAACGAACAACAATAAAAAAAAAATCACAAACAAAAAAACAAGGGAAGGAGAAAGATATGACAACAAACTGCAACAGAACACCATGCGAAATTTTTTCACGTTCAATGGGATTTATTCGCCCTGTGAAAAACTTTAACATCGGTAAATATTCAGAATTCAGTGAACGTAAAACTTTTACCGAAGCAAACTGTCTGTCTGCAGGTGCACGTCATTGTGATTTGTTAAAACGGGCAGCATAATCGTCATGCGTGAAATTCAAATCGGGGGGTTGGTTCCGTTCACAACAATTGACTTTCCAGGAAAACTGGCGGCAGTTTTGTTCTTGGTCGGATGTCCGTTGCGGTGTGCGTACTGTTCCAACCCCCATTTATTATCGCCCGGGGATGGTGAATATGACCCAGAACTGGTGCTGCAGTGGATGGAAAAACGTGTAAACCGGCTGGAAGCGGTGGTGTTTTCAGGGGGTGAAGCACTGATGCAGGGCGATGCAACAATCGAATATATGAAACGTGTTCGTGCATTGGGATTCAAAATCGGCCTGCATACAAATGGATTCTATCCAGATACACTGGCACGGGCGGCAGAATATATTGACTGGATTGGCCTGGATTTCAAGGCAACACAAGAAAAATATCCCGATTTAACCGGACAAAACATTGCGTATAACAACATGATTCGCAGCTTAGATATATGGCAACAAACCGGCAAAGATTTCGAAGTCAGAATCACATGCGACCCAAGATTTGTTAGTAAAGATGACCTGGGGGCGATTGCGGATTTGTTGGCGGGGCGTGGGGTGAAAAAAATAGCGGTTCAAAAATATACCCCACATCACGAAGACGATAACAACAAAACAAATGCCGCAGAACGCAATCAGTTCTTTGATGATGCGGCATTGCGAGAACGGATTGACGGCATGTTTTCATCGGTCATTTGGCGTGAATAACCCCATGATTTTTCATGGGGATTTTTTTGTCGCAACCGCTTGAAATTCGTGAATAAAATCACCATATAATGTGGGACAATAATAATTAAACCATGGGGATTAATAATGCAGGATTTAGACGCACAATTATTTACAGCAATCGAAAACAGCGATTTAGACATTGTTAAACGGTGTATCGCCAATGGGGCGAATGTTAACGCACGGACAAATCTGTTCATGACACCATTGCATGCTGCGGCATGTAATGGATATGTCAATATTGCAAAGACACTGATTGAAAATGGGGCGGACGTTAACGCACAGGATAATCTGGGTCATACACCACTGCATAGTGCCGCAGCAAACGAAGAAGACGAAATTGTAAAAGTACTGATTGAACATGGGGCAGATGTGATGGCAAAAAACAAGTACGGGCAAACACCACTGCAATATGCGACAGATAACGAAAATGCCACAATCAGAAAATTACTGACCGAACATGGGGCAACAGAATAACGTACACAAAGGTGATAAATATGACCAGCGGACGAAATGACCATAAAAAAAAGTACGAACATTTGCAGATTATAAATAAATTGCGGACAACAGGTTTAACCAAGCAAGAAATGCAGACGTTGTTGGCGGTGCCAGGCCGTGATATGGCACATACGAAAACCGTCAATCGATTTATCGAATCACTGCAAAAGCAATACGGTAAAAATGCGTGCTGGTGCGAAGAAATAACAGGTAAATGGTATCTGGAAGTTAATGATATCCCAGATACAATTGAAGATGGCGAACTGAGGGCATTAAAAACAGCAATCAAGATGGCCGGAAACAAAGATATTTCAGAACCACTGATGCTGCTGTATGAAAAACTGAAATCCCGATTTGATAAACACGCAAAAAATGTCAGCCGAACAAATCGTGAATATCGAAACACAATGGATGAAATCGAGGTTAAACCAGAATCTGTGTATGTTTATGTCGGGCCCCAGGCAACAATTAACGTGTCTGATGATGTGCGTGAAACACTGGCCGATGCCGCATATAAACAAGAAATCGTTAAGTTTTCATATCCAAAAAAAGACGGTACTGTCAAAGAACATGTTGTGTGCCCATTGGGACTGATGTACGGGGATTCAAATGCATATCTGGTGTCGTGCGAAATGTGGGATAATGGCGAAATGGCCGAAACACCAATCAAGTACATTTTGGAAAATATTACAAACCTGAAGCGTACAGGAAAATACTTTACCAGGGATAATGCACAGACCGTACAGGAATATGCAAAACAGTTCTTTGGTGTGTTCAGCGATAATAATATCCAAGATGTCGTTTGGTGGGCCAGTCCAAAAATCGCCGCCGCCGCAAAAAAATACAAATTTCACCCAACCCAGGAAATTACAGAAAATGAACAAGACGGCAGCTTGACAATAAAATTCCGGGCCGGCGGAATGGTGGCAATGGCACATCATATATTCCAGTGGAGTGGTGAAATGGTGCCACTGGCCCCACAGGAATTAATAGACACGTATCAAGAACTGTTGAAAAATTGTTCGGAAACAATCAAGGATTCATGCAATGGTGTCAAAAAGACAGAATAAACTGAATAAAGAACTGTGTGAATCGGCATGGTCGCTGCACCCAGATATCGAACAGATAAAAGAACTGATTGCAAATGGGGCAGATGTTAATGCACGAACACCTGCGAAACTGGTGCCACTGACCATGGTGCATGATGTGGCGGTGGCAAAAATACTGATTGAAAATGGGGCAAATGTTAATATCCAGGACTTTACAGGGGCAACACCGCTGTTTATGTCAATGGGGCCAGATATTGCAAAACTGCTGCTGGATGCGGGGGCGGATGCAACACATGTTAACAAGGTTGGAAATAATGCAATTTTTTGGCAGTGGGACGTGGAAACACTGCAAATACTGGTCGATGCAGGCGCAGATATAAATCGGCGAAATAAATTGGGAAATACACCACTGCATGATGCAGTGGCAGCCAAAAGTAATGAAAAAGTACAGTTCTTGATTAATTGCGGGGCAAAACTGAACGTGAAAAACAAAGATGGAAAAACACCGCTGGATTTGGCACCGACAAAACGACTGCATAAAATGCTGGTCAAGGCAGGTGCGAAAAGCTCAAATTAAAAAAACAGTGTCAAATGACACTGTTTTTTGTTAAAAACCAATGCGATTGGCATTGCGGATATTCTTGGCCGCCATTTCTGATGACAGCATGTTTATCAGTTCTGATGTGTCTGTGGTGCCCATTATATCTGCACGACGTTTGACAACCGCAAAATCCCCGGGGGTCAGATGAGTTAAATTGCGAACGTCTGATTCCGATACCGTTAAATCAAAGAAATCAGAAAATGCCAATACAACCTGGGGAATGGTCATGTAATCATACTTTACCTTGAACAGGAATCGGCGAAGGGCCGCACGATCAATGTCGTTCATCAGGTTGGTTGTACAAATAAATGGAACATTCGTGCTTTCCATTTGGGTCAGCATTTCGTTGACGGCGGAAACTTCCCACTGGGCACGGGCATGTGTTCTGTCACGCAAAAAACTGTCCGCTTCGTCAAAGACCAATATGGCGCCTTGCTCGGCAGCTTCACGAAAGGCAGCGGCAATGCGCTTTTCTGTTTCGCCAACGTATTTGTCCTGCAGGTCACTGGCACGTTTCTGAATAATACGCAGCCCCAGTTTATCTGCCAGATATCGGGCATAGGCAGATTTGCCCGTACCAGATGCACCATACAAACACAACGAAAAATTCTGGCATTTGCCATTCTGAATCTGGGTGGCCAATTTTTCCATGTCCAGGTCCGTGTTCAATAAACGTGTGTCAAATGGCACAATGTTATTCGATGTCGATACAGGAATATGGCCCGTGGTCGCCATACAATATGATTCCAATGTACGAACAATCGCACCAGAATCGCCCGTCATACATGCCGCACGCACCGCTGTGTCAATAACCCCAGGGACAACATCGTATTTGTCCGCCAGTGATTTTAATTCTGTGTCCGATATTTTGTATTTGTGACGGCGACATATACCAGACCAGATTTGGGTCTTGACCTGGCTGGATGGTGATGGCAATTCACAGCAATATGTAAAACGACGTAAATATGCAGGATCGATACACGTGATATCGTTGGTCAGCCATATCACAGGCCGAGCATTGCGTTCCAACATCTGATTCAAAGACAACTTGGACGTGGCATTCGATGAATATGGATTATAGCGAAAGATGTCTTCGGCTTCGTCCAGCATGATGACAGACCTGTAGTCGCTGGATAAAATACGCTGGGCATGCATCAGGTACGACTGGTTTATATTCTTTTCCTGGCGACATTTGTTCGATGTGTTCAGACCATACAGGTCGTACCCCAACGATGATACAATGTGCTTTGCCATGGCGGTCTTGCCCGTGCCGGTCGCACCGTAAATCAGTATGTTTATACCGGGGACATATAATGAAACGGCATTTTTTATCAGCGATTTAATATAATCGTATTTGTCTGAAACATGGGAAAAGTCCAGCCCCTTGTCCGCGGTGTGCGGTTTGCCCAATAAGGCACGCTTTAGTTCAGGAACACTGGTAATACCATCTGTCAGATGACGGGATATAAAGCGATTTAATGTTATTTCGCCATCACTGTCGTCAATCGCCAATATGCCCGCACGAACCAGCAAACCATCTGGGTCCAACGCACGATTGACCGCAGCATACGACAGACCACACATGGCGGCAATCATGTCCAGATTGTACAGGTCCAGACACGTTCTGTAACGAAAATTGTCACACATAACGTCTTGTATCAGGGCACGAACCTGGGAATCACGAACGTTGTCTGCAAATAACTGGACCAGGCGGCGTTCTGTTTCATTTAATCCAAACAGGTTGGTCAAACTGTCCATGCATTTATCAATACCAGGTGAACAAATGTCAATCACCAACAGACCTGACATAATGTCACGCAGTTTCTTGATACTGCGGGTGCAGGGAACGTCCGAGGTATTTCCCGCATCTGATGTATCAACCGGTATACGAATACGACCACGGCGAACCTTTTTATCAGGACTGAGCCCCCAATGCTCACACAGGTCATAGCCAAGCAATTCTGTGGATACACCTTCGGCAAAGTCCAGTAAACTGTTTGCGGCCTTTTGCGGCAGCTTCGCCGATGCCAAGTTGTTTATATAGTATGCAATTGTCGCGTTATGTTTCATTTATAATTCCTGGGGTTAATGGTTTGTTTCTGATTATAATATAGGAAACAGTTCGGACAAAATTGGTCCAAATGCAAAACGCAACTGATTTTTGTGGTTTTATTTTGTCGCCATATAAACGTTGGGCATGTAATCAGGGCAATTCCTGCCGCGCTGTCGATGAATTTCACGATGTGCATCGGCGGATACATAGACCAGATTTTCAGGACGATTGTCCCAGCCATCGTTCGATTTGTGATGAATTATTGCACCCGCAGGACGGGGGCCAATAAATGTCTGGGCAACCAATTCATAGACCAATTTCCATTTGCCATTTATACAAACACACGCGTATCCAATATCATATCGATCTAATAGGTCTTTATTTATCGGCAATGCCGCAATAATGCCATCAAACCATGAACGTGTTGCTTCGACCTGGGGGACGATTTTATCATCACCCAACCTGATGCGACCATAACTGCTGACATAAATATCGGCAAAGTCCGGGTGGGGACGCCAAATTTCCCCAGGCAGAACAACATCGGGGTCGGTCATATTTACAACCCATGCGGCAGAATCCCAGCGACCATAGCCAGAGTTTATCGAATGCGCAGACACCAATAATTTCTGAAGTTCTGTTATTTCAGATTCGCTCATTTACCCTGGCCCCCTGCCCCATACACAATGTCAGCAAAAACATCCAAACATGAATAAGATGGTTCGGCACCGTCAGATATCATTGCTGGCACCATCGTTTCAATGGACATAAATGCATAGCGATGCCAATGCGGCATCAGCCCTGAAACATAACAATCACAAAATGCATCACGGCCGTCCTGTAACAGGATTGCAATTTCTGCCGTGGTCGACATGTCAGATAACATATCATCGTACTGAACCAGACAAACCGTATTTGCAATATGCGAAATTCGTGAACGCATACCAAAATATGCCCCAAACATACAAACAATTAATGTACAAATTATAACCAACCATTTATTTCGTTTCAGCCAAGACATTTTATGATTCCTTTTTTTTATCATGTTTATTTAGTTATCATTATAACCGAATTGACGTGTTTGTAAAACTTCTTTCCAGTAGGATTCACGGGCCAATGCACGTTCACGACCAACGTCATTTTTCGGAAAAATCTCTATCAATGTATAGGTAAAGTTTTCACGAACATAATCCATGCCGTGTTTTTTTACTAATTCTTTTAACCGCTTGTTCGGATAGTCTTTGTCACTGTCGTCATAGCCATTTGCCAAATATACAGACCAGCGACCATAAACACCATTTTCACCATAGGCAGATCCAACATACTGCCGACCGGTGGCACCGTCTGTTATAACATAGACACCATAAACACCCGACAAGGCATTTTTCCAATCAGGTTTGGTCATACAGACCGATAATGCCCTGTAATCACGAGATACACGGTCATAGCCCGGAAAATCATCTGATAATTCCAGATATGTGTCCGACAGAACTTCGGATACAACAATCCGGTCAATTATGTCGGCACTGGTATAGTAAAAACGCTGGGGCGAATTGGTAAAGTCAACAACCACACGACCCGCAAAACAATCAAATTCCTTTAAGTATTCTGCGTTGGCATAGGGATATGACTTTTTAGTGTATGGATTTATGCCAACCCCGTTCAGGTCAATTGTTTTATATGCACCAACAAACAACCATTTGTGTGGGCGGATTTCAATAAACTGAAACGTGATGTCATTTTCAACAACACGCCGCTGGGCTCCATCGCCAACCGTTAAGATAGATGGTAAAAACTCGGCATCGCCTGTGCGATACATTTCATGCGGATCACGGTGGACAACTGTGCCATCGGGTGCGACGTCGTCCCACGGTTTGCTGAAACGCAATTTGCGGCGATACCCAGGAAAACGTGCATTAAACGCGTCCTGTGATAACCCGTGCATAACGTCTGTTAACAGAATCTGTGCCATTTTATGCCCCCTGCGACTGATTCCCACAGTCTGTGGCAGAATCATATACCGCCAATAAATCACGGAACTGGGGCAATGTCATCATGCCATCTTCGTACAGACCATACCCAATAAACGACGAAGTCACAAAACGCAACTGATAGTTTTTTGGTTCCTGCATCTGTTTTACGATGTTGTGCAATTCATGTGATTTTTGACTGTAATTACCCAGTGCAAAAATAAACTGTTTTTTTGCTTTACGATTTACCTTGATAGGTTTTTTTATCTTGGAATGCAGTTTTATCAACCCCAATTGATGCATCTGGTTCAGCATCTTGTCCAGACCATCATAAAATTTCTTATCTGGACGGAAACAATCTATCTTGTTCAAATGGTCCTGCATGCCTGATGCACCCGCCAGTGCACCAGAGCCATGTTTAACCTCTATCAATGCCAATTCAGGTTGATAATCGGGATTTTTCCGCATGTGTCCAGGCCACCGCAGTGCAACCATGTCAAAACGACCGTATGAACGATCACCGGGCTGCTGATATTCCATATCCAAAACCAAATAATCTGTGGGTTCTTTGATACTGGCGGTGTTGTTTTCTGTCATTATTCGTTGTTGAATTTCTTTTTCTGCATCACGATGCTGCAGACGATGCATGTTTACACCGCACATCATGCAGACAAAAAAACGATACCAAAAATCATAATCACATTTTGATAAATCCAGATTAAACCTGTACTTGTCCTGTTCTTTTGAATCTAAATCGGTCTTACATTTGGTAAACCAGTCCAGATCTAATAATTTTGCATTATCACAATATTTTTTCGTAATGCCAAACATCCACTTACACTTACGTAAACCAGATTTTATCTCGAATAAACGTGCCGCCTTGTAATAAATTGTCGCATAGCCACCACGGGGAATAAATACCAACTGGGGCAAATCTTGCAAGGCATGAACCATCGGATGTAAATCGCCGCCTGTTAATCTGTCAAACATTTTATCATTAAAAAATCGTGTCATTGTTATAACCTTTGTACTTCATTGTCGTCCAATACCAGTGATGGTACACCAAATACTGATTCAAAATCGTCCTTGCATTCGGTGTGTACCGGAATAATTTGTTTCGGGGCAATTCGCCGAACAAACTTGGCCAGTGCATCACGCGATGCGTGGCCGGATGTGTGAATCTGAACCAATTTATCCATGTGGGGGGCCCAGGTGTCCTGCTGGTGCATATAGCCGTACCACATTGAATAAATAAAGTTATAATCCGTCACACCATTGCGTACCAACCAATCTGATAACCGCCAGTTATATTTAATCACATACTGCCCCGGATTGTCCAGGATTTCATCTGCAGAAATTTTGTGCAATTTATGCCGATAAAATATGCCGGCAGATTTCATTTTTTCGGCAATTGTGTCACTGATGCCGTAATAAATTCTAACGTTCTTTAACATGTCCAGATTCGGCACAGACGGAAAACAGTCATGATATATATCCAACAGTGCCGCCGTATATGGGTCAATCACAAATGTGCGCCCTGTGCGACAACATGCACGGATTACAGAACATAATCTGTCCAGGTTCTGGGATGACATACTGATGTATGCCAATTTGCCAGAATCACGCAACAGGTCTGTTATGCCAGCACAGACCGCGTCTTCGGTCTGATACCGTTCATTGACAACGTCATCTGTGCGTGATAAACGGGTACCTTCGACAATCAAATAATCCGGATTTTTCGCAGCCGATGCCAATCGCCACGATGAACGTGCCATGGTCGCATGAAAACGAATGTCCCCCGTATAGACAATACGGGTTTTGCCGTCTGATATTTCATACGACACAGATGCAGGTGCATGATCAACCAAATGGGCAATAACTGTAAAATCACCAACCTGAACTGGATGACCGGGGACAATTTCACGAATATCTAAGTGCGATATATCAAAATCACCCGGCAACAGGGGCTGAATCTGCAACAGTGTCTGACGGACTGCACGCGTCATGTAAACTGGAATTTTTGGATTTATCAGCGGCAACAATCCATAATGGTCGGGGTGCCCGTGCGTTATAAATATCGCATCGATATCTGGGGACTGGTCCACATACAGCCCCGATACGGGCACCCGATATTCATCCAATGGTTTGTTATCAACCATGGATGACAAAGGCAAACCAACATCCAACAAAATTCGGCTGGACGCAGTCGCCAATTCTATACAATTACCACCAATCTCGTTCGTACCACGATGTACACATATATTCATACTGCACCCCAATTTTATCCTGCAAATGCACAACTGTTGATGTACTGATTAAATAATTCGGCGGGGATTGGTTCGGCATCTTGGGATAATGCCCAGTCATCGCCGTCAGAATCACGAACATATTCTTCGAAATTTAACCATAACTGTTTTTTCGCTGGATTTGCCAAATCAGTTTCGCCCGTTACACCCAAAATAAACCGAGTGTTTCCCATAACAGAATCCCAACGTTCCTGGGCAATTTTATCAATGGGCATACCATCCAGTTCCGCCATGGGTGCATTTTGATACTTGTTGCGATAATACTGGGTTAACCATGCAATAAAATTACATACATTTTTATAAGTAAACTTTAAATTTTTTGCTCTCATTTTCTATCCTGTTTGTTATTTCACAATACAGTATAGGGAACAAAATGGACAAAATTGGTCCATAATTACAAAATAAAATCGGCATAAAGCCGATTTGATTTTTATGGCGGATGGTGAGGGATTCGAACCCCCGGTGGAGTTGCCCCCACAACGGTTTTCAAGACCGCCGCATTCGACCGCTCTGCCAACCATCCTAAACTTCATTTCCCGCCGGTCTTTCAACCTACGGTTTTGTTCGCTGACCGCACCTGGCGGTGCTGCTCACCACTCGTTAGCGTTCGGCCACACTGCGTTTGCCTTACTTACTCGTATGCAAGACCGCCGCATTCGACCGCTCTGCCAACCATCCTAAACTCTATTTCCCGCCGGTCTTTCAACCTGCGGTTTTGTTTAGTGTCAACGGCAGGTATTGTACATTATTTTTTGCGAATTGCAAATACAAAAATTCCCAATCCACATAAAAACATTACAAGCGATAATAACTGACCCATCGTCAGACCCCAAGATGTCAAAAATCCAATCTGGACATCAGGGGCACGGAACATCTCGCAAAACATGCGAAATACCGCATAGCACATGCCCATTATCCCACCCAAGGCCCCTGGATGCCTGCGTAGCCCCGTATAACGGTACAGGCAATACATTATGACAAACAATACAACACCTTCGGTGGCGGCTTCGTATAATGGGCTGGGGTGGCGGGGAATTGGGGTATCGCCACTGAAAACAACCGCCCATGGAACGTCTGTGGGGCGCCCCATAACTTCACGATTTATAAAGTTTGCAATGCGACCAAAAAACAGACCAATCGGGGCAACAACTGACATCAAATCCAGAACAGACCATGCGTTTACATGCTTGCGGCGGGCAAAGATGAATATTGATGCAATCACACCAATCAGACCACCATGAAAACTCATCCCGCCATGCCAAACCGCAAATATTTCCAACGGATGCGATAAAAAATACCCCAAATCGTAAAACAAAACATACCCCAAACGACCACCCAATATCACACCAACAATCACCGCAGTTAACAAATCGTCCATTTGCGCTTTGGTCAGGTGTATCATGCTGTCTTGCCGACGCATCAGACGACAAAACAGCCAATACCCAACCACAAATGCCGCAACGTATGCCAGCGCATACCAGCGCACATCCAAACCAAATACTGAAAACGCAACCGGTGATATCGGATTAATCGTTATAGACATGTATGTTTATATTATCTGATTTTGCAGTTGTTTAATGTATTTGTAATAGCAGTAATTTTTTCTTCGATACGTTTAATCAATTTCACATCTGGTTTTGTTTTACACAGTTCTTGTTCGTGTCGTTTCTGCAATTCATTCAGTTTGCCATGCAAACCAATTAATGCGATTCTGCGTGTTGCAGCACCAGCCAATGTTTCTGTTGCGTTTTTACATTCTGCATTTGTTAACTGACGACATGCAGCAATCGTGTATGGTTGATATCCATTTACCATTTTTTATCCTTTTATATGTGCACTGAGATTAGAGATTATTTGATTTAATTTCGCAACCTTGGCGGGATCAGTTTCTGTTTTCAATCGCTGTTCTGCATCTGCCAGCATTTTTTTAATATCAGCATTTACCGTTGACTTTGATGGTGCAGTACGCAAATCAGGTTTTGCACCGCGCTGTTTAATCTGGTGGGTAACGTGTGACTGATGTAATGTTGGCATATTTAATCCTTTTGGTCTTGAAATTGCCAGGTCATTGTATTATATTTTTTCTGAATAACAAGGAGAAATCTGACAATGACTGTAAAAAAACTAAATAATAATGGTATTGATTTATATTTGAAGCGTATCTTTGCGCTGATGTTCGGGGCGGTAGGACTGACCGCAGTCGCATCGTTTTTAACAATGGCAACACCGCTGTGGACGGTGCTGTTTACAGCAAATGGACTGTCGGGGCTGTACTATGTACTGTTGTTCGGCGGGCTGGCACTGTCAATATGGGCCCAGGTGCGGGTATTTAGTATGAAACCCAGTTCGGCGGCATGGCTGCTGGCACTGTATGCAGTATTGATTGGTATTACAATGACACCACTGTTGCTGGTTGCGATTACAAATAATCCATTTACAATACTGGCGGCATTTATTATCGCAGCGGTTATGTTCGCATGTATGGCACTGTTCGGATACAAGACAGTTAAAAACCTGTCGTTCTTGGGGACGTTCTTGTTTATCGGTATGATTGGTTTAATACTGGTTGGAATTGCTTCATTTTTCTGGCCGGCAATAATGGGGGGCGCATTTGGAACAATCGTTTGCCTGGTTGGTGTATTAATATTTGCACTGTTTACAGCATATGATATGCAGAATTTGAAACACGCATATGCTGTACTGGGTGATGACAGACAAAAAAACCAGTTGGCAGTACTGGGGGCATTGCATTTGTATATTTCATTTGTCGCAATGTTCCAATATGTGTTAAGCTTGCTGAACCGTGACTAAATCAAAAATAATAAAACAGGAGAAAAAATAAAATGGCATACAAAATTGATCCAACAAAATGCATCGGCTGTGGAACATGTGCGGGTATGTGCCCTGTGGGCGCAATCTCGCAAGGGCCAGATGGAAAGTACATAATCGATAAATCAAAATGTATTTCGTGCGGAACATGTGCGTCTGTTTGCCCAATGGGGGCGATTACACCAGATATGTAATCAGAAAAAATATAACCGCCAATGTGGCGGTTTTTTTTTACAATAACTATTTCCACACTTGCAAAATACTAAAATCAGTTTAATATATAACCGAATAATAATATTGGGGGTTTAATATGCCAGCAAAAACAGTTAATGATATTGTCGCACTTTGTAAAAGACGCGGATTTATTTTCACAGGTTCTGAAATTTACGGCGGATTGGGTGGCGCATACGACTTTGGACCGTATGGCGTGGAACTGATGAAAAATATCCGAAACGCATGGTGGAATGCCATGATTTATTCACGTGATGATATCGAAGGACTGGATGCGGCACTGATTTCAAACCGCCTGTTGTGGAAATATTCTGGACACGAAGCTGGTTTTTCAGACCCACTGGTCGAATGTAAAAAATGTGGGGCACGTATGCGTCAGGATAAAATGCGTGACCAAACAAAATGTGATAACTGTGGCAGCACAGACATCACAGAACCACGTGCGTACCAATTGATGATGGGACTGTCCATCGGGGCAACTGCAGATGGGGCAATTAATGCATATCTGCGACCAGAAACCGCAACAACAACATATACGAACTTTAAAAACGTGTTGGATGCAAAACCACATAAACTGCCGTTCGGTATCGCACAAATCGGCAAGGCATTCCGTAACGAAATTTCGCCACGTGGATTTGTGTTCCGTATGCGGGAATTTGAACAGGCAGAAATGCAGTACTTTGTTAACCCCGCCGATGACGAAAAATTCCACCAGATGTGGATGGAACAACGTATGGCATGGTGGATTGATGTTCTGGGGATACCAGCCGACAAATTACGCTTTATGCCACATGAAAAATTGGCGCACTATGCCAAGGCCGCAGTGGACATCGAATATGCATTCCCAGATGGTTTTGACGAAGTCGAAGGTATTCATAACCGCCAGGACTTTGACCTGGGGTCGCATACCAAGGGACAAAAAGATTTCAAAATCAATGCAAACGTTCTGGAAAATAAAGACAGTACAACAAAACTGTCATATTCTGACCCACAAAGTGGTGAAAACTTTATCCCGTACGTTATCGAAACTGCAATGGGGGTCAATCGTGCCATGCTGGCAGTCATGATAGAGGCGTATGAGGAAGAAGACCTGGGGGATGGAAAATCACGTACGGTGTTAAAACTGAAACCACAGTTGTCACCGGTCAAGGCCGCAGTTATACCACTGGCCCGAAACGTGCCAGAACTGTTGGAAATTTCAAACGGTATTGTGGGCGACCTGCGTAAATTGGGTATCGGACGAATTGAACTGGAAAATTCGGGAAATATCGGTAAAAACTATCGCAGACATGATGAAATCGGTACACCGGTATGTATCACTGTCGACCATCAAACAATGGAAGATAATACCGTAACCCTGCGGCACCGTGATACGATGGAGCAAGAAAGAATCGCAATTTCAGATGTAAAAAACAGAATACTGGAAATTGTAAACGGTTAAAAAATCCCCCGTCTGGGGGATTTTTTGAAAATAAATACAGCGATGAATAATTTATTTGAATCTAAGAAAAGTGTCAGGTATAATTTGTTGGCACTGAAAAAACGGTGTGGGGTGTAAAGACCCGAAAGTAAGTATAAATTTCTCCGACCAGGATGGTTGGAGGGTTGTGAATATGTTGAATAAGCAACACTACTCTTACTTGTAGTCTTTAACCTCCAACCGCTTTTGTTTATCATTGGCGGTTTTTTGTTAATCAAAAAACATGGAGGATAAAAATGGCAGTTGTTTTAGTAGACACCAAATACTTTGGTCATTACCTGCGACATGCACGCAATACTTTGAACCTGAAAAGATGCCAATGTGCAAACATGCTGGGGGTGTCTCATCGTGATTTGATACGAATTGAAAACGGTAAAATGCTGATGCCGGAAAAGATTGTTGAACGCATTATGACAAATGGGTTAACAATGATTTTATGTAAACGGCGAAATAAAAAAATCCCCCAATCGGGGGATTTTTTGAAAATAAATACAGCAATGAATAATTTATTTGAATCTAAGAAAAGTATCAGGTATAATTTGTTGGCACTGAAAAAAACGGTGTGGGGTGTAAAGACCCGTTCGAATTGTCAGGGATGACATAAACATTATCTCCAACATTGGTTGGGGGGCTGTGATATATATAAATAAACAGCACTATCTATTCGAATAGTCTTTAACCTCCAACCGCTTTTGTTTATCATTGGCGGTTTTTTGTTAATCAAAAAACATGGAGGATAAAAATGGCAGTTGTTTTAGTAGACACCAAATACTTTGGTCATTACCTGCGACATGCACGCAATACGTTGAACCTGAAAAGATGTCAATGCGCAAACATGCTGGGGGTATCTCATCGTGATTTGATACGAATTGAAAATGGTAAAATGCTGATGCCAGAAAAGATTGTTGAACGCATTATGACAAATGGGTTAACAATGATTTTGTGTAAACGGCGAAATTAAAAAATCCCCCAATCGGGGGACATTTTATTCTGCTGGCATCGCAGGAATTATTATCGTGTCGTTATACTGGGACAAGAATCGGGTCCCTGTTGCACAATAAACCTTGCCCAGACTGTCTTTGTATTCACGCACCGCCGTTACCCAACGTTCTTCAATGTCACTTTGGGCACCCTGGTATCCAACAAACGCACCCATCCCCGCACCAACACCGGCACCGGTCAAGGTGCCTTTTAGACGGGCCTTGTTCGAAATGTCAACAACACCGCCATCTGATGCATCAAGGTATGCAGGACGAAAATCATTTATGTCGGGCTTGGTCGGCAAATTTGTCGCAGTGCCAGAACCAGCACGACCAACAATCTGTGCACCAGAATAGCGCTGTTTCAAATCAGACCAATCAGCACGTTTCCAGCCACTGCCTTTGTCCGCAACACCAACCAGCATCGCCGCAATACGATTTGTCACATAGACAGCAGATTTCAGTTTGATATACATATCTTTGTCACAGGTGCTGCTTTCCTGCATTTTGTTGTCGGAATAGCAATAACGCTTGGTAACTTTGCCAAAGCTCTCTTGCAGCATATCAGACAATTCCATGGGTTGTTTATCTGATTTGCTTTTTTCGTTTTCATATTCTTCGACAACTGCACGGGTCAGATTTGCCGCAGAACAAATTTCACGATCCTCATCTGATTCATCACGTTTACAAACAAGAAAATTATTTATATTTGTGGCAGATACATATGCGACTTCGCCATTTTCCAATGCTTTTGTCTTTTCAACAAAGCCCCACAGGCATGTTGTATCCTTCTCATCAACCGTGCACGGTTCAATCCGCATTACAGAATCACCACTGGCAACAATGTTGCCCATAACTGCACCCGCCGCCGCATTCACACCAGTCGATAAAATCACATCACCGGCAACCTTGCCCGTGTAGGCATTGCCCGCCATCAAAGCCGCACCCCCCAGGGCGCCAATAATCGTACTGTTGGTTTTGGCCTTGCCACCGCCCAGCAAACCATCTTTGCCAGGTTCATTCTTGCCCGCCATGTTGCCGCCCAGACCACCAATAACGGCCCCCGCCGCAATCTTTAGACCGGCATTTTGTTTCTGTTCACGGTTCATAGTGGTTATAACATCATCCATGGTCGGTTCGTTATCCGCAGGAAATTCAATTTCACCCGCAGCAGGCAGCCAGGTCATTTCTGAAAAGTCTGATATGTTGCAACGAACACTGTCGCCAGCCGCCAAATTCGCACGGGCAACAACCAAATCCGCCCCGTTTTCGCCCGCACCAATCGCACGCATTTCAACAACTGCAGTACAGGTCGACGCACCGCCGATACCATGCCCGACCGTGGGACGGGACCAGGAAAATTCACCGTTGGGATAAATCATTGAACAACGTGACATCTGACCGGATTCCGTCTGTGAACTGGCCACCAATGCACCATTTTCACCCCCCTGGGGAACCGCAGCAGCCGCCGCAGTTTCTGCAGCCGCCTGGGTGGCCTGGTCCGCCTGAAAACGTGCCTGGTTCACCTGTTGATAGCCCGCCGCATTCGAACGTGACAGATTGCCAACACGGATACCCGCCATCGCAACACATGGAACCAATGTCGCCAATAACGAATAAAACAATATTGATTTTGTGTTTCTCATCCCTTTTTTCATCCCCAAGATATAAATCAGCACAACCGGGCAAATGCCCGGTGTTCTATAACGTTAAAACTGTAATCTTAATCGAATACCTGCATCAACCATACCCAGACGGCCACTCTCGTACCAGTTGGTATAGTGGAATACACTGTCGTATGGTGCCTCGTACTCGCCCCCGGCGCCATCGCCCAGCCATTCAATCTGGCTTAAAACGATGCTGCCTGAATTTTTAACCTTGCCCAAATTGGCATAGCGAATAAAGAAATCCAGTTTAATTCCGCCCTGCAATTCTGTGGTCAGACCACCTTCCAGCATGAATGCCAATTGCTCGGACGTGCCACCATTGTGGTATGCATAAATGTCAGATATACCCGTCAATTTACCCGCAGGCGCATACGCAGGATCCATCACAGAATAAAATGTGTTATCGTATACAACATAGTCTGAAATCGTGTTTAACGATATACCAACACCCGCCCCAATGTATGGACGCAACGCACCACCCGCCAAATACCCCGTGAACGTGTCGATATTATAGTACACATTTAACATCGCCGTGTTTGTCGTAATCGCACCGCCATCAACCTGGGCCTCGACAAAGCCACCGGCACCATCAGCAGTCTGAACCGTTTTGGGATATGATAACCCAGAATAACGCAAATATGAAAAATCAACACGAACATCATTGTTTAATGCCGCACCAACAGAAACCTGCAGCGGTATCATGGTGTCTGATTCAAAATCAGCACTTTGAAATGCACCAGGCACAGTATATGCATCTTCTTCGCCAGTATAGTCGGACGACATCGCTCCCATCAATGAAGCAGTATATGCAACAGACAGCCCAACGTACAGACCACTGTCCGCCAGTCTGTCATAGTCGGCGGGTTGATAATACTGGCGCCCGGCAGTTGTCTGGGACGAGCCCACACGTGGCAACGCACCAGTTATACGTGTCGGCTGGGCCGCAGCAACATTGCCATAAGACACACCCCCATTCCCCATAACAGCAGGATTATTTACGGCGGGCATATACATCTGCTGCCCGTTCATTGCGGCCGTCTGGTATGTCGGATACGTTGGATACGCAGCACCAGCCGCCATCGGCAGCCCCAACAGTATACCAGTCAACACGGCAGAAATGCTTGTCTTTTTCATGCCTTTCCCATATTTCTTTTGGTTTATTATATCATTTTCTGAACAACTGTGCAAGTAATCAGATATAAAAATCCCGCCCATGTGGGGCGGGACTTTGTCCAATATATGTTTATTTTTTATTTTGCTTTATTGTCCGATCCTAGAACTGAACGTTCAAACGAACACCCAATTCGGCCTTGACATCGGTACCATTCTGAGACTGGGCATGTGCAGTATCAAATGTGTATTCACCGTAAACCGCAACCTGGGTTATATCGGTCATTTGATATGCCGCTGTCAAATTAACAACGTATTCGTCAAACCCATCGTTCATATCGGCCAACTGGGATTCCAGGGTCGCAACTGTACCAGCAATCATCGGGTGATTCGGAACATCTGTTGCCAAACCTTCTACGCCATTGTCTGCGTGATGTTTGTATGTCAGACCACCACCGAATGACCAACGATCATCCAACTGATAGAACATTTTCAAACCTACATTAACTTCGGTCGTTGATTTCAAATCGACTGAAATTTCCATAGGCATCCCCAATGCCGACAAACCGGCCAATGGTGATTGAGAAATATCAATTTTGTTATTATCGTTGCCGAATGTACGCAAAACTTCTACGAATCCAGCCATGCTGAATTTAGACCATGCTTTGCCCACCTGGGTTCCAACGTGGAATCCCCAGCGACCATTCGAATAATTATCATAATTGAAACCGGTTGCAGTATACGAACCAGACATTTCACTGATTCCGCCCAACTGGGCATCTGCATACAGGTCCCACACCCAACCTGTGTCTGTGTCAATGGCACGGTATTTCAAACCGGCACGGCCCAGGTGCATACCCTTGCGATCAATGTCGCCGTCATGGGTATAACCGAATTTCGCGTACGCTTCCAGGTTGTCCAAAATACCGTATCCCAATTCTTCGTGAACACGCCAGATTGGAAATTCTGTTGCGCCATCATGATTCTTGGTAACATGTGCATCTGAATCATCTGCGATTTTGTACATTACACCCGCAGATGTTTTGGAATATCCAGTACCCTGTTTTGGCATGTACAATGGATTTTCCAGGTTGGCCGCAATCGCAGGTGCCGCGAAAATCGACAATGCAACTGCTGCACTTAATGTTTTTTTCATCTGTTTAACTCCTTGGTTTTCGATGAAATGCCACACCCCCATTATTGGCAAGATGCGGGTCCATACCCATACCGCCCATTGTTGGCAACAGTATGTTGTTGCGATATGAACATCTGTATTCTTGCACCAGAATAGGACATATGTCAAAAAATAAATTTTCTTGACAACAGCCCCTTGAAAATATATGACAGGCGACCTATATAAAATTGCTGTGGGATGGACCCCAGTATTTTAATCAAGAGGTTCAATCATGACAACACAAACAAACATCGCAGATTTACAACAAAAATTTATGATAAAACTGACCCCAGAAATACAAAAACGTGTCAGCAAGGATGACAGAAAAATGCTGGCCGATGCATATATGAAACTGTTCACAGGATTCACATGGGTTAACTGGACGAATAAACACTCGCTGGGGCGGGCATGGCAAACCGCACTGGGGCAATGCGATTCATTTATCAAAACAAAAAATGATAAAAACCCGGCGGCACAGTATCTGAAAAATGTATTTGCCGCACATAAACCATACTGGTCCCAAGTAATCATGACACACAAAAATCGTGACAAAGCGATTAATCCAAATCAAAACGAAGCAAAACAGATTCGTGAACATGGCACAAATATGATTCGCACTGCGATGGACACCATTAATATTATCCTGGCACAGTATAATGACCGGGCCGAACAAATGGTTGCCATGCAACAACAACAGAAGACAGATACACAACATGCAGCCCAGCCCGCTGTGCAGCCACAGGCAAAATCTGGTGCGTTTCCAACACTGCGTGATACAAAAAAGCAATCTGAAATTCCGGTCATGACCGCAGATAAAGAAAAATCTGCACTGTCAATACCAGAAAAATCGCCACAACAGATGGTGCAACCTGAACAGATGGCCGCACTGCAAAAACAGCAGCAACAGCAACAAATGCCGCAGCCACAATTAAATCTGGTCGCGCAGGCACAACTGGCCCAGGCAACTCAACAAAAACCGGATGTGCAATATACACCCCGGCCCGCTGTGCAACCACAGGCAAAATCTGGTGCATTTCCAACACTGCGTGATACAAAAAAGCAATCTGAAATTCCGGTCATGACCGCAGATAAAGAAAAATCTGCGCTGTCAATACCTCAGAAAAAAGCAGCCCTGGCACAGGCAGAACAAAAGGTTATTGCACAACATGCACAACTGCAAATCAAAATGCAGAAACGTATGCAAATGTGGATTATCGGTCAGCAATTCCAAAACGCGGCATAATAATAAACCAAGGAAATATAAAAAATGGACATAGAATTTGAAAAAACGTTGGCAATGCTGTCGGGACAATCGGCCGCAGAATTTGATGCGTGCCAACTGACAGACGCAGACAAGCAAATCATAGACAACGCCATAGGCGTTCTGTATTCGGGGCTGTCACTGCTGAAATGGCTGGATGGCGGAACACTGGGGGCGGCATGGTTGGCGGCAATGGATGCACTGCGGGATGCGATATTTTCAATACCTGTAAATAATATGGCAACGAACTATGTTCGGTATGCAACATTTGAACATATTCGCAAAATGAAAATCAAAATGACTTCGGTTGCACACACGAACGAATATATCAATTGCCCACCCGAAAAGCGTGCCGCCTGGACCGAAGATGCCAATACCAAGATTCAAAATGGCATGGACATAATTCGCCGAAAAATTATGGACTGGGCCCCCGGCACACCACAGACACCGGTCAGCCCATCACCAGCACCACAGTTTCGTGAAATATTTAACAGCCGCACACTGGAACGCGAACGCCAACACGAACGCGAACGTGAAAAATAAAACCCCGCCCATTCGGGCGGTTTTAATTTTGGTTAGTAAAGGACGATAAGGACCCTGGGTCCTTATCGTCCTTTTTAGTTGTTATTGTTATTCTAATTCCGCTACTCCTATGCCTACTGCCATTACAGCAGCAGCCTCTGCTGCGATATTATCGATATAATTTGCATCACTTTTGCCGAATTTATGAGCTGTTGTAAAACGGTAGTCTTGCAATCGGTTGAAATCTTGTTCAACAGCATCACCAATAGCGTAAGAACTTTGTTCATCTAATGTGAACTTATATCCCTCATTCCATTTATTTGAATATGTAGTATGACTAAGACTAGCCTGTTCTCGTCCTAACATTCCCATATTCCCGCTAGTTCTATCAATTCTGTGTCCGTCTTCATGAGCAAGCGTATTCATAAATTCTGGTAATGAACTGCCTTCTTCTTTCAAATCTACATATATCGTTTTTTCATTACTGGAATGTAATCCTATAAAATCACGACTCTCCCCAACATGCTCAGCATCCCACTGTGATGTGCTTTTTAGTTGATATTTACTAGCCTGTGTATAATCGCCACTCTTGTTCATTATTTTTTGACCAAAGGCGAGCTTTTCTTCATCTGTCAATTTATCGAATCTTGTTGCCATACGACGTAATTCTGGGTCTTTGTCTACAATTTCAGAATATAATTGAACACGTTCTGCAACAACAAAATCTTTATTATCCAGCTTTGCTACTTGTGGTATAATTTTTGTGTTGTATTCTTTCCTTACAGTACTTTGCGCGGACTCGACAGCATCCATGTAAGATTCTCTGGATGTTCCGCGAGCTTTAGCAACTTCATCCCAACGTGTAATATATTTCTCAGCAGGTATTTTACCGCTCTTATATTCTGCATCCACAATCTCCTCGATTTCTTTCCATACAGGGTTATTATCAAGAACGTTCTTTTTTGCTTCCTGCAATTTGGTTTCAGCCTCCCACCTCACATTTAAAAGAGCCATTTTTTGCTCTTGTGGTATTGAATAATTTTCAAATTGTCCAGGGGTCTCAAAAGCAGTTCTTTCGTTCATGAACCGATTATGAACATCGTGTCGTTTTTGTACTAATTCCTCAAAACGTTTCTGAGCGTTAGGATCTGTAAATGTACCAGTGGCTTCATTATAGCTACCAGGACTAAACATATCGTCTATTTGACGATTGATTTGATTGTATTCTTCTTGTAATTTGTCGATACTTTTTTGTGATATCGAACTCATTTCATCAAGTGCAATCCAACCCTCTCTTTTTATTGTTTCTTCTAACTTAGCATAATCTCCACCAAACATGGCTTTAAATTCTTCAGGAGTCTGGCTACGTTTACCATACTTTTCGTATGCCTCAAAAAACTTTCTATCTGTAGTTGACATATGCGCTACATCCATAACATCATCAACTTTTGCAAGTTTGCTAAGGTTTTTTAGTTTTGTAAATCTGGCGGTTACGTAACCTGGGTTATATGCAACGCTTGCTATAATAAGCACCGGTTCTGATACCTTGTCTATATAGTCTATTGCTCGTAATGTTGATTTCTTCATCGCACATTCTGCTGCTGTGGCAACGACAATCTGTCCTTTATCATTTTTACCGCAAGCGACATATTCTGTTTTTATCAAACCTAAAAGTTCATCCATTACATAATCAACAACAGCTTGGTCGCCTTTGTTTAAATCATTCATAACTCCTGATAATGTTGCATAATGTTTCTTTAATACTTTTAATGCACATGGCTCGTCCTTACATTCAGATGCATCTGCTACAAAGTCAATATATCTACTAGCGGCTTGTTTGCTCAACCGTCTATGGTTTGCATCAATGGCGTAAGTGATTGCAAGATCTGTTACCAGCATTTCGGCTCCACTAACGATAATTGGTACTGCTGCGCCACCAGTGCCTATGGCTACTATGGCACCACCAACAATGACAACAGCACCAACAATGTATCCCGTTGCAACATCGCGTTTATAGGTCTTCATTGCGTTGCCCATAATACATGCACGAACATCGTCATCCCACTCTGCACCCTCAGATGAGCCCTTGGCACGCAATGCCGCATCCAAGGCATCGCATTCCTCTTGGGTTGGACCACGGCAGGATTCGCCCTTGAATGTACCACCACTGATTATACACTGCATTGCATCCATGCCGGTTGCGGCACGTCCATCATTCCCCTCGGTCAGGTCGTGGAATATAAAATCAACCTGTTTACTGCCAACGGTACAGGTCATGACATAGTCCTGGTCAACTCCAAAGCCCTCATTCAATATTTTTGGATTTGGGTCACAGTTTATATATGTTTCATTTGGGAATTTTGTGCGCAAATATTCTTCGGTTTGTTCCTTGGCCATGCCGGCACGCATTTGGGCGCCGGTGTTATAAAACACACGACTGTCCACACCCGGTAATGTTTTTAGACCAACGACCGATGTTTCTTTTACTGTGCGTGACAGGCGGCAGTATCCCTGGTACATAACATTGTGACCGATTTTTATTGCCAAATTATGTAGTGGGCCATTGCAAATTTCCCTTGATACTTCGCACGATTGCCATTGTTTTTCAATACTGCTGTCCGGATGTTTTACAATTTTACCACCAAACATTTCACACAGGGCCGTATTTTCAGATTCAACCGCGGTTTGCCCCGGGTCCTGATTCAAATCGTCAAATTGAAATTCATATGCCACGCCACCCGCACTGCATTTTATGTAGTCGTCGCCAATTTTTTTAATGTCTACTTTTTCATTAGAGCACGTAAATGCGATTTCGTGTTTTTTCCCATATGCATAAATAAATTCTTTGGCGGTGGGTACCTGGGTCTGCAGGGATGCAAAATCACGTATACATTTTCCATCACCACCATGGCACGATGCACTGTACACCAATTTATGGCCATCTTTGCCGACACATTGTTCTGTGCCATCAGTGGTCACAGTCCAAATGCCATTGAATTTGGTTCTGCAATTTTGTTGGTTTGCGCTGCCAGAGCCAAAACCAGATTTTTCTGCGATTGTATTTATAAACAGGCGACAACCGTTATATCCATTTGTATTATTTATATCGAACCCGGCGGCCGCACAAACCTTGTAAATACCCAGAACAGATATTTTACCGGTGGTTGAATCCATCTGTTTTTGATATTCGTCTGCTGCGGACGCGCGATGTGTTTCAGGCACCATTGTATTTATCGTATCTTCGATTGCGGATGCCTTGAATTTGATATGATTATCAGCCACCGCAGGTAACGCAATAAATGTACACAAAAATGCAATCAGAGATTTCTTCATTTCAATACCCCCGTACATTTTTCGGCGACTGCGGCCACTTTTTTTATTGCGGATATCTGTGTTGCGTTGAATACAGTTGCCGTTGCCGAAGCCACAGTTGTTGCACCCGCCAACACATTTGATGCAGTATTCAGATTTTTTTCTTTCTGTTGTGCCGCATCACCCTGGGCACCGCGTATTTTGTTTGAATTGGCTGTGGCGGATGTAATTGTTCCGGCCAACCCGGTCGCCGCACCAACGGTGGATGATACAAAAGCACCTTTGGCACGATTATTTATCTTGGACACATCGACATATTCGTATTCGCCACAGGCGGATGCGATTGTTTCTGCCTCGGACACATCTTCGCCATTTATACGTGCCTGCATCATAGAATTTTGCAGTGTTTTGACACTGCCGATACAATTGTTTATTTGGGTTTGCAGGTCGGCATCTACTTTATTCGTGCCGGCAATAATTGCACCAGCCGCATTGGTTGCGGTTGCACCAGCCATCAGGCCAGTACGCCAATTGCCCAAATTTTTTGATTGCTGATTCAGTTTTTCAATTTCTGCCTGATATTTTTCAACCTCTTTTTTTGCATTGGCCAGTTCTGTTTTCAGGCCGGATTCAAAATTATCCCATTCAGCATCTGTGGATTGTAGGCCTGGATTTTTTTGTTCTATTTCGCGCAGTTTTTCCAGTTTTATTTCGATTTGCTTGTCTTTGTCGGCCTTGACCAACCCCGTCACAGTTGCACCAACACCGGTCGCCGTTCCAACAGATGTAATTGCGGTATTTATACCGGCCATTGTTTTCAGGTCGGCTAATTCATCATCAATGCCAACGCATGCGGTATATGTGGCACGCAGTGCATCATTCAGTGGCAAGACATTTGCAGCTGCGGGAGAGTGAGGTAAAAACACACTAAAAACAATAAGTAAGCAAAATCTATTTTTCATCTCTGGCATCCCTGTTGTGTAATTATATCACAATCATCACAAAAGGGCAAACAAAACCCCGCAACTGCGGGGATATGGTTATATACGTTTTTTGGGCTTGTATGCCAAAACATAGGGAACAAATTTTTCCCTGTGTGTATCCCCCAGCCATTTGCGTGGAATTAAAATACTGTTCCCCATACCGGCGGCCAGTTTTTCAACCGTTTCGCCACTTTTCGCATTTATTAATTTGGGCAATTTTACCGTCACAGAATCCATCGTCCCTGGTAAAATAAATGTTATTTCATCCCCTGCCCGCGTTTCATTACGTAACTCGAACGTTATATTTTCATCATCTGTCGCCGTTATCACACCTGCCGCATGCCAGTCAGATGTACTGCGTGTGGTTTCATAGTTATGTGCACTGGGCCCCAGTGGCCCATCAAAGAACGCAGTTGTATACCCACGGCTTTCCAACCGATTCAAACAATCCATAAAGGGTGCAGGGTCAAAATTTTCCGGATTCGCCGCATACGCATCCATCGCACAGCGGTACGCATGAACAACAGACCCAACATAGTATTCAGAACGATTACGACCTTCGATTTTCAGACTGTCGGGATTTGCCGATATCACATCCGCCAATCGTGGCATCAGGCACAAGTCACGCGAATTCATGATATAGGCACCACGTTCGTCTTCCGTCACTGGCATTTCCAGCCCTGATTCACGTTCACGCAGAATTACATCGTATTTCCAACGGCACAGTTGCGCGCATGCACCACGATTTGCCGGACGGCCTGTTATGAAATTCGACAGCAGGCATCGCCCCGAATACGACATGCACATTGCACCGTGAACAAATATCTCCAGACCAATATCGGGACATTCTGTTCTGATGTTTTTGAATTCGGCGTGCGAAACCTCGCGCGCAAGGACACACAGTTTTGCCCCCGCATTTTGCCAGAACTTTACCGTCTTGGCCGAACAAATGTTCGCCTGTGTCGAAATGTGTATCGGCATATCTGGAAAGTTTTCACGTACCCACATAACGATACCTGGGTCAGACACAATCAGTGCATCGGGGGCCAGATATTTAATCACCTCGGCCACACGGGGCATGTTGGCATATTCGTGATCGTGCGCAAACAGGTTAAATGCCAAATAGACTTTCTTGCCGGCGGCATGGGCCAGTTCTATGCCCTGCTTTACCCCATCAACATCTATTTTCGCACGGGCCCGCATAGAAAACCCCGGCAGCCCCGCATAAATTGCATCTGCACCATATAAAATGGCGGTTTGAAAGGCATCCAGCGTACCCGCCGGCGCCAACAATTCTGGTAATTTTACTTTTGTCATGCCCCTATTTTGCCCCAAATATTTCCAAAGGCAAGGGATTTATATCAAATTTCAAACCAGCCCCAGCAAAAACAAACAAAAAACGCACCGTTTGGTGCGTTTTTGACTTATCTAGTTTGCTGTGCCTGCTGGACATAGTTCATAACTTTACGCATATTTCTGATACCACGACTGCCAATACCGATACGCAACTCTTCGGCCGCATTCAACAGTTGCTTGACGTACTTTTTTTCCATGTTTAATTTATCTGCCTGTTTTTCGTTGGCATTGGCCAGCTTTTGATTTTCGGCCTGCGCCTTTTCCAGTTCGCCCGCCGTCTGTTTCAGCTGGTTTTCTGTGGTCTTCAGCTGCTTATTCAGCCCTTCAACCTGGGCAGTCAGTTCTGTAATTTTCAGACTGGACGACTTTTCAACCTGGGCCAGGAATTCTTCCAATTCCGCACCGTCATTGCCAAAATACATTGCCTCTACCTGCGCCCCCAGATCTGCATCAATATACTTTGCCGCATCATGCAAGTGCACCTTGGTATAGTTCAATTTATCAAAATCTGGCAATCTGTTTTCACTTTCATTGACAATTGTTACTTTTACCTTTTTCTCCATTGCGGAATATATCTTTTTCAAATCTGGATCGGCTTTATCAAGTGCCATTATTGCCAATTTATAATCGTATGTTACCGAATTTGGATTTTTTAATATTTTTGCCCACAGGTCTTTTCTTTTTTTCAAAACATTACTGCCTGTTAAATATTTCAGGGCATCATACTTAATCTTTTCATCCTTTATCTCGGTATCAGCCAGTTTCAAGAACACATCCGCCATTTGTTCTGGTTTGACTATAATATAATCTATCTCTGCCCGAAATGGATTTACAGCAAATCTGGAACCAATAATAATTTGAAGATTTTCCAAGAATTTTTTTGCATCTGGATTTTGCAAATCTTGATGGACACCAAACACCTGGTCAAGAAGCATTTTCTCCTCCTCGGAACAATATGTATAGGACCAATAACTTCTTGGTAACTCTCTTTTGTAAACCAGATCGTGATATAGACTACCAAGCTCTCCCTGTCTTATGTTAATTTTTTCTTTCAAAAAAACCTTGGCCATTTCTTCAAATGTCATATAGTTTTGTTTTTTTGCAACTTCTTTTTCTTTTGTCATCTTGTTTTCTTTTTTTTGACACAGGTTATCGTATCATGAATTCTTTGTTAAAACAATAACAATTGGCCATACAACAAACGACAGACCCAACACTGTTATTGCCACACCCGGGTATGCTTGTATGTACACAAACAAAAAACCACCGTACACAGGCAGGTGGTTGGAGGTTCGAAACTATAATGCGTTGAAAATAGCGGGCTTATTTTTGTATATCACCACCCTCCAACCAATCAGTTGAAGGTGTTTTTTGTCCCCGCGGACACAACGCATTAAACGGGTTTCGACGCCCAACACAGCAACCGCTATGTCAGACTATATACTACACCAAAAAATGAAAAAAATCAAATACCATAAATGATTTTTACCCCTGGACACATGTTTTATGATTTTTTGCTTGCGTTTGCGTTCCAGATATGTATAATTGGTTGGCATTGCCGGTTTAGCTCAGCTGGTAGAGCGGCTGATTTGTAATCAGTAGGTCGTTGGTTCAAGTCCGACAACCGGCACCAGAATTAAAACGCACCATTTGGTGCGTTTTCTCATTGGGTTTTCCTGCTCTTTTGATTTTTGTGCCAATCATAGCTTTGCCTCAGGGCGGATGGGTTTTATTTTATTCGGGGCGTGCAATTCCACCCCAATCCCGCCAACGCGAACTAATCACCGGGATAAAGGTTGAGTGAATCAAACTAACCAGTTGACATTTGGGCTACATGTCCTAAAGTGACATAAAAGGAGAAAACTATGCTGTTTGGTGCGATTATTGGCGACATTGCCGGGTCTGTTTATGAATTTGCAAATATCCGGTCCAAGAACTTCCCTTTTATGACCGACCGTTGCTATATCACGGATGATTCTTGTATGTCCATAGCAGTGGCCAGCGCAATCAAACAATGGCATGAGCAAGGTGGCGACCTGAGCCAAATCACAGCCGACACTATGCGAGTTGTTGGCAAGGCATATCCGAACAAAGGATATGGCGGTATGTTTTTGGAATGGCTGAATGACCCGACTATGGGTCCGTATAACAGCTGGGGCAATGGGGCGGCGATGCGAGTATCTGCCGCCGGGTGGTTTGGCGAAAATATCGCAGAAGTCAAACGCCTGTCATACCTGGTCACATCCCCGACACACAACCATATCGAAGGCATCAAGGGCGCCGAGGCGGTTGCCGTTGCTATATTCATGGCACGCAACGGCCACAGCAAAGACGACATAGCCGAATACATCCGCAACAACTATTACCCGACATGCGACTGCTTGGCGGATTTACAGGAATACTATGACTGGGATTCTTCGTGCCAGGGAACGGTACCGCCCGCCCTGCAATGTTTTTTTGAGTCAACGGACTTTGAAGACGCAATCCGCAATGCGATATCAATAGGTGGCGACAGCGATACAATCGCCGCAATCACAGGCTCCGTCGCCGAGGCCTATTACGGCATTCCACCCGAACTAATCGACCAGGCCAAAACCTATATCCCCGACGATTTGTTGGAGATTATTGAACTGTGTGAAACAAAATAACGGTATACCATGCCACCATTTATCGTCTTTGAAGCGCAAGACTTTTTAGAAGAAATAACAAAGGTCAAAAAGTTTTGGATGCACACCAAGTTGAATAAATTACGTATCGAGACAAATCGCAATGAAAGCACAATTTCGCTGTATTCAATTCATAAAGAATCTGGTCTGGAAACTGCCGTTACTATTCCTGCCTATATGTCTGTCGAATGCATCATTAATCTTGGCACAGTTAAATCATTTTATAATGCAGTAGAAGAGTTACAAAAATTAAATGTTGGGCCTGGCCACCGCATCAGACTTCATCTTGTTCCAAGCAGTTCTAATCGAAAGCATTTCTTTCTCAAGGTCCTAAAATCAGGCTTTGAACTCACAGGGTCATATACCCAAAAGTAAAAGGTGCCAAATGGCACCTTTTTTTTATTTTCTATGCATATCAGTTACTGACGTGTAGTACATATTATTACCCTTTTAGCTCATAACTATTTTTAATAAATTTTCATAGTTATTAACGACATCATACTTCACTTTGTCGCTACTTATTTTGGCAAAATGCTTTTTTGCGCACCTGATTTTTGCCTTTTCTATATCCTTCAGACTTATTTCTAATTCTTCTGGAGGGACGCCCTTGGTTTCTGCAACAAAGTAAATATGTTTAACATTTCCCGCCTTGAAGACTATGGCCCAATCCGGATGATATTTTCCCATTGGGGTGCTAATATAAAAGTCATTTGGCAGTTTGGTATAAACACTCACATCTTCCTGGCACTCTAACTCTTTTGCCATATCTCTTTCTATATTGGAATCATAAACAACGCGTTCATAGATATTGTGATTTGGAGTTTCTATAGATTTATCTTCCAGGACATTTAGTTCATGTTTTGTAAATATATCTGTACTAAATCGTTCTTCCAATGGATTATATTCTATATGCTCTATTACCGAAATAGCTTTTGCTTCATTTATCAAATCAATTGCATTTTTAATAAATTCTTGGGGATTGGCCTTAAACTTATCAAAGACATCCGCACGAATACCTGTCAGTATTTGCGCAACAGCTTTTCTAGTTAAAGCCGTTTCCCTTGCGATTTCACCAATCAGGTCAAACGGTTGGGTTATTTCCGCTACTTCAATTCGTTCTATGCTGGTCTTGCCCTTAGCCATATTTAAATCAGCATTATCCGAGATGCTTTTTAGACCAGAGTTCGATATTTCAACTATTAGGGGGGTAACCTGCAATTTAGCGTCTAATGACTTTATTGCCTTATCTACCAACTCTTCGGTTTTAAAGTCAACAGTATAGAAAGATTTCTGATTTATTAAATTCCATAGTTCCTGAAATTCTGCTTTTTCAAAATTCTTTCTGTTCAACTTTTGCGGTACTCTTTTTCTGCCAGCATCAGTAATTTTAATCGTTGTTCTGTCAGCTAAGCTGGTGATTTCTGACGTCTTAAAACCTTCTGGTGCAACAAAAGTATCGTTTTTTACTGCTTCATAGTATTTACTAGTCAACTGTCTGTTTTTATCGATATATTGCTGAACCGTGAAATGGTACACAATATCACCAGCTTCTTCTTTAGTTATCTTATGTTCTTGGTCATTAAATGTCACAATCTTACCAACAAACATATCTTCTGAAATCTTTTGCAAACGACCTTCTGTGGCCTTTTTGTACTCATCCTGTAATGCTGCTGCAAATTGCTCATAGCTTTCAGAAGCAATGACAGTTAACACATTTATTTTGTGAACATTTTCACCAACCTCGGCCTCGTCCATACGTTCACCGTTTTGGTTGACACACAAACGCATCCCACGCCCCAGCTCTTGACGACGAGTAGTTGTGTTGCTGTCGGTATTTTTCAATGCACAAATCTGAAATACATTTGTATTATCCCACCCTTCTTTCAATGCAGAATGCGAGAAAATGAAACGAACGGGTTCATCAAATGACAATAAGCGCTCTTTGTTTTTCATAATTAAATCATACGAATCTCTATCCGCATCGGAAGCGCCATTAGTATCCTTTAGTTTGCCTTTCTTATCCTTTGAAAAATACCCTTCATTACATGTGTCAGGATGTGTCTGTTTTAAAAACTCTTCATATTCAGGGTTCAGCCCCAGCAATTCCAATCGCCTATCCATAGCAAACTGATATTCTTCTTCAAACATCTGCTTGTACAGACCGTTCTCGTTGTTATCTGGACGATACTTAGCAACCTCATCAATAAAGAATAGTGATAACACCTTGATATTTTTATTAAACAATGTTTCTTCTTTCTCTAAATGTGTACGAATAGTTTCGCGTATTTGTACTCTGCGTAACTGATCTTCGTTCATATCACCAACAGATTTACCTTCGGCCAGAATAATCCCGTTTGTAAAAGTTACCGTTTTATCAAATCCATTGATAAAGCTGACAACCCAGCGGTCCTGATATTCTGCAAGCTTGCCTGATTTTACATACAAATCGTCCTTTTCTTCAAAGCGCATAATTTTTCTGGTCAAGCGATTAGCACCCTGATGATCTATTTCCAGCCAAACGGTTGGATCTTTGCCAGGTCTTACATCTATTTTCGAAACATATACATATCCATTTGTTGCTGTATTTCCACGCACAGCAATACCTTTAACCGCGATCTTTTTAACCAGATTCTGGTTATAAGCATCTATTGAATCCAATCTATACAGCATATTATATTCATCACGATGTGTAGCAGAATAACGCAATATAAACAAAGGGTTAAAATCATGCAGTTTTTTTACTGTTGCTGTACCGCTGGTTGACTGCGGTTCATCTAAAATAATAATGGGATTTGTTTCTGCAATAACTTCAATAGGACTGCGCCCCTTGAACTTTTCTGCTTGTTTAGCGGTAAAAATCCTGCTGTCCGCATTATTCGTTGCAAACGCCTGGGCATTTATAATCATTACCTGGATGTTTTCATCAGTTGCAAAATCTTCTACTTCCTGTAAATGTGCAGAATTATAAATGAAAAATTTCAATGTGTCGCTATATTCCATATTAAAATGTTTTTCTGTCGTCATGAAAGAATGGTAAGTTCCTTCACGTATAGCGATAGAAGGTACAACTATGATGAATTTGGTCCAACCATAACGTTTGTGCAGTTCATGAATTGTCTTGATATACACGTATGTTTTACCAGTACCCGTTTCCATTTCAACCGACAAATTAAGTTCTTTTTTAGGTTCATACCCTGCAATTTCATCAATTGGTTTGATGCCGTTTTTTATCTGTTCTTTTCTGATATTATCCTTGAGCTGGCTTTCAGAAATTTCTATCCTATGATTTTTATACGCATCATTTGACTCAATCAATAAGGTTTGTGCACCAGAGTTACCTGGATCCATTTTATATATTTCAGCCCCTACGTTTGGTTGACCTATGAATACATTACAAATAGCGTTACAAGCATCTGTTTGAAACTGCTGGTGTTTATATCTTTGAACAACATTTGCCATCTGAAAATCCCCCTCGTATTACAATATTTTCAGGGCTTTATCATCGCCACATATGCTTTTGAAGATTTCTGAAACATTTACCTTGTCCTTGGCTTCGGCAAATGAAGAGTCCTTGAAAACGGCGCACATTGGCTTATGGCTTGCGATTTCACGAATTAAATCTTCTGAAATATTTTCTTCAAAACACGCAACCAAAGCATCACTGCCATTTACCACATAATACTTTTTGCCATTTACTTCCTTGGTTTCAATTGGCATATCCAGTGGCAAGCCACAATCAATCATAACACCAAAAAGCAAATCCATATCAGTTCTGTCATTTTTAATGTTATCTACAGCATCCAGCAATCCTGTCTGGGACGTTTCAGAAGGCTTGTAATAAACGTCTTTCATATTACTTGAATCGACACGTAAAACACGGAATCCTATGTCCAGATCTTTATCTGGGGTTTCTGCCTTTATTTTTTCACCGGCACGACGGATACGTTCTTTACCGATTTCGCACAAATTTGTATACCCCTCCTTAAAAGCTTCGGAATTCTCTTCGAGGATTTCTGGGAACTGAACCATTATGTATTTTCTGGTTCCTGCATCATCCGCATTTAGTTGCATAATTGCATGGGCAGTCGTCGCAGAACCTGAAAAGAAATCAAGTATTAAAGAATCGGCTTCTGTCGCTTGCTTAACCAGTAACTTTATTAAATCTACGTGTTTTGGAAAATCAAATAATTTTTTTCCACCAAATAACTCTTTTAATTTATTTGTGGCGGTTTCTGATTGAAATTCCCCGATAAGACTTCGTAAAGGTGTTGTATCATTGGTCATTTCGTTCATAAATCTTTTTTGTCTTGGTGTACCATCTGAAGAGGAAGGCCATATTATCTTGTTTTCAGCGATCATTTTGTCTATTGATTCTTTAGAAAAAGCCCAATTTTTTGTAAACACATTCCCAGTATTGGGATCTGTTATAGAAAAAACATTTGTTGACACAGTTGATTTCATGTTGTCTGCCTTCCATGCACCCCTTGGGTCATTATCTGGGTTACTGAATTTACTAACATCTCTGTCTTCGCCATTAAATCTAAATTGTGATTTGCCCTGGTATACCAATATATAATCATGGTTGGTAACTAACATATTTTTTGTCGGCACCCCCTTTGCAGCGGTCTTGGTTTTCCAAATTAACATACCAACAAATCTCTCGTTGCCAAAAATCTCATCACAAATTTTTTTCAAATTGGCAACTTCGTGGTCATCAATTGAAATAAAAATAACACCGTCATTTGTTAATAAATCACGTGCCATCTTCAGGCGCGGATACATCATATTGCACCAGTTTGAATGATAATGTCCCGTATCGCGTTTATTAACAAACAAACGATTACCATCTGTATCACACACTTCCTTTTTATCCAAATATTCTTTGCAGTCTTCGGCAAAATCATCGCAATACACAAAATCATTTCCCGTGTTATACGGAGGATCGATATAAATCATTTTAACCTTGCGCAGGTATGATTTTTGCAATAATTTCAACGCATCCAGGTTGTCGCCTTCGATATACAGATTTTTGGTTGTTTCCCAATTTTTAGAATCCGCCACAACTGGACGTAATGTTTTTCTGATTTTACGTTTATACTCGCGCTTGGCATTTTCTTTACCAACCCAATCGAATTCATATCTTTCGCGTTTTCCTTCGGTTATACTGTCCGACAATTCCGTTTTTAAAACATCAAAATCCACAGTTCCATCTTCATTAATAGCACCAGGACAAACCTGTTTCAATGTTTCTAATACTGGGGACATTGGATTTTGTTCCAGTTTCAATTTTTCAATCATGACAGCTCCTTTACCTTCTGCTCTAGTGTACGAATTTTATCTTTGATTTCAAACTTTTTATTTAGTTGATCTGTATTGCGCAATTTTTGGTTTAATTCTGCGATTTGTTTTTCTAATTTTGCACGTTCGATATCACGATTTACCGCATCTGCCAATCCTGAGGCACCGGATGCTACGCGCCCCTGTGACACTTGTTCTATTAGGCCTGCGTATATTGCATCAAGGGTCGTTCCACGTAATTCTACATCTACCTTATTTATCCAATCCGTAGTCCAGCGTTTATCAATTGTACAGCATTCCTTGGCATTTACGGTCTTGTGTGAAATAGATGCACATTCTTTTTCGTTATATTCTAGTACAAACAACACATAGCCCGAACGAATTGACTTGTCCAGCGCATCCAGCAGTTTTTCATTTACCTTGCTTTGTCTTAACTTGATATTCAGCACCAAAATTTCCGGGAACTCGGTCCCTGCATCAACATTCAATGTATCACGTGCCAGACGATGCGATATTGTGATTTTTTCAACATCTTCAACCAGCGCTTGTTTCAAGGCACCAGACACAGCATCGTGACTGTAAAAGCGTTCTTTTGCTAAAAATTTACCGATTTCGGTCGTTTTTGGCCAATTCATTATTTTACCACCACAAAGCAAATCAGTTCAAAGTCATCCAATCCACGGATATTATTTACCCCAAGTGTTGAACCACCAAAACTGAATATACTGTTAACATCTGTTTCTTCTTTGACGTTTATAATCGTCTGGATAGATTTATTCAGCATATCTGAATAATGCCGCATATCCATTCCGTCTTTGGTTTCTGTATTAAATGCCTTGCACAGGGATTTGTTTGGTGCCGTTTGTCCCTTGCACAGGCGCCCCATGATATCCAACAGCTTTTTGGCACTTAAATGATCACAGACAACATCGCCGTTTTCGGATAGGTACACCATATAGAACGGATGCAGACGATTTTGCTTGTCAATCTTGTCGCCATTATTCACATTACGCAGGACAAAAATGGTCCCAGCAGGCATATCTGGCGTCGCTGCAACAACCGCGTGCAGACCACGGGCCGCCGTTTCTATTTCAGGATGCGATTTACGATAATCTACAACCTCTAACCTAAATTCATTCAGCCCCAAATCCATGATATTCACCCCGGTGTTCATATCTTCTAAATCTGGGGTTTCTTTACGGATTTTTTCTAATTGTGCCTTGCGATATTGTAATTCCTGGTCTTGACCAATAACGTTTATACCGGCCCCTGCAACCGCAACACCAACCATGCGGTTTTGAACACGGTTTGTCAGGTCGATATATTTATCCAATTCACGTTCTGGCCAGAAATTGACCATTTGGATTTTGTCGTTACGACTGCCGATACGGTCAATACGTCCAAAGCGCTGAACAATACGAACCGGATTCCAATGGATATCAAAGTTTACCATATAATCACAGTCCTGCAGGTTTTGACCTTCGCTGATACAGTCCGTACCAATCAGAACATCTATGTCACCAGACGGTATATTGTTTAACTTATCACGATCTTTGGATACTGGCGAGAACATGGTCAGCAATTCATTAAAATCAAACTTGCCCTTGTCTCCATTACGTTTTATCGTTGAATCACTGGTCGATATATCACCCGTGACAACACCTGTATTTAATCCAAATTCTTCACGCAAATATTCAGACAGGTTGTCATACAAATATCGTGCGGTATCTGCCCAAGCGGTAAATATCAAAACCTTTTTATTGTCTGCATTTAATGGATTTTCTATTTTATGTCTGATAATCGCCTTTAATTCATTCAACTTATTATCAAGTTCTGGGGTCATCTGACCGAACAAACGCAGAATTTCGGCGAACACTTCCTGGTCGCTTTGCAGTTCTTTCAGCCAGGTTTCATAATCCATATCGTTAAAATCGATACTGTAATCGCCATAGGTTGTATCAATATCTTCCTCGTCCTCGGCAATACCAAAGATGCTAAACTTAAATCCACGGGCTGATTTTGCTTTTTTAAATTGTTCTATGGCAGATATTGCGCTGTCTATCTTAGTTGCAATCGATTTAGCGGTTTCATTAAAGGAATACCAGGAACTTTCCAAACGTTTCATCAAATTGATTGCCATCAATTTACGGGTCCCCATTTCACGTCCCGTCAGCGAAATACCCTTGCCTGCCTTTTTCCCATACTTTTTTTCATACTTTTCCAATTTGCTTGGAAAAATAAACTTAGAAGGCGAATAAACACTCAGATACAACTGTTCCAATTTAGAAAAGATATCATCATAATTTAGCCCCAATGACTCATCCAACGTAATGGCAGGATATCTGTTATCTGGGTCCAGACGGGTTGGGAACTTGCCGATTTCAGCCATATTATAACTTTTTTCAATATGCTTGCGGCTGCGTGCTATTGTAACAGAATCCAATACTTCAAAGAAATCTTGATCCAAACGCCCCAACAGCGCTTCTGTTGTACGTTCTTCTTCTGGCAACTTACTCCAATCATTAAATGCACGCTGGGCGTTATTGAATATCGTTGTTAAACCTTTTTTAGTATTCAGCTTGTCGTTAATTTCATCTTCGGCGCCTTCGTATGCCAATTCCAGCTGATACTTCAAATCAACAAAACGATTATTCACCGGTGTTGCAGATAACATCAAAACCTTGGTCTTAACCCCGGCTTTGATAACCTTTTCCATTAACTGATTATAGCGATTGTAAGATTCAATACCATCTTCATCTACGGTCGTTTTTCCACCGTTTCTGAAATTATGGCTTTCATCAATTACGACCAAATCATAATTACCCCAGTTGATTTTACCCAAATCTATACTGCCAGATAAACCACGTTCACGAGACAAGTCTGTATGATACAGAACATCATAACGCAATCTGTCTTTGGCCACAGGATTGTTTAAATAATTTTCACGGAACGTTGTCCAGTTATCTTGTAACTTCTTTGGGCACAACACCAAGACACTCTTGTTACGACATTCATAGTATTTAATAACCGCCAGCGCAGTAAACGTTTTACCCAACCCAACCGAGTCAGCCAATATACACCCATTAAACTTTTCCAGTTTATGTATAATGTCACGTGCCGCGTCTTTTTGGAATGTGTACAACTTGTTCCAAATTTCACTTTGTTTAAATCCTGTTGCCTCATTTGGCAAAACGTCATCTGAAATATCATTCAAAAATTCTTTGAAAATATTATACAAGGTGACCATGTAAATGTATTCTGGGGCATTTTCTGCATAAATTGTTTCGATATGCTCTAAAATCTTTTGCTTAACGTCTTCCAGCTGTTCCGAATTATTCCAGATTTCATTAAACAGATTAAGATACTGTTTGCTGTTTTCTGCCTCAAGACGATTTATAAACATCGCCAGCGCATTGCCTTTTTCTGTTCCCAAATCTGTTGTCGTAAAGCCGTTAATTCCCAAATAAGTATATTTATCATCAATATTAATAAAGGGCTGAATCAGACGATTTGTCTTGTTTGACTTAAACTGAACTTTGTTTCTAATCCATTCGGCGCATTCCTTGGATATGGCTTTCTGGGTCATTTGGTTGCGCAAACGTAATTCAAATTCTGTCCCATACAGACTCTGTTCACGTTCCAAACGTGGTATATAGAATTCACGCTGTTCTTTACTATTATTTGCCCCTAGGAAGGTTGGTGACGTAAAAATAAAGCGCAGTTCATCAACAGATTCCAACTGTTTCTTTAAATCTTGATATGCATATATTGAAAAACAAGCTGCCGCTATGGATAACTTGGAATGCTTTTTAATTTCCGCCTTCAAATCATCAACCAGACGATTGTTAATATTATCAAACGATTGAATTTTATTATTGAACAAAGCCATAAAATAAACCTTTTTCAATATACTAAAATAAAATTCAATAAAAATCTACAAATATTAGGATTTTTTCTCCTTTTCTTTGGCAAACAACACATCACATATCGCTATATTTTGGGTAAAAGTTAGCGATATGTTGAATATATCGCTAGTTTTTCATTCCCCATCTGGGATTTCGGGGCTGGATACTTCGGTAATATCGTCAAAGGGAACTTTGGTTTTGACTATGGTGATGTATCGGTATTCGGGGTCTATGCGGGTGACCAGGCCAGTTATGGTTTCGTATGCATCGGTCCGGTAAAATCGCACCGTTATCATCATGCCTTTTTTAACCAGCGCACACAAACCAAGAGGACAGACTTGACATTTTCTTTTTTTGTCCTATATTGTATTCGTAACAAGGAGGCTTGTATGCAACAGTACATGTTGGACGACAATCAGATGTATGCGTTTAATTTAATTGAACGTACGGATTCTAATGTTTTTATCCAAGGAGCAGCGGGGACCGGAAAATCAGTATTTGTTGAGTATCTGAGAGCAAATTCAAAAAAGAAAATATGGTGTTTATGTCCAACTGGCATGGCTGCACTAAATATAAAAGGAGAAACAATTCACAAAGGTTTTAGATTGCCTCCTGTACCATATTTTGAACCTGAAGCACTAAAATCTCGTGTTATGCACAGCACCCAAAGGGACGATAGTATAAGACATTTTGATGTAATTTTAATAGATGAAATCTCTATGGTTAACCCAAACTTGCTTGACGCGATGGATTATTTGGCACGTAGAGCAAGAAAAGACAATCGCCCTTTTGGGGGAATGCAAGTCGTTATCATTGGCGACCTCTATCAGTTACCCCCTGTCATTCAAGACGAGGCGCTACATCAATTCCGAAGAGATTATGGCCAAGATAAAAATTCTTTTTATTGCTTTGATTCCCATGCATATAAAAGAGCAAAGTTTATTTCTGTAGTGTTTACAAAAAATTACCGTCAGAACTCCGCAGAATTCATCAACGAACTAGATAAATTGAGAAAAGGAAACCCTGATTGTCTGAGCTATTTCAATCGTCAAAAGAAATCAAATTTCACAGACTCAGATGATGTTATTACAATTACGCCAAGAAAAGTAAAGGCAGATGCGATAAACAAATACTTTTTGGACAGGCTTGACACTCCCCAAAAAACATACACAGGAAAAATTGTGGGGGATGTGCCTATAAAAAATTTACCCGTCCCAACATCCATCACCCTAAAACCGGGTGCCTTAGTTATATTCTGTAAAAATGGCAACGACGGCTATACATGTTGGAGCAATGGGTCCATGGGCAAAATAGTAGAACTTGCGGATGACCATGCGATTGTATACTTATTTTCAAGCAACACTAACGTCACGGTAGATAGAGAAAAATGGGAAAATATCACCTACAAGAAAAATCCAGAAACAAAGGAAATTGAGGTGTGTCAACTAGGAACATACGAACAATTACCACTAACACTTGGATACGCCATAACAATACATAAGGCGCAAGGAAAAACTTTGGATTCCGTTAGAATCGACTTAGATAGTGGCGCATGGATTCCCGGCCAGACATACACTGCGTTGTCCAGAGCGAGAAGAGTGGAAGACATACAGCTAACAAGGAATATATTTAAAAGCGACATACCTCATCATTATAGAGTCAACAGCTTCTTTAGCGCACAACCGCAATAAGATACAACATAACAGGTTGTTTATTAAACCAAAAAAGTACTCAAAGTTTTTTATAACAATCTCTATTCCCCATCTGGGATTTCGGGGCTGGATACTTCGGTGATGTCATCAAATGGGATTTTGGTTTTGACTATGGTGATGTATCGGTATTCGGGGTCTATGCGGGTAACCAGGCCCGTTATGGTGTCATAGGCATCGGTCCGGTAAAATCGCACCGTTACCATCATGCCCTTTTTAACCAGCGCAAGTTTCCGTGACAACCGTTCGGCCGCATCGCCAATCAATTCCCGACGTGGCTCAACCACCCGATTTTTAGCCAGCACCATCGCATAGTACCCACGCAGGGCTGCAAAAGGCATAAACTGTTTTGCACGTGCGGTATTATCAGCCATTGTGTCCCCCAACCAAAGTATTACGTTTGCGACCGGTGGACTTCTCGTGATAATTTATGCCACGCAGGACGGCGTTTTTGCCAAACTTGCCCTTGATATCCAACAATGCGTGTTGCAGTTTGCTTTCGCGTTCGTCCGCCCTTGTGTCCGCAAATAAATCCAGTTGCAAATGCACCGTATCCGCATCGACCAGATTCCCCAGTCCAACCGTCAATTTATGTATCGGCGTGCGTTTGTCGGTTGTTTCCCGATACAGGCGCACAAATTCCGCCACCAATGATTTATAGGACGATGTGTGCGCTGGCAATTTACGACTGCCCCCACTTGCCCGCCGCATATCACGTGAATACCCCACGGCCAGTGATATTTCATCCGCCACCAGGTTCTTTTCCACCAATTCCAAGACCAGGTTATCCACCATTTCCTGCATCACAATCATCGCGTCGTCAAAGTTATAGTCTTCGAACAGAATCTGGCCATTGGACAGGGAGTGGGATTTCGCCTGATAATTATGAATGTCGGCAATCGTGCATGGCTCGATGCCGTTCGCATGGTCAATCAGGTATTCCGCATTTGTGCCGAATTCTTTGTACAGGGTTTCAGCCGGCATCTGCGTCACCCCATACAGGTCATAAACACCGTATTTTTCCAGTCGTCGTGCAATGCCCGCCCCGATGTTCCAGATGTCTGTTATCGGCCGATGATGCCACAGGTGTTCCCGGAACGATTCCGCATCCAAGTATCCGATATGGTCGGGGACTTTCTTGGCCGTGATGTCCAGCGCAACCTTGGCCAAAAATAGGTTCGTGCCAATGCCGGCGGTGGCGCATATGCCCGTTTCATCCCGCACAGCATCCATCAGCATTATCGCCATTTCTTTGGGCGACCGCTTATACATTTTCAAGTAAGGCGTGATATCGATAAAGCATTCGTCAATGGAATAGATATGGATGTCTTCGGGCGAGATATAGCGCAGATAAATCCCGTAAATCTGGGCAGATACCTCCATATACTTTTTCATGCGGGGCATGGCGGTGATGTATTCGACCCCACGCGGGATTTCAAAGACCCGGCAACGATTACGAATCCCCAGAGCTTTCATCGCCGGCGTTATCGCCAGACAGACCGAACCCCGCCCCCGTGACGGGTCCGCCACCACCAGGTTTGTTGTAAATGGGTCCAGCCCACGGTCAACCGCTTCGACCGAGGCAAAGAAACTCTTTAAATCAATGCAAAGATAAAACCTTTCCGCCATTCCAGGAATCAGTATAAACCGAATTCACAGGATGTCAAAAAGGATTGTATGGATAAAGAATTATAGAAACTTTATATCCTGAACGGTTATAGAATTATTATTGCAAACCATCTTTAGGAATATCTCTATATGTTTAGTTGAATAATACTGATAATGATAATAAATACCGTCGACAAATACCACATGTACAATAGAAAAACTATTTTGCTCTCTGCCATTAAGGAAGTTTTTGCACAATACCGACATCGTTTTACTTCCCTTATCAACAAAGACGACCCTAGGAAAGCCCGCAAAAGCTCTTTTTGCACCCTCTTTCCCTATTTCTCCTGCAAAAAATACAGTATTTTTGGAAATATTTTTATAATAATCATTTAGTTTTTGTCCGCCTTTTGGGCAGCATGTAAAATTTCTGATATTACAGTTTTTTATATCTTCATCATCCACACACAGGTACGCATTATCAGTACATTCAATCCAGTCATTACTATTATATTGTTTGTATTGTGGATTGTATACATCTTTTAAAAAATGACACTTTAAACCATTTGTAAAGTTTAATTTTGCTATCAGTGTGTCCGACCTATCATAGAACGGATATACAAACTGGTTTTGTTGCTTTACGGCATCAAAGAAGCCTTTTAGTAGAGCCACTTTTGGTCTTGCATTTTGTCGCGTAATCTCCTTTTGTTTTTGCTCTTCTTCTCTCTGTTTTTGCAATCTTTTCTGTCTTTTCTGCTCTTTTCTATCTATGGATTCTTGTTTTTGTCGACTTTTTTTATCGATGCTGCGCTGTATGTCATGCATCATTTTTTGCAATCTGTCTTCTCTCGCTATTTTAATAAAATTTTGCCTTTTTATTGGCACAGCATAAAAACCAACCCAATCCCTGTACGGGAAACAGCAATAAAGATATTCTTGCCATCTTGTTCGTTCTTCTGAAGTATTTTGACCATAAAAATCATAAAAAATTGGCACAGATGATGAAGCCCAAACAGCTGAAAAAATCATTTCATAGTCATATTTATCTATTCCGACTCTTTTTTCAATTTCTTCTTCTGATGCATCCTTATATTTATTTTCAAAATAAGTCCTTATTTTAGACCAATTTGTCCCATCAACAACCCAGCACATGTTTTTGTAAAACAGTTCCCTGGCTGTTTTTTCTTCATCCTTAATATGCGAATGTTGAAATTCAAGAATTAAACCATTTGGCGTCCTAACGTCTGCTAAATTCCTTTCGTTATTTTCCGTGTTTATCAGAAGAACTTCCTGCCAATCATCTGGGAATTCATTTTGCCACGCTATATGCCACTCGCCTTTATTGCCTTTATAAACACACTTTGAATCTGCCAAATGCGACCAATAATGTGCTTTTATGTTACCGCATTTAGCGAGCACCTCTTCCCCACAAACAGGGCAAATACCCTTTGCGCCTTTGGTTGGTTTTTGATGTTTGTTATTCCCAACTATTGCGAATTTCATTTTTTACTAAATAAAATCCTTTGGCAACTTGCCGCATTTCTTTTCAAGTGCTTTTCTTGTGGGTTTTGTCTTGTTTTGAAGATCTGTTAAATACTCAGTCAAAACACACTCGCACTTCTCTTCTTTTTCTGACTCTGCCATATCCCTGTATTCTTTGCCCATATATAACACACAAGATTGTTTGATATCTTGTAACTCATTTACCGCACGCGTTATATTCTCTTCCTCAGTTTCCGCTTCATATTCATAATCAAATCCTAAAACAGGAACTGTTTTTATATCCCCATCTTTGGTTTCATACTTATAAGTATCACTAAAAACAATACATTTCCCTTTTGGAGCACTTATACGCTTTTTATCATACAACAACTCTGTAATCTCATCTACACGAACAGTCATACCCATACAAAATTGCTCCCCTTTGTAATCGCACACTGAGGCTAAAGCATACCCATTTAAGGTTTGAAACACTTCTACCTCTGCCACATTCTGACATTTCGGATTACGTTCTTTGGTGATATTCATTGTGTTTAATGAACTGCATGCTGTTAAAACAAATAACCATGATATGATTGCAAAGTTTTTCATAATCAACCTCTGAAGTTATATCACTATGAACTTTAATGAATAAATCCCCACAAATCAATATGGTTTTTGGGATAAGATTTGCGACACAATCAAATCTGCCGGTAATTGCGGGTGGGAGGGTAAGTCCTGGACTAGCACCCAGTGCATCTCGTCGTGCACACGCAGTTGGATTTCGCCGGTGTAGGATTTGATTTCGTACGTATGCAGCTCGATAGCCTTGCCTGAATCCGTTGTATGTTTTGCAATTGTAATCAGGTCGCCAATTTGCGCATCTATCCCCAATTCTTCGGTCAGTTCCCGGCGCAGGCATGTTGGGCCGTCTTCACCATCTTCAAACTTACCACCGGGGTATTCCCATTCGCCCGCCAATGGCTGGTCAACCGCCCGTCGCATCAGCAGAACCCGGCCCCCATTCCTAAAAATCGCAGCAGTTACTTTCATAGACTCACCAAACAAATGCTGTTGCCTGGGTAACACGAGTTGTTACATTTGTACTTTGATAAACATTTATATCTTTCTGACAATAGGATATTGGTAATTCCACCTTGTTATTTCTGTCGTAACAAATAGTCATATCTTTTTCTTGTTTTTCAACCAAATGTACTGGCTTTGGTAATTCTGCCAAACAATATGAATATGACACTACTTCCGGCATCAAAGCATCACATTCGCCATCCAGCTCTTCGTATTCGTCAGGCACTCTGAAATTGCCGCATGTGCCCATTGCCATATAACCAGGCCGAACAACCTTTACACGTTTTGGATAGTTCACACAAACAGGCACTTCCGACCCGTTGTACTTTTCCAGCGAATAATTGTTTATGATTTTTCGCTCCATGCAGCCAGTCAAAACCACACAAATTGCCATTAATCCAAATGCACGTTTCATATCGTCCCCTTTGTTGTTTATTCCTAAGAATATCTTGCACTAATATCGTGGTTTCGTAAAGGTAAAAAATAAAAGGGGGGGGACGAGATATTCGTCGAACGACGAAATACGAGAATATCACACGACCACAAAAAACGCAACGAAGAGACGAGACGTTCGTCGAACGACGAAATACGAAAATATCACACGACCACAAAAAAATAAGCACACCGTCGTATTCTAGCGTATTTTACATCCGTATAAATCCATATATTTTTTATTACAAAAAATAATATTTTTTCTTGACTTTTTATCTAAAAACCATAATATAAAAGCATAATCAATTACACAAAAAAGGAAAAATAAATGTCACTACAAAAATGGAATAACAACGACAGTAATCAAACAAGCGACACCCCAAAGGTATCGATTTTACCCAATGGACAGTTTGTATTTAACAAGGCCGCCCGAACACAATTTAATGTATCTACAGAAAAAAAATACGCGCACATATACTTTGACAACGAAACGCGCGATGTTGTATTTGAATTTGTTAGTGCTACATCGGATACCAAGCCTGTTCGCTTATACTTTAACAAAACAGGTTTCTCGTTCTCGGCGAAACGCTTTTTAAATGATTTTAGCATTCAGATAAAACAGACCACGACATACCGTATTGAAAAATATAAAAACAATATGATGTTGATTAAAGTAACGCACAGTACTAATGAAACACCAAAAGCCCCTAACGCCACTTTTTCAAACACCCGCACAAAGGGCCCACGTTTCAATTTTCATGATGCAAAAGTACCCAAGGGGGCCATACTTGAATTTGTCTTAAATCCTTCAGAAACCTGCACTGTAATTAGTCGCACAGAAGTGAGCTATCATAACAAAACATATCATCTTAGCCCATTGGCCAAACAATTGTTAATTCAGCATGGGATTCCACGCAAAGCAGCCAGAGGCCCAGACTATTTTACATACAAAGGCAAAACTCTGACACAAAGACTGGCAGAAATCAAAGCTGGTTTATAACCAAGAATTGCAATCAAAAAAGTTAACACAGTTGAGCGTATGAATACGAACCTATGTAAGTATGCAACAACGGCATCCTTGAAACACAACATCAGGCATAACACTTTACGCCAAGGTTTTTTGTATTACCCGTCATAGAAAGTGTCATGTCTGCAAAAGCCATACGTATTCTTGCTCTTTAGGCGTTATTTTATGGCAAATGTTGTGACGTTGTTTTTTGATTGAGTGTGTAATTTTAGAACTACACACTCAATAAAATCATTTATTCAATTTATACCGGCAGCCCTTGTTCTGGCCGGCGGAGATTAAGACGCCCTTATCAACCAGCGCAACAAACAACTGGCGTACACGTTGTGCCGACTTGTCCGTTGCCGCAATGACATCGGCGGCACTGATTTCACCGTTTTTCTGCAGCATCGGCATAATCGCAGACATAAATGCGTTTTCGGTCTTGTTTAATTTATCGCTAATTATATCGCTAGTTTTTTATCAGAACTAGCGATATATGATTATCGCCCGGATTTTATCAAATGTACATATTTTGTTTTCCGACTCACCCGGCGACAAAAAAACGTGTAAAAACAAACGGTTTCCAAGTACCAAGCAATAGATTTCTATTAAGGCGGAAATCTGGGCGCCGTTGCGGTTTCCTAACCCAATAATCCCAGCATTGAATTGGTGGCGCGTTGCATAGATTCACGGACGGGGTCACAGGATAATCTGGCATAGATTTGGGTGGCGGCGGTAGAGCGATGCCCCAGAGACTGGCCGATGATGTGCAGACTGGATCCGGTGATGGCCTGATAACTGCCCATTGTGCGGCGCAGGTCATGGATACGCAGGTTTTCAATATTCGCACGTTTCAGCAGTGCATTCCCTGCCCTGTTGGATTTTGTGTCGGGTGGCGAGGTTGTGCGGGGCGGGCGGGTTTTATTTTAGTTGGGGTGCACAAATCCAACCCAATCCCGCCCCACGCCCCCAAACACACAAAAATGTGATGCAAAGTGTGATTGCCTGTGATATAATTTGTGGGAAATAAGGGATCTTGATATGAAACTGACTTGGCGACAGAAAGATTTTGAATCGGATATAGATTTTATTCTGTTTCATCAGACAGACGATACACCAACATGGTGGAAATCGGAACTATATCGTGCTCACCCGTCACTGGATTTTGACTATGCGCAATCACTGACCCAGGAAGAACGGTTTGAATACCTGACCGACAACCTGCGCAAAATCAGAAGCGACAAACAAGCAGATATCGAAAATTCAATTCATATGTTTGAAAACGCATGGGAACCCGTCGCCAGTAAATTAAACGATGCGTATTCATCTGCGTTTGATATGGATTGTTCGGGTATATTAAACGATATGGTGGGGATGGTCGGACTGAACCCAATTTGTCCACGTGACTTGTCCGACAACAGTTTTTCCGTCTATTACTACTTTGACCCGAATTATGCGGTGGCAACGGCATTACATGAAATAACGCATTTTGTGTGGTTTTATGTGTGGCAACAACATTTCAAGGACGATGTGGCGGAATATAATTTCCCACACCTGAAATGGTTGCTGTCTGAATTGGTGGTTGAAACAATTATACGAAATTCCGACATTGCAAAACTGACCCCACCACCGGAATATATCGCATATAATTATTTTTACAGCATGGACATAGATGGAAAACCGATTTTTGACACGCTGCGCGACATGTATATAAACCGCAAATCGTTCCCCGACTTTATGGAAACGGCATACGATTGGATTCGTAAAAACGAACCGGAACTGCGCGCCAAAATAGCCGCGGCAGAGAAATAAAAGGACATAAAATGAAATACACCAAAGGCGGAAACTTTACCACCCAGGAAATGAGCATGCTGGAAACGCTGCAAGAACTACAAGATGTGATTGATATAGCCAAAATGTTTTGTGACAACAAAAATGATACTACATACAAAAATCTGGAATTTACAGAAGACTATATCACACACCTGCGCAAGAAAATAAAAATTGCGCTGGAACACGTGCCAGAAAACATACAAAAACAGGAATACCTATAACAAACCGCCCAGATGGGCGGTGTTTATTTATTGTATTCTGACTTCAATTTTGACCACATCATATTATCATACAGTTTATTGTCTGAATAAACGCCACCCTGGCGTGCAATTCCGTCCAAATGAAACCCGGACGAACGGATAGAGTTTGCACTGCGGATATTGTCGGCACTGCATTGGCGTGTGATACGATTTGCCCCCAGTGTATCAAATGCAATCCGCTCAACCGCATCTGATGTTTCACGTGCGAATCCATGCCCCCACGCAGTTCGCACCAGCCACACCGCCGACATCTGTAATGTTTTAGTTGCGTCATCGTGAAAGAACAATCGACGATACCCAATCAGATTTCCATCGTGAAAGATATAATAGTTAACACCGTTGTCTGTGGTGTGTTTAGCCTCTACCTGCATTTGTTTCAGCATTTCTTCGACCGTTGCTGGAATTATGTTGGTATTGCCAATTGGGTTATAATAAAAATCCGCAGGATTTTCATTTTTTACCGCATCAAAAACGATTTTTGCGTTGTCAGGCGTAACATCCAACTGACGCATTTCCAGACGTTCTGTTTTTATTATTTTCGGCAATTTTTTTATCGGATTTGTCATACATTTTCCTTTTATTACCCTATATATTTTATCACATTTTTTATTAAAATGCTATGTGAGGATAAGTGTGATGCAGGCGGACCAAATCGACTGTCTGAAACTATTGGAAATCTGGGACTTTGGACCGAACTTGGCATCCCGACAAAGGCTACCCGTTTTAAAACGCACCATTTGGTGCGTTTTTGTTTGGTTTTCGCGGCCCTGTTGGTTTTTGTGTTGGGTGGCGAGGTTGTTCGGGGCGGGCTATTTTTATTTTATTCGGGGTGTGCAATTCCAACCCAATCCCAAGCCACAAAAAAACACTAATAAAACAGCGGGTTTTAATCACATATCATTTGTTTTTAGCCCGTTTTTATGATAAAATATCACCCGACACAGGCGACTGTGCTGGGTGTTACAACCACCTAAATTATGCCTGTGTGGAATTAGACGGAGAGCAGCATGACCAAACAGAAACAATCCAGCAAAACAACCACCCTGCCCAAAACCCTGTGGGGATTTTATTTTAGATACGGTGTTCCAGGCTCTTGGTGGCCACTGCTGGGATGGGCTTTCTTCCTGATGGTCACCTCATTTGGCAATATCATTATCCCATATTTTGAACGATGGTTCATCGCCCTGTTTGAAGCACCAATACCAGCAGGCATGAACTTTTTAGAATACGCTACCCCAACCTTGTTATTGATTGGGGTGCTGCACATGGTCTTAACCAGTTCCGGTATGTTGCGTGGGATGTTTCACGCACGGTGGGCGCCGCAGATAAGAAATAGAATATCCGTTGTTTTAACTGACTATACCCATAAACAATCTATGTCTTTCTGGACAGGACGTATGGCAGGACAAGTTAACAGCCAAATGAACTATATTGCAGATGGCTTTTGGGTAATAGAAGACTTTTGGCGTATATTTGGTCTGGTTTTGACATCGCTGGTCAGCGCAGGCCTTATTTTCTCAATCAACAAATACGTGGCCATAATATTTGCAGTCGTGTTTGTAGTGCGCATTATTTATAGCTGGATTTTAATCAAACCAATGAACAAAGCTGCAAAAAAATCTAGTTCCCTGCATAGTAAATTGTCTGGTAAATTGGTTGACAGCATATCAAACTTTTCGGTTGTAAAACTGTTTGCTGGTGCAAAACGTGAAAAGAACCACCTGGAACCTATACGTAAAGAACGCATCTCTGCACAGGTGCATTCATTCTTTGTGCAAAGACTATTCTGGGGATTGCCGGGATTTTTATGGGATATATGCTATGTTGCAACGTTGTTCCTGTGCGTGTATCTGTATATGAACAACGAAATAAGCGTATCAGAAATCGTATTTACGATATCCATATATTCGCATACAATGTCTGCTATTAACCAAATTATGAACCAAATTCCTGCAATAACAGATAGAATTGGCGCAGCAACCAAGGCATACAAAGAGCTGATTGCACCAATCGATGTTATAGATGCACCAAATGCCCCAGAGCTGCAGGTCACATGTGGCACAATTGAATTCCGCAATGTGTCGTTCAAATACAAACGCAAATGGGTTCTAAAAGATCTGAACCTGAAAATCAAATGTGGCGAACGTGTCGGTATCGTTGGCCCATCGGGTGCGGGTAAGACAACATTGGTACACTTGCTGATGCGGTTTTGGGATCCAACGCACGGCCAAATCCTGATTGATGGACAGGATATCAAAGAATACACCCAGGATTCATTGCGCGAAAATATCGCATTTATTCCACAAGACCCAACAATGTTTAACCGCACCCTGCGTGAAAACATCGGATATGGCAAAGTAAATGCAACCGATGCGGAAATCCGCCGTGCAGCAAAGCGCGCCACCGCACATGACTTTATTATGGAAACCGAGAAGAAATATGATTCCCTGGTTGGTGAACGCGGTATCAAATTATCTGGTGGGCAAAGACAGCGCATCGCCATTGCACGTGCATTCTTGAAAGATGCCCCTATCCTGGTCCTGGACGAGGCGACATCCGCACTGGACAGCGAAACCGAAGTCGCAATTCAGAGCTCGTTTGACGAACTGGCGGCCGGTCGCACAACGGTTGCGATTGCACACCGCCTGTCCACCCTGCGTAATATGGACCGCATTATTGTAATCAAGGATTGCCACGTAATTGAACAAGGCAGCCACCAATCACTGTTGCGCAAACGTGGAGAATATGCACGCCTGTGGAAAATGCAGTCTGGTGGATTCTTACAGGAATAATAAGGGTTAATTATGCAAACACTGGAAAACCTGGAACGGAAATTTTTATCGATTATACCAATAAAACCATTTGAATTGGGTGATGTGCGTGCAACCACAGACTCAGATAAACAACTGACAGCCGAACAGGCAAAGCAAGACATTGCAACACTGGCACAGATGTTTATAAATGCCTATGGCGGATGGCCATTTTATCCTAAATTACTACGATTTCGCATATTGAATAAACTGAACAGAATCTATGACAAAATCACGCGTCCAATAACCGCAGCTGAACTGTTTACACAATTAAAGCCAATAATTGAAATTATGCCGGATAATCATCTGTGGATTAAACTGGGTGATAATTTGGCAAAATATCCACACAAACCACGAATTGATGTTGGCACAAATTTAGCCATAACACATGGCAATGGTAAAAAATATTGGATTGATAAAATCGGCAACGTTGGTGTGATTGCATTTTCAAAATGCTTTGCGCCAGACGACAAAGAAAACATGGAACAGTTCCGTAATCGCATTCGTGATGTTATGGCTGGCACACGCGCAATAATCATAGACATGCGTGATAATGGTGGTGGCAGTCCGCTGATTATGTCAATGATTTGCGATGAAATTATGGGGCCGGTTGGCATTCCGCGCACAAAGCGTATGTGGTCGCGCACCACACCCCAGGCACAAGAATTATATCAATATTCTACACTGTCGCGTGACCATATAGACAAAACAGTTGACCCAACAATTGTGGCAGATAACACCAAATTCAAATTGCCAACCGATTACAAACCGTTGTATGACCGCCCAATTTATATTTTACAAAATAACAAAACCGCATCATCGGCGGAACACTTGCAGGCGCAATTACGATATCATCCACAAATGCAAATCGTTGGCTCAAACTCATCGGGATGTATGCAATATACCAACTATCAAACCTTGAAATTGGAGCATTCTGGTATTCTGATTCAATTAGCCAGTGTATATGCCGAATTCTTTGGAATAAAACACTTTGAAACGCACGGATTTACCCCCGACATAAAATGCCTTGATGGCACCGATGCATTTGCCGTTGCAATGGTCGATATTGAAAAAGCCAAGACATTACAATCACAGACATCCGAAAGATAAAGGATAAAGCATGCAGATAAATTTGAAGCACATGGGCGCAGACAGTTGCTGGAAAACAATTGTTGACATGCACAGCGACTATCATCAAAACCTGAAACACCATAAATACACATATAATCAGTTTGTGCCAAACGATAAGCGCATGCATGAATTTATGGAAATTGAAACCCCTACGGCACAACAGGTCAAACACTATCGTGATATCTTTTTAAACGAAATCTATAACGAAAGTGATTTGAAAAAACTGGATAATACAATAGTAAATTCCGTTATTCCCAAAATGCAGATGGCGATAGATGGCAAAATTAAACCACTGGCCAACAAATGGGGGATAAAATTACCAGAACAATTGGACATAGTATGCGCATACGGTCGTGGCGGTTCGTATTATCCCGGGGAAAAACCTGTGATTCTGTTTCGCGTGTCTGATTTCCCGGCAGACGGGTCGCCATATGGAATGTTTGTGCATGAATTTGTACACATCTTGATAGAAGAGCCAATTATCATAAAACACAATGTTCCGCAAGACCTGAAAGAACGCATTGTTGACCTGATATGTCTGGAAACGATTGGTCGCCCCGTACAGGAATGGTGCAAGGATTCATTTGCCAACACCTATATCACGCCAGAGGCAATTCATGGCGATCTGGAATCTGTGGTCAAAAAAATGATGGCGGACTATAACACAATAAAACAGCAACAAAATATGCCAAACAGATAAAATGATACGTGATGCAAAGTGTGATGCGGTGTGATATAATTTGTGGGAAACAAGGAATAATTTATGAAAAACATATTAATTATTGGTGTGCCGCGCGGCGGAAAATCTTCACTGGCGAATATGATATGTGATAAATTAGGATATGGATTGATATCAATTGATGCAATTGTGGCAACTTTTGTTAAGGTTTTTCCTGAATTAGGTATGCACGAAGAACCAGAGAAAAGCGAGCCGATTTTATCAAAATTTATTTTTGAATACATGCATCAATTACACCAAGAAAACCCGACCAGAAAATATGTTATCGAAGGCTGTCATCTATCCCCAGAAACGGCTGCAAAAAACATCTGTTTTGAAACCTGCGATATCGTATGCTTAGGCTATCCAAATTTAACAGCCGAACAATTTTTAGTACGTGCACGCAAAACGGATTGGGCATCCGCAAAAGACAATAATGAAATTTTACAAATGGGTGAATATTTTATTAAACAATCCAAACAATATAAAAAAACATGCGACCAACACGGTATAAAATTTATTGATACGTCTGACAATATTGAAAGAACATTGACAGAATATATAAAACAGACATACGGGGAATAAATATGCAGATAAAAATAGAACATCTTGATGCAGAAAGTGCATGGCAACGCATTATTCGCGCCCACGAAGGATATCATACAAACCTTAAAAACTATAAATATAGTTACGAAATGTTCATCCCAAACGATGACAGAATGCGCGAAATGTTTGAGCAGCCAAAACTGACCGAACAACAAATTCAGCATTATCACGATATTTTTGTAAATGAAATATACAAACTGTCTGATTTAACGCATCAAGACGAGAATATAAAAAAAGCAATAATATTGGTACAAAACAGAATCAAAACACATATTGCGTCGCTGTTGCCGGCATGGGGTGCAACAATGCCAGAGACTTTAAGCATCAAGTGCACATATGGATACGGTGGCGGATACTCATCAGGCAGGAACGCAACAATTCTGTTCCGCATGAGTGGCGACAAGCGAAATGATTATGGTATATATCTGTTATTTATGCATGAGTTTGTGCACATTTTGATACAAGAGCAAATAATAGAAAAATATAATGTCCCCCAGGATTTGAAAGAACGTATTGTGGATATTATCGGACAAGAACTGTTCAACAAACCAGTTCAACCAATGTTTGAAAACTCTTTTGCCAATACATATATTACACCAGCGGTTATTCGCACGGATTTGGACAGTGCAGTCAAAAAAATGATGGTGGACTATACGGCACTGAAACAAGCCCAAACCACAAAGGACAGATAATGAAAACAGAACAGTTCGAAAACGCAATAAACGACATACATAGCCGAGTAAAGGAACTGGTTATGAATCAGTTGCCAACACTGGATGGTATTATGCAGGTCGATAAAATGTCGCCAGAAGACCGAGTTTTCTATGAGG
>SUUQ01000014.1 GCA_015062445.1 Alphaproteobacteria bacterium | reverse complement strand
GAATTTTGAAGAAAGCCCAGAAATAAACAATCTGTCAGTTTTTGTCAGAAATGGCAACAAGCAACACTTGCAATGGGGTAAAAACACAACTATTACGGGTGGATATATAGAACTATGTGAAAGTGGCGCATCTGTAACAATTGGACAAGACTGTATGATTGGCTGGCATATCAGTATTGTCGCAACCGATTTTCATACCGTATTAGACAGAAAAACAGGTCGAGTACTAAATGGCCCCGGCAACGTTGTTGTTGGCGATAATTGTTGGTTGGGGCATGGGGTTAGATTGCTTAAAAATGCCAAATTGCCAGACAATACCATTGTCGGTGCCGAAACAATCGTAACCAAGGCTTTTACAGAAGAATGGACAGCACTTGGTGGCAATCCCGCAAAAATCATTAAACGTGACGTTACATGGGATCGCACCTTACCAACAGAATATAAAAAAATCCCTGTAAATTCCCTGTAAAATTGGAATTTGTATATGGTTGTTCGTGATAAAATCATACTCCGCCACTTATCACTTTCATTACATTTTTCAAGTATATTGAAAGGAAATTTCAAGTCATAACAAAGGGTTTTGCCCTTTAATTTTAGAGTTCGGAAGATTGATTTTAGCATTGTGCGTTTTGGATCAACTTCCGAACTTTTTATAAAATTATCGGCTATGTGTTGTGCAGCACGATAAAAATTCACGATTTTGGGGAAGTTTTACTTAATAAACTCTAACCAACGTTCAATCATAATTTGGTTATATTTCATATAATCTTGGGGCAGGGCACACAATTCTTCTGCAGATAAACAGTGCAGTACTTTTTGTACCCCAATTGTACAAGTTGGGCGATTTGCCATCTTTTGATATATAATTCCGTTGCGTGCCATAATATAGTTTTGGGTTGTTTTATCATTGCCATAATGTTCTTTTATATAGCGTGCGAATGGGTCTTGGGGAATTTTATTTTTAATATATTCAATATCCACAGGATACAATTTTATAGAGTATAATAAAGCGGTTGAAATATATGGTGAAAATTCTGGAATGTGATATTCAGATTTATATATCGGCAGGGCGGGCACAGGAAATGTTTTCCTGTAATAGTACTGCACACATAACGGAATTGGCTTATGCGATGTTATTGCCTGGTCATATAAATAAAGTGCGTGAATACCGTTCATAAAACCGAGTATAGATTATAATGACATTTTGTCAATTCATTATTATAAACGCCATTTGTAAGAATATCTGCCCGTTTGATTTTGTTTTTGACAAAATTTATGTTTGATATAAAATATTCTGTTGAATGTTGAAACCTGATTCTGATTTTGGTTATTTATATCGATGCACGGGGCATATTTGTATGGATGCTGCGACCGAATACAATTTGGGCAATATTGGCATGCATCTGGACTTGCCCCTGGATTTTCATGGCATCTACCCGGGCTCTGGCATCAGCAGTACAATCAACACCCTTGGCGAAGTATTTACGGAATGGTTTTTATTTGATTTGGCGGCATCTGGGGATATCCCAAGATTTTTGCACGACAGCCAATTGGATGGGATATTCACTGATGGGCAATTTATGGATTTGATGTGCAACAGGGCGTATCTGGATGATAATTTGGTCTTTTTTGTGTACAAAAAATTACCGTTCAGTATTCAGAAATCAAAATTATATTCATTGAATATGGCGGCACGACGTAGCGGGGCATATTGTCTGGTTGCTGGGGATGATGCCATCGCAGATATCACGGCCCAATTGCATGCCCAGGCAACAGCGACCCAAAATGATCGCAGAATAAAAAATCGCACATACAGTCAAACTTATCGCATCCGGAATGCAGATATTATAAACGCCCGCCGGCGTGAACGGCGTGCCAATGACCCGTCTGTTCGTGCCCAGGAACACGAGTATCGCACTCGTCCCGAAGTTCGTGCTCGCAACAGATTGGCATCTCAGAAATACAAACACAACAATCCGGATCGGGTCTCGGCATACAATAAAAAATATAAATTGGAACATCATGCTGAACTGATTAAAAAGAACGCAGACAGATATTATCAAAATCATGAACACTGCAAAGCATTGGCCCGTAAAAATTCTCGGGCGTATGCTGTGCGTCACCCTGATCGTGTACAGGAATCCCGGCGGCGTTGTTATGCAAATTGGGCCATGCGTCACAAATCAGAACTGGCAGAATATAAACGCCAATACAACCAAGACCACGCAACAGAAATCGCCGCCAAGAAAAAACATATCCGTGCTGCGACCCGTCTGTTGGCGATAAAATGTCCTGCGTTGGTGTTTGTTATGAATATCAAGTCTGAAAATCCCGTCTTGTATTCGTCTTTGTACACACGGCATCAGAATCCTGCATTGCCGGCCATTCATGGTTGTCCGGCGGCATCCGATATGGATTTTTCTCGGTGTTGTATTTTGCAAAATCCTGATATTTCTGACACAGACATTGTAAACCGCTGTGCCATGTCTGGATGTTTGAAGATTGATGGTGCAGGTTCCCAAATTCGTAGAATTGCCGCCCACCTAAACGCCCATATGAAATAGTCATCTCCCACATGTGCCATGAAATATGGTGAAAAAAACGGGGCCGAAGCCCCCAGAGATGCTTAAATTGCTTTTGTTTACTCCACAGAAAATATTCTTTATTATATAATTTGTTGCTCATATGGGTTTTTGATTTGCCGGTTGGCACACGCCGTGAACGTCATGCAGCGGCTCGTTTTCGTAATGATTTGTTAAATGATGGCTATTATATGTTGCAATTATCGATATACTCTCGTATGGTCAAGGGGATGTCGGGTGTTGAAAAGCATATTCAACGTTTGCGTCATTTGGCACCGCCATCTGGCTCTGTTCGTGTTTTAACAGTGACCGAACACCAATTTTCTGACATGTTTTTTTAACTGGCACACCACCTGTGGCTGAAAAAATCGGCACCCAGCAATTATTGATGTTCTAAGAAAAAAAGCATCACGATTCGTTTGTACAGTATTTTTTGAAATGTTTTTTTTTGAGATTAAAATACATAAAAAATCGCAGATTTCCTGCGATTTTTTATGTGTCTATTATATCAAAGACGATTTGAGAAGCAACCTATAACTAATCATATATCATTTTTTTTTTTTTATTCTCCTTTATGCGTTTTTCGATATCTGCTAAGAATTTATCAAACTCACGCCAAGATTTGCGATTTTCCGCCATTATTCTTTTTTCTTCTGCAGATGGTGGAGCAAATCGCTGTCTATAACGTTTTTCTCTATATTCATCTAATATCTTTCTTGCTTTTTCATAGTGTGGTTTTATGTCTTGGAAGTTATCGTAAATTTTTGATCGTCTCATACTAATAAATATTAGATAGAATAAACCTATAGCTAATAATACATCTATATATGGCATAATATTCATTTTATTCTCCTTTAATTATATCAAAGACGATTTGAGAAGCAACGTATAACTGTGCGTTGTTTCGGTTGTTCGCCTTGCGTATTATATCAAAGACGATTTGAGAAGCAACCTATAACTGCACTGCTGAATGTGTCCGCTGCACTTGAATTATATCAAATACAATTTCAGAAGCAACCTATAACACATGACACACCCAAGAATAGACATCAGAATTGTATCAAAGCTGTTTTGAAATACAACCTATGATTGTCCAATTGGACAGTCTCCAGGATGATGCGCAGCATAATTCACAATAAAAAATCATGCATAATGCAGGACTTTTTATTGAACACCCACCACGAACTCGTCTGCATAATCTGATACAATCTGTCCGCCAACAGAACATTTAACATCATCAAAACCTTTCTTAATCTGATTCTTTTTGATAATGCTGTTTGATATCAAACCGCCCGCAGTCCCTAACACAACACCTGCGGCCGCATCGGATGCCAGACGTACTGTATTGAATTTACCTTCGGCATTTTTCCATACGCTGACATCTGCGCCGCTTGCAAAGGCATTTAACACAGACATTGCAGAATTAATTTTGTCACGTGCTATTTCTTGTTGTCGCACTTTTGCCATATCTGCATCAATTCGTTTCAGTTTTGGTTCCACATATGATGCAATCATCGCATTGACTTGCGCTTGTTGATCTGAACTCAGTTGTCGAGTGTAGTTTACAATCATTGCCAAAACATCATTTCTTTGGGCATCGTTTAACGACTGGGTATTTTCCATGATAAGTGCAACAACCTCTGTTGCAGATGTTTTTTCTGCAACCTCGTTATGCAGCAAGAGAATCTGCGTTTGTTGTTTTTTTGTCAGAGATTGCAACCCCGCCAGATCATTTATTAAATTTGTGTTTGCCCTTTGCAGTGCGGTCACGTCTGTCTCTATCTTGGTTAAGCGATTTTCGATTTCGCCAATCGTGCCTGCCAAAACAGAATTCAAATCTTGTACAATCTGATTAAAAGTAGTCTGAATTTCAGCGTTTAAGTCCGTTCCCATCTCTGTTGCAGCATCATCAACAGCGCGTTGAATCAGTGCATGTGCTTCTTCACGCGAAATTGTAGAATCCAGTTGTTTTTCAATATCGTTCAGTTCTGCGTCAATTTTTTTAATGGCCTTATCTAGTTTTTTGTTTTTGTTGCGTAAACTTTTATAACGAGCATCGTTTTCCAGATTCACCAATGCCAATTTGGTTTTTAATGCCAAAATATCATACTTAATACGGCGAATTTTTCCAGACAAAATATCTAATCTGCTATCAATTCTATCCATGCGCGCATTTGCTTTTTCTGCGGCATTCCGGATTATTTCTTCGACCTGTTTTGCCTGTTGATTGCTTAATGTTGCATCTGTCAGTGCCTGTTCAATCAAGTCCATGATTTGATCTTCGTTCATCTTGTCGTTAATCTGTGACTGCAAGGACTTCATCTTGTTATCAAGTTTATCGATTTTCAATGTTTGAAATTTATCCTGTATTTCATTCCACCATACTCTGACTTCCAGTTTACCGATACGCACAGACAACTTGTCTAAACGGGTTCTCAGTTTTTTTATATCCCCACCCAGTGAACTGATTTCAGCATTAATCAAGGATTTAACCTGTGTCAATTGTGTATCGCTCAGTTCTGCGTTATCAATTGCATTTTGAATCATATTCATGACATCATCTTCTGTCGGTCTGTCTTTAACATCTTTTTTCAAGTTGCCCAGTTTATTTCCCAGATGTTTAATTTTTTCGTCCTGAAAATCATTTACAAATCTATTTTTTAATCTGTCGAACCACGCTTGCACCTTCACAGATGTCAGTTCTGATTTTACCTTGTCTACCTCATCCCCCAGTTCATCAATACGTTTGCTTACCTTGTTCAGTTGAACTTTTAAACCACGTGTTGCGTCTTGGATGTATTCTTTTACTTGCCGCAGTTGGGTGCGATTTAATTTGGTATTTTTTATTTCAACTTCAATCAGATTTTCGATGTCGCTCTCGCTCAGTATTTCTGCATCCATATCTGCCAACTTGTCCCCCAGTTTTTTAATCTGTCTGTCCTGGGAATTGTTGCGCATATTATTGCAGAAACGCACCCATGCGATTTTGGCTTCGTTTTTTGTTATACGCCAATTCATGGAATGCATTTTATTATTAATCTGATTGATATCCAGTTGTGTTTTTTGTGCACTGTCCTGAATTAAATGTTTGACCTGTATAACTTGTTCTTCCGTCAGTTCCATATCACTGATTACATCACCAATCAGTTCCATTACCTGTTCTTCATTGACCTTGGTTTTTAATTGTGATTTTACACCACTCATTTGACGTGCCAAGCGTTTCAGTTTTGCATTCTGCAAACCATTTACCAGGTCGTCCCAAAATTGTTCGCGCTGTAAAGCATTGATTTCTGATTGCAGTTCTTCTACCTCGGCCCCCAGTTCATCAATACGTTTGCTTACCTTGTTCAGTTGAACTTTTAAACCACGTGTTGCGTCTTGGATGTATCCTTTTACTTGCCGCAGTTGGGTGCGATTTAATTTGGCATTTTTTATTTCATCTTCAATCAGATTTTCGATGGCGCTCTCGCTCAGTATTTCTGCATCCATATCTGCCAACTTGTCCCCCAGATTTTGAATCTGTCTGTCCTGGGAATTGTTGCGCATATTATTGCAGAAACGCACCCATGCGATTTTGGCTTCGTTTTTTGTTATACGCCAATTCATGGAATGCATTTTATTATTAATCTGATTGATATCCAGTCGTGTTTTTTGTGCGCTGTCCTGAATTAAATGTTTGACCTGTATAACTTGTTCTTCCGTCAGTTCCATATCACTGATTACATCACCAATCAGTTCCATTACCTGTTCTTCATTGACCTTGGTTTTTAATTGTGATTTTACGCCACTCATTTGACGTGCCAAGCGTTTCAGTTTTGCATTTTGCAAACCATTTACCAGGTCGTTCCAAAATTGTTCGCGCTGTAAAGCGTCGATTTCTGATTGCAGTTCTTCTACCTCGGCCCCCAGTTCTTTCATCTCTTTTTTTATTTCTGTTTCTGACTTGTTAATCAGGTTTTGAATTTTTTTGATATCTGCCGCAGTTAATCTTTTATTAACTTTGACTTTTCTGATTGTAATATTGTAAACATCTGTAATATCTACATTAACATTTGTGCTAATATTCTGTTCAATGTTTACAGGTGTTGTATTCAATGCATCTGCCAATTTTTTGATTTCATCAATTTCTGTGCAGTATTTATTATTATATTCATATAATTTCAATGTTTCATTATATTGGAATTTATCATTTCCAACGGTGCAGTATGGGTCAACATCTGCGGCCTGCCAACCATAACCTGTTCTGTCTGGATCTGGAACATTAACGCATTTGTATACAGCATCTGCTCTGCTTGCACCTGAACCAGTTGCTGCATTTTTCAGTCTTAACTTTTCGCCAACCGCACAGTATCCTTGTCCACACACATATGCACGAACAGTCTGTCCTTCGTTTCGTTTTTCGTATTTTGCGGTTGATGGATATAAATAATCGTCATATGCAGCATTTCCACCTTTTGGCAATGTGTATGTTGTTTCAATGCATGCACAAAATGCATTTCCCGTGAAAAGTAAAGCACCCAAAAAACAAATTGTATTTCTAGTATTCATTTCTATATTTCTCCCGATGCGTGCATTTGAAATTATTTTACTTTTTCCAACAGTCCAATAAACGGATTTGTTTCTGCGTCACAGTCTGTTGGCTTGTTATCTGACCACAGTTTGTCATTTGAACAGTTTTCTTCCAGACTTTCCAGCGCGTTCATCACACGTTCATATTCGTTTGGTTTATCTTTTTTCAGTACTTTTATCTGCGAAACCAAGATATCTTGACCGTCCAGTGCTTTTTGACCTTGTACCTTTCCACCGATTAGTTTATTCCCAAACAGTTCCATTGCCGCCACACCGACACCTGCGCCACCGACAACAGATGCTGCCACGCCCCAGTTTCGCGCCTTCTTCTTTCCATCCAGGATACGTTTTTCCAGCATTTTTTCATCTATCCAAGAACCACAAACCAATGGTTGTCCCATTTCGAAATACTTACCCTGAATATCTCCCAGGTCGATACGACTGTCGCTTGTGTTCAGGTCTACTTTGACAAAGCATGTATTATTCTTTTGATTATTTGCATCTTCGATCATATACGCATAGTTATCAGTTGGACTGTCTTTTGCGGCCCAAACAAAAGTATTGCCTAAACCGATATTATTAGACATACAAACATTTCGCAGCCATTTTATTCTTTCCATTTCAGGATCGATTGTTGGTTCTGTGGATGCATTTTCATGGGGGGTATGTACTGTATTTGTATTGGATATTTCACTTGTTTTTATTGCTTGTATGACATTTGTTCCTTGTATTGGCTTGAAACTATCTGTTGCGCTGCGATATACCTTTGCACTGTATGCGCCTGCATCGATTACATTTCTGCCGACCCGTCCCACTGGTGCGGCGTCTGCTGCGCTGCCGCAAACAAAAATCATCAGAATCAGCCAAGTTTTTTTCATATCGTTCTCTCCCAAGAAAAACAAAATTTATCTTAGGAACATTTTACCATTTTTCTGCATCTGATATCAATAAAAAAATGACATTGCGCATTTGTCAGCAGGGCAATTTTTTATATACAATTGAATTAAAAATACTTTTTTATTGACCAGAAATATGATATAATACACCACATGACAGGAAAAATATTACCCATTATGGGAATGATGTTGATACTGGCGGGTTGTCAGTCTGCATCGGACGAAGTTATTATTGAACAACCATATATTGCGGGCGAATGTGCTGACGGGGGATGTGCAGTTGTACGCTATGCGACACCAAACGGCAATGATTTAGTGCTGGAAACCGACCGTCACGTTATCCAGATTCAGGCCCAGCCCAATGTTCCCTATACGTACCAGGTGTGGACCGGTGGCAAGACACCTGACATGGAACCTGACATGGTTGTGACTGATGGCGATGCGATGATATTGGTATCGGAATAGTATTTACAATGCCCGAACGGGCATTTTTTATTTGGAAATATTTTGTGTGGTAATGAAATCCAGGATATCCTGTTGTACATCTGATCGGTCTGCCATCATCAGTAAATCCTTTTCTGCATCCGGATAGATAATCAGTACCAGGTTATGCAGGTCATGCTTTGAATACGCGTTATACAGTGCCCGTGCCAAACGTCCGTTCATATTATTCAGATTCTGTTCACCGCTGATAATCAGCAGTGGTATATTTGGCAGAATATCATACCTTATTGTTTGCAGATTTTTGAATAAATTGAACCAGTAATCATATGTTCTGCATTTATGTCTATTTGTGAATGTTGGGCAGGCCTGTTTCCCGAACAATTTTTTCCCCATCCACGACAGCACCATTGCGAACATCAGTGTCAATTTATTATGTCTTCCGCCACCTGCCATACAGACGCCTGCGCTGCACAGTTTACAATCTTGGATTAATTTTTGTGTGATATAACTGCCGTATCCATCACCTATGACAAAGACGGGCAGGTCAAAATGTTCTTTCAGCCACATCAGTGTTTTCAGTTCCATCCCCAGTGTCTGATTAAACACAATACTTTCGTCTTGGTTTTGATACAGTTCATCTGCCCACACCAGAAACCTGTTTTTATTCAAGAACTGTGCGATATTATCATAATGACCTGGTGTTTTATTTCTGTTGTGAATTATTTGCACGATTCCTATTGGATTGATTGCATTATCCCACAGTTTATAATTCATCGGTAAACTCCCTGTACGCGGTCTATGATACATGCTTGCGCATAATAAATGTAATAGGTTAAATTTCTTTTTATTTGCTTGTCATTTATGTGTTTTCCCTTGTGGACAGACCAAAAATCTCATTGCCCCGCAGGAACAAAAACGGTTTCTCCCTACGCAGGGGTGGCACGCAGTGCCGGGGCGGTCAAAAAGCACTATCCATTTCATACCATCGCACTTAAACACCTTTGTCATTGCTAGCGTCAGCGTGGCAATCCAGTCCAATTATTCTGCACCAGATGGGAACAAAAAAAATCCCCCGTTTGGGGGATTTGTTACCACTGCATATAGCCCGGCTGACACTCACGAACACATTTCTTGGTATCATCATCCCAGTGTTGTGAACCTGTTCCATCATCTGCAACACTGATATCAGGGCATATAAACAAGCATTCGTTATTCACCAGTGCATATTTTTCCCCTTGATACATACAGGCCGCAATTTCGCACCCATCAACATACCCGCTGACCGCCAATTCGCCATTCTCGGCATACATATTATTGCACCGACCACATTCTGTCCAATTTTCACCCGTTAAACCGGGGTTGTTTGTATATCCTGGATTGCATTTGATCGCAATACAATCGCCCCATATGCCATCTTGATGATTCCATGTGCGGACACCAACACCATGTGGCAATTCGCAAACCTGTTCATCTGATTGACATGTGTTTGCTGTCAAATGATATCCATCTGCACACTCGGTGATTATGCATTCATCATATGCATTTTTGGCTATGTTCCATGTTTGTGTTGCTGCGACCGCATTTGGTACGGTGCATTTAGTAAGATTTTCTTGGCAGTACTGACCATTTGGATGATATCCATTTTCACAGGATTCAACAACGCAATTGCCATTTTCTTTATACGATATTGCGTGTTCTCGGGCGCACGGGATACACATCTGATTAATCAGTTCAAAGTTATGTTTGCATGATGTTTCAATGCAAAAATCGCCTGATATTTCGCATGGATTTCCTGAATCAGATATACCATCGTATTCACAGACATTTGGATAAATTGCGGTTTCTGTACGTGGCACAGCAGTTCCGTTTTGCAGCTTATATGGTTCACACCGTCTATAGCATTTTTCAATTGAATCCGACCCTGGTTCTGACAACGTGTATTCACCATCGGTCAGGACTGCACATGTCAACGGTGTTGGATTCTCTGGCGTGCATACACTGCCAGCTGGGCACTTTACACACAGCCCATTGTTCAGTGTATAACCTGCAGAGCATTTTACAATCTGACACGTATCTGCTGTGCCCCAGTAATCGCGTCCCACCATTTCGTATGCGTTTTCGCCACTCGCACAGTCGGTCCAGCAGTATGCAACATCTGTTGTGCCAGCATCTGATTTTGCATGTGTGCCGCCTGTCAGTGTTTCGCATGTTTTCTGTTCACCATTGTTGCAGACATTATTTTCTGGGCATGTGATACATTTGTTACCAACCTGTGAAAATCCTGCATCGCATTCCTGAACCAAACACATGCTGCAATTCGAAGTGTAAACAGATGCCACATTGTCATAGTAACAGGTGTTTTCACCACGACCATTTTCAATGTTGCATATTAATTTTTCCTGGTAACATTCCGCCACATTACTGCTGATTTGGGATTGTGTTTTTCCATTGTCTGGACAGATTGCCCGCGCGGTTAGATGCTTTGTATTAACATCTGCAACTGGGCCATAGTGACCATAGTCCACAACCGTGCATACAGTATCTGTGGTCTGTGCCCAATAATATCCATCATCACATTCTGTGATAACAATATATTCACAGTTTAACAAATATCCATTGGATATATCGCCACCAAATAATTTTCCATCTGAATCAGCATCGTAATAGCAACCCTGGTTGCCAGCGCCATGTACAGGATTGCCGGTATAGTCTATCCCCGGATATACTGTTGACAGTTTGCAGATTCCCTGTGGTGTTGCTGCGGTTGTCGTTGTAGTTGTCCCACCATGTGGACATGGTGTTTTGGTCTTGTCGCCTTCTGGACTGTAATGATTTATGCCAACCTCGACACAGTCTATTTTTGACTGCGACTCATCGTACCAGTATCCACCCTTGCACCAGTTAACAACAATTATATCACAAAATTGATTATATGCTTGATTGCTTTCAGAATAATAACAGTCTTGCGTTCCCTTTGCGTTGCTTGACACAGATGCATAATCGACTGTCTTTTTGCACTCGGTAATTGCTGCCGCAGTTGTTTTACCTTCGGTATTGCCGCCATCTGGACATTCAGACCGCACCAACACATCTTTGCCGCTGTAATAACCGTCACCAACCGCAACACAGTCCGTTGTTGATTGCGCCGCATCATACCAATACCCAGCCGCACATTTTTCTATAACTATATCACGACAGTCTGCATCGTATGCATTTGTGCCAAACGAACAGACCTGGGTACCTGTGGCATGTTCTGTTTTATATTCCACCGTGCGATAGCAGGCCGTAACATCATCACTGATATCTGACTGTGTTTTACCGTTATCTGGACAGATTGCGCGCGCGGTTAACAGGTTGTTATTATTAACATCCGCAACCGGACCATATGCACCGATTCCAACTGGCATACACACAGTTGTCCCGCCATGCGCCCAATAATATCCGCTGTCGCATTTCGTGATAACAATATCTTCACAGTTTAACAAATATCCATTGGATATATCGCCACCAAATAACTTGCCATCAGATGTGCTGTCATAAAAGCAACCCTGGTTGCCAGCGCCATGTACAGGATTGCCGGTATAGTCTATCCCCGGATATACTGTTGACAGTTTGCAGATTCCCTGTGGTGTTGCTGCGGTTGTTGTTGTGGTTGTCCCACCATGTGGACATGGTGTTTTGGTCATGTCGCCTTCTGGACTGTAATGATTTATGCCAACCTCGACACAGTCTGTTTTTGACTGCGACTCATTGTACCAGTATCCACCCTTGCACCAGTTAACAACAATTGTATCACAAAATTGATTATATGCTTGATTGCTTTCAGAATAATAACAGTCTTGCGTTCCCTTTGCGTTGCTTGACACAGATGCATAATCGACTGTCTTTTTGCACTCAGTAATTGCTGCCGCAGTTGTTTTACCTTCTGTATTGCCGCCATCTGGACATTCAGACCGCACCAACACATCTTTACCGCTGTAATAACCGTCACCAACCGCAACACAGTCCGTTGTTGATTGCGCCGCATCGTACCAATACCCGGCCGCACATTTTTCTATAACTATGTCACGACAGTCTGCATCGTATGCATTTGTGCCAAAAGAACAGACCTGGGTACCTGTGGCATGTTCTGTTTTATATTCCACCGTGCGATAACAGGCCGTAACATCATCACTGATATCTGACTGTGTTTTACCATCATCTGGACAGATTGCGCGTGCGGTTAACAGGTTGTTATTATTAACATCTGCAACCGGACCATAATGGTCATAACCAACGACAG
>SUUQ01000006.1 GCA_015062445.1 Alphaproteobacteria bacterium | reverse complement strand
ACTATTATGCATCTGGTGTGACATGTCCGGCATGTCCAACGTCATATCCATATTCTGATGCAGGGACAACGTCTGATTCATATTGTTATGCGTCCAAGACGAGCACTGGTTCCCAGCTGGCATGCAGCACCCCATCGGGCTGTGCATCGGCAACGTGTGGGACATGTACACCGGGAACGTGCGACTGGCGTGACTATAAGTCTGCAACCGATACATCGTGTACACCAACGAATTGCACTAAGCCAGTTGCATCTGTAACGGCGAATGCAAATCGATATGTGTCTGGTACGACATGTCCAGCATGTCCAACGGCATATCCATCATCAGATGGTGGTAATATTGGCGAAGGCAGTTGCTATGTTACCAAGACGAGCACTGGTTCCCAGCTGGCATGCAGCACCCCATCGGGCTGTGCATCGTCAACGTGTGGTACATGTACACCGGGAACATGCGATTGGCGTGATTATAAATCTGCAACTGATACATCGTGCACACCAACGAACTGCACTAAACCCGTGGCATCTGTAACGGCGAATGCAAATCGATATGTGTCTGGTACGACATGTCCGGCATGTCCAACGGCATATCCATCATCAGATGGTGGCAATATTGGCGAAGGCAGTTGCTATGTTACCAAGACGAGTACCGGTTCCCAATTGGCATGCAGTACACCATCGGGCTGTGCATCGGCAACGTGTGGGACATGTACACCGGGAACGTGCGACTGGCGTGATTATAAATCTGCAACCGATACATCGTGCACACCAACGAACTGCACTAAACCTGTGGCATCTGTAACGGCGAATGCAAATCGATATGTATCTGGTACAACATGTCCAGCATGTCCAACGGCATATCCATCATCAGATGGTGGCAATATTGGCGAAGGCAGTTGCTATGTTACCAAGACGAGTACTGGTTCCCAATTGGCATGCAGCAAACCTGCCAACAGTGCGACATATGCCTGTGGCACGTGCACACCGGGAACGTGCGACTGGCGTGACTATAAGTCTGCAACCGATACATCATGCACACCAGATGATTGTACAAAACCAGTGTCCAGCGTATCATGCAATACGGGGTATTATAAAGATGGTGTGGTGTGTCCAGCATGCACAAACAAACCCGACAACAGTTATTACACCGGCACCGCATCGTCCAATACGTGTCCGTGGGAATGCGATGATGGATATTCTGTAACAGATGCGGGGACATGTGAATCATTCTGCACATCGGGGATTACGCATATCCATTTAAGTACAGGGTTAAAGATACCACTATATCGCAGTGCACGCACCAGTCCGGCGATTAATGTCCTGTGGAACGATACCATTTGCTATGGCAGTCTGGCGGTTGGCGCAGGCAGCGGTCTGAACGTAAAATACAACGGCACAGTATATCATGCGGTTGAATAGCCGCGTGTGTGCCGGTGGGGGCAAGTTCCATCAACTGGGCGGCTGGGTTTTGATATTGCATTGCGTATTCCCACTTTTCCGGCGATGCATATTGGCCCAGCCCCCCAGTTGATGGATTTTTTGACCACCCCGGTTCGGAATAATTGGACTGGATTGCCACGGCGGTGGTTGGCAATGACAAAAAAAGGGGGAGGCCAGTGGTTGTTTTGCTGCAAAAGAGGGATGGCATAGTTCTGGTGCGCAGAAGGAAATAAAAAAACTGTGGTTCGTAACAGGTTTTAATTTATGTAAAAAAAATCCCCCAGGCGGGGAATTTTTTTATTCTATTTCTGAAACAGCATTGTTATGCCATTTTGGAAACTTTCTTGGCCAAGCGAGAAATTTTGCGGGCTGCACGCTTCTTGGGCATGATTTTGCCAGCAGATTTCATAATCTTGCTTTCTGCGCTGCGGGCAGCAGTTGTTGCAGCCGCTTTGTCGCCAGATTCAATTGCAACCAATGCCTTTTTAGTCGCAGTTTTTACAACACTGCGGCGAGATGTGTTGATCGCATTCTTTTTGGCAGTTACCAAAATTCTTTTTTCAGATGACTTATGATTTGCCACGTTATTTTCCTTTTATTTTTGTTTTGATTTTGATATTTTATAAAAAACAAACACAAAATCAAGGAAAAATAACATGATTTATTTATTTGCAGTTTTAATATCTTATTTGCTGGGCAGTATTCCAATGGGGCTGATACTTACCAAAATCGCAGGCAAGGGTGATCTGAGAAAGGTTGGTAGCGGCAACATTGGTGCAACAAATGTTATGCGGGTGGGCGGTTTGCGCATGGCTGGATTGGTCTGGATTTTGGATATGGCCAAGGCAATCGCAGCCGTTTTTGTCGGAAAATATGTCGCAGGGGATGCGTTTGGTGCCTGGTGTGGTTTTGCTGCAATTGTTGGACACTGCTATCCAATTTGGTTGAAATTCAAGGGCGGAAAGGGGATTTCTTCGCTGTTTGGGGTGTTGTTGGCGGTCAGCCCAGTGTCTTTTGTTGTTTGTGGGGTTGAATGGTTATTATTGGCACTGGGCAGTGGAATTTCTTCGTTGGGGGCGGTAATCGTTTTCTGTTTAATCCCGGTGCTGGGGTTTGCAATCAGTGTTCAGGTTGGCTGGCCATTCCTGGCGATTGGGATGTTGTGCATGTGGCGACACAAGGAAAATATTAAAAGATTGTTGTCAAAGACTGAATCAAAAATCGAGTGGAAGTGGAAAAAATAATTGTCGGGGGAAACCCCGATTTTTCTTTTATCCTTTATTTTTGTGTCATTTTGTGGTATAATATACGCAAATATGCTAAGGGTGGAGAGTATGCAGAATTTCTTTTTTGCTGTTGTTATGTGTCTGGTTTCATTTAATGCGTTTGCATTAGAACCAGTTGGACAGTCAAGACGTTCAATGAATGCGCAGATGTTGGCATCGCCACGTACTGCGGGTGTTGCGTCCAAGGCGCAAATTCAGGCGGCGGCAATAAAAACAATTGGTACGCCTGTTGATGCCCAGGTGACAGAACAAAATCCAGGTGGTGATAACCATGGCAATTTGGCGGTTACACCAGATGAAATGAAACCGGCAGTGAAGGATAAGCGGGAAAAAGAAAAGCTGGCATGTTTGTCTAATAATATAGGTGTGGGAAATACTTTTGTTTGGGCATCAAGATATAGCAATGTTAATGACTATGCCACAATGGTTGAGGATGTTGAAAATCCAGAAAATAATACGTGCTTTGTGCGGGTGGAATTAAAATCAAATGACCCAAAGATAAATGTTGATGATGTGATTGTTAAGTATCATGAATTTGGTAAAACGATTACATGCGGACAATGGGCGGACTATGATGTGTTAAAGGCCAGAATATTGGATGCAAAAAAATCTGCACGTACATGGGCAACAGTTGGTGGTGTTGTCGGCGGGGCGGGTGTTGGTGTCGGTGCAATGGAACTGTTTGGAAATAAACTGATTGGTGGCAAGGTAGAAGGTCAAAAAAGTTTGAGTGATGGTGAACTGTTATATTCGCAGCTGTTGGTGATGGAAAAAGAAAATCAAACGGAATATAATGAATTTATCAGTATGTTGACAGAACTGAAAAAAGATTGCGAGAGCAAACTGGCCGATGATGAGGTAGAGTCTATATGTAATGAATATAGACCTGCGTTCGGGTTGGTTAAATAATAAATATAATTCCCGCATTGCGGGATTTTTTATTATGGTCTTGAAATTTTTTGACTTTTTATCATATAGTAAATGTCATGTCAGATATTTTTAACAAGTTATTGGTTTTAAGAACACCTGGGATTGGACCTGCAAAATATAATGAACTGATTCGTAAATTCGAATCGTTGGATGCAGTGGTGGCGGCAATTGGTATTGATGCAGATGTGCGAAATAATGTTTTGCGGGAAATGGATGCAGCACAATCGATGGGAATTAAATATATTTCAGATGATGATGATTTGTATCCGTGGAACTTGAAACAGGTAAAAAATCATGTGCCGGTTATTTGTGTGCGGGGAAATCTGGAAACATTAAAAAAAGATATGGTTGCAATTGTTGGAACACGACATGCAACGGCAACAGGGATGCAGTTCGTTGCAGATATTGCACAAACATTTGCAGAACATAATGTTGCAGTCGTTTCAGGGATGGCAATTGGAACAGATACTGCCGCACATCGGGGGGCATTGCGGGCAACTGGTAATACGCAGACAATTGCTGTGTTGGCCGGTGGGGTGGATTATGTGTGGCCGACAGAAAACGAATCGTTGTACTGGGAGATTGTAGAACGTGGCGCAATTGTCAGTGAAATGCCTGTCGGATTTGTACCGGTCGCAACAAACTTTGTTCAGCGAAATCGAATCGTCGCAGGCCTGGCAACGCAAATGATTCTGGGGGAAGCAGATAAAAAGTCGGGGTCGATGACAACGGTACGATTCGCAATCGATTATGGTCGGCAAATTTGGGCAATTCCATCACATCCTGCAGATTTGCGGTCTGTTGGACCAAATTCACTTATTCGCAGTGGGGATGCAAAACTGTGTATGGGGGCAGATGATTTTTGGAAAATTCAAAAAAATAATCCAGATCAGAAAAAAAATTCAGAAAAAAAAGAATCGGATTTTAATCTGATTGATATGATTGGAACAATTCCAGTGTCAGAATCTGTATTGACGGAACTTGCCAAAAAAACTATTTCGGAAATTAAAAGCGAATTGGTCGTCCTGGAATTGCAGGGTTTAGTGCGAAAAATTGACGGTGGCTATGTTCGTGGATAATAAAAAAGTTGTCTATACAGTGTATATACAAACGGCAGAAAACAGCCAAAAAAACGAATCGTTGTCAAAAAAATAAATGACATTTTTTGATTAAGATTTACTTGTAAACGGAAAAATATCTTTTAAATTATTGACGTATCCAAAACGAAAACAACAAACAAAAAATCGGATGCAGTTTTAAGCGAAATTAAAATTGTGTCCATAAATAAAAAGCGAGAGAGTTAAACGTAGGAACAATAAGATATCGTTAGAACTGACAAAAAATGGATGTTCAAAACGGTGTTTTGTGGGGGTGGTTTTTGCAACCTGATGTGGGGCAGAAAATCAAACCAGGTGGGGGAAAAGGAAACCTTGTTCGGGCAGGAAACTCTTTTAGGAAGGAAAAGGAGAAACGACATGCAGGCAGCGGCAAAAAATCAAATGACAAACCTGGAAATAATCAAAGGGGCCATTGCCGCAAAAATCGATTCTGCTGCGTTTACATCCTGGATTGCACCACTGACGTTCGATATCAATGATAATACATTGGTTCTGGGTGCACAAAATCAATTTTCAGCAGACTTTATCAACAGTGTTCACGCAGGTATATTGGCAGATGTTGCCGCAGATTTCGGGTTGGCTGTAAAGGTTGTTGTGCGTAATGCCGTTGCACGCAAATCTGCACCAATCGCAAATGATAATAATGCACAGGCATACGCACCAATGGCGGCAGCGCAAAGTGCAAATGTTGCGTTCGATGCCTTTGTTGCATGTGCAGATAACGAATTTGTTTTAAGTGCATGTAAAAAAATTGCAGCAGGCGCAGCAACATTTTCACCACTGTTTATCTATGGCGCAGCAGGTTGTGGCAAAACACTGTTGACAGAATGCATGATGGGGGCAACAAATGCACGTGTTGTTAAAATGACAGGGGCACAGTTCGTATCAGAATTTACACGCAGCTTGAAAGAACATAATATCTTTGCGTTCAAAGATTTCTGCCGCAAATGTGATATGTTTATCTTGGATGATGTTCAGGCACTGAGTGGTAAAAAAGCATCAACAGAAGAATTCTTGCAGTTGGTTGTGGATTTGCGAAATGCAGGTAAAAATGTTGTGCTGACTGCAAATGCGGCACCAAATAATCTGACAGGTTTTGATCGTCATGCCCAGGGGTTGTTGGCATCGGGGTTGGTTGTTGATGTTGTTGTGCCAAATGCACATGTAAAATCTGTTATGCTGAAACGTGCAGGTGTAAAGTCTGATGTTGCAGACGCATTGGCAAAACGTATCGCAAATGATGGCCATCAAATTGCAGGTATTGTTAACAAGTTCAAGGCATATGCAGAACTGATGGGATGCGGGGTTGATATGGATGTGGCACAACGTTTGTTGGCAGATACACTGAATACACAAAAAACACCGGTTGCAATGGTTCGTGATATGTGTGAAAAATTGGCGGTGTCATATGATGCAGTATGTGGTAACGGTCGCTGCCGTGCGTTGGTTCTGGCACGTCAAATCATGATGGTTGTATTAAAAGAAGCAACACAGTTGTCTTTGTCTGAAATTGGTAACTTTGTTGGCGGACGTGATCATGCAACAGTTCTGTATGCAATCAAACAAATTGAAAAGCAAAAGCAAGCAGACCTGGTACTGGCGGCACAGATTCAACAGTTGGTCAGTGAATGCAAATAATAATTTCTTTCGTTACCCGCAACTGCGGGTTTTTTATTTGGTTTGTGTTGGAATTTGTGATAGAATAAACATGATAGTTGTAGGAGATTGTGTATGAGAAAGATTTTTGGATTATTGTGTGTGGTTTGTATCTTTAATATTATGATTCATGCGGGGGCAATTGCTGGGTGCAAGTTGCTGGCCTGTGATTCTTTTAGTTGGTATGAACCGAATGGTTTTCTTCATGCAGATCCGTCTGGAAATCAATGCTGGGGTTGTGGCTTGGGGCCAAATTCTTGTGGTATTCATGATGTTGTGCCGCAGGTTGATGCGCTGGGGGATGTTATTGGTTTGTATCAGTGTACATTTGGCTATTTTACCAATTCGTTTGAAAATTATGAGCCAGGGGTGTTTTGTGATAATTCACAGTTGAAGGCTGCAAGCATTGCGGATATTGATTTAACAAATGCCAAAAAGACGTATAGATTAAAGGGCAGAGCGACATCATCAACCAGTTTGGGGGATTGGGATGTATTTCAAGGCAGTGCGGCATGTATTTATGTAGAATGTAAAGCCGGTTTTGTTCCAAATGGCGGTAAGACGGCGTGTGTTGCCGATACACGTGAATCTGTATGTGTAAATTCAGGGGGAACATATGCAGGTGGTGTTTGTTCCTGTGATGCGGGTAAAAAATTAAAGCAAAATGCGGACAAGACCGCGTGTGAATGTGTCAGTGCGGATTATGAATACATATCAGTCAGAAAAGAATGTGAAGAGACTGAGGCGTCAAAGCAGAGAAAAAGAAAGGAACAACAAAAATCAAGTCAACAGAGATGTGTGGCGTCAGGTGGTGTCTGGCATGGTGATAAAGGTGGATGTAAATGTGATGCCAATAATAAAAATTTGGTCGTAAAAGGGTTGGTTTGTGAGTGCAAAAATGGGTTTGAACGTGACAATGTGACAAATGAATGCAAAATTACAGATTTGACCGCACGTAAAAACGAATGCAAAGCGGCCAGTGACAGTGATGCGTACTGGGCTGATGGTGAATGCAAATGTCGCGATATAAGAAAGGAATTTGTTGGTGGTAAGTGCACAGAAAAGGCCGATATACAAAAATGTAAAAATATAGCGGGGGCAGAATGGAGTGATTCTTTGGGCGAATGTGTTTGCAAAGATTCTGAAAATATGGAATTTAATGAAAATAAGACAGCATGTGTTGTAAAGGAAGAAGCTGCCAAAAAAGATGCGGCGGAGGCATTGATTGTGCGGGTGAAAGAGAAACATCAAGAGTTACAGAAACGTCAGGCAGGGCTGAAGGTTACTGTGTGGAAAGATGCCAAGGGTAATTTTAATACTGCACGTTTGGTGTCTGATTCGGTTGCAGGGGTTGTTCTGGGGACGGCAGGTGGACTGATTACCAGCAGTGTTGTTAAAAAGAATCAGGTTGAAAATGGTTTCGAAGATTTAAAATGCACAGTCGGTGGACAAATTGTTGCCGATTGGGGCGATCAGTTCCGAGTCGGTATCCAATAATCATAAGATGAGGAAGACAAAAGTCCCCCAACCGGGGGATTTTTTTGTATGGTTTCTATTTACTGGATTGCTATGGCTGTTGCCCTGCAATGACAAAGTAAGAAAAGGCATACGCCTGGGTCCCGTGGTCCAGCCACGGGATGACATGAGTGGGAAAAAACACAATGGATACCGGCCTGCGCCGGTATGACGGGGTTCTGGGTGATAATTATGTTTTATAAAATGTGTTAAGTGTTTTGTCATTCCGTGGCTGGACCACGGAACCCAGGTAATGCATCATTGTTTTACCAGATTTGAACAAAAATATTATTATGTGTATATTATGGCCAGTTCTGGAAACGGGATGACAAGTTTTTATATTTGTTGTTTTTGTGTTTGGTGATGAAGTAAAAAAGCATATACCTGGGGTCCGTGGTCCAGCCACGGGATGACATGAGTGGGCAGGGGAAAACACAATGGATACCGGCCGCCGCCGGTATGACGGTGTGTGAGTGGCACGATGCCGGTATGACGGGGTTCTGGGTGATAATTATGTTTTATAAAGTGTGTTAAGTGTTTTGTCATTCCGTGGCTTGACCACGGAACCCAGGTAACGCATCATTGTTTTATCAGATTTGAACAAAAATATTATTATGTGTATATTTATGGCCAGTTCTAGAAACGGGATGACATGTGTTTATATTTGTTGTTTTCGTGTTTGGTGTTGAAGTAAGAAAAAGGCATACACCTGGGTCCCGTGGTCCAGCCACGGGATGACATGAGTAGGTGGGGGAAAAAACACAATGGATACCGGCCTGCGCCGGTATGACGGGGGTTCTGGGTGATAATTATGTTTCACAAAGTGTGTTAAGTGTTTTGTCATTCCGTGGCTTGACCACGGGATGACATGAGTGGGGGGAAAAAACACAATGGATACCGGCCTGCGCCGGTATGACGGTGTGTGAGTGGCCCGCGTGGGTATGACGGAGGTTCTGGGTGATAATTATGTTTAGCAAAGTGTGTTATGTGTTTTGTCATTCCGTGGCTGGACCACGGAACCCAGGTAATGCATCATTGTTTTATGAGATTTGAACAAAAATATTATTATGTGTATATTATGGCCAGTTCTAGAAACGGGATGACATGAGTGGGGGTAAGGCATACACCTGGGGCCCGTGGTTCACACTTTGTTAAAACTTCGTGCGACAAGGCAAGCCACGGGATGACATGAGTGGGCGGGGGAAAACACAATGGATACCGGCCTGCGCCGGTATGACGGGGTGTGTGAGCGGCCCGCGTGGGGATGACATGAGTGGGGGCGCTGTGGGGCGAGAATAAAACCCCCAAAAATGGGGGCAGGGGTTATTTTGTTTTCTGTTTTGTGAAATAATTTTCCAGCAGACGTTTGCGCAGATTGAACTGCTTTTCAAGGTCACGGCGGGATGCGTGGTTTAGATGCTGGGCATAATTTTCTTCGTAGCCATCAAAAATATGCACACCGTTTGGATATAACTGTAATACCGGTTTGCCAGTTTCTTTGTCCAGGTATTCAATGATTGTGGTGGAAATCTTGCTGCCCAGGGCCTGGTGTAACCAGTGTTGCTGGGTGGCCATGTTTGATGCACAGGGATTTGGAAATTCTGTACAGGAAATCCAGCCACTGTTTGGTTGTATCGTGCGGCCGTTTAATGTGACAACACCCAATGGTGTTGTTTTACACATGCTGAACAAAGTTGCATCATAAAATGGTGAAAAACGAATTGTGTATGTGTTCTTTTTCTTTTTGCTGATGTGGTTGGATGGAATCGAATTGCGAACGGTTGGTTGTTCTGGAATTGAATCGCGAACGGTTGGTTGTTCTGTTTTTTTGTTTCTGAAAAAAATCATCTGTGTATCTCCTTGTGGATTGTTGTTATCTTTTTTATTATAGGACTAAAACGGGCTTTGTCAATAGTGTAAAGAAAAAATATCGGGGGATTCCCCCGCATGTTGCCCCCCCACACACAGAGGGAGAACTTTTTGGCGGAGGTATGGTTTAATTCAGATATTTAGTTTGTTTATATTTTATTATGTACTGGCGTGAGGTTTGAAATCTGTGTATAATGTAATACGTATTCGGGAATGCCGAGTATGGGGTTTAGCGACCCGTGCTTAGACGTAGGTGCCCAGCGTTATGGGTGCGATGGTATCTCCAACCACAGGTTGGAGGGGTGGAAATATTCAGAATACCACCACTATTTCTAAGATAGTCGCTAACCTCCAACCGCCTGATGAATTGGCGGTTTTTGAATGAAAATGGGGGAAGAGATGAAATCTTTGTGCTTTTTTTTGTTGGTATGGGGGCAGTGTATGGTGTGTTATGGGTGTCCAGTTGCGGCATTGCCAACAGATGCGACTGTGTGGAATGTGACAGGTGGTGATTTGATTTCAGATTGTGTTGTGTGGCGTAGCAATATTCGATATGTCGCAGATGTGGCAGAGTGTGGAGATAATTTATACTGTGTGCAGTGGATACGGGGGTATGGACTGATAACACATGGAACATTAACTGCACCGTGCTATTATAATCATACGGATGAAAATGGAAATGCAATCTATAATGGTGCCAGGTATGACCCAATCACAGGGGAAGCACGCAGGGGGTGTACAGGAAATTCAATTATTACATCGTGTGATGCTGGGTACTGGACCCCGTATCCACAAAATCAGGATGTTGCTGCATATGATAATGCATGTGTGCCAGTCGGTACAGGATATTGGTCGCCAGATGGTGATTTGCTGCGTTATCCATGTCCAGATGGAACTGTGTCAGGGGGATATGGAACCGCAGCAGATGCAGAATCTGATTGTGTGCTGTATAAGACATTGAATACATCAACGGGATTAAAATTGGAATTAAGACCCTATAAAATCAGTTCGCCTGCATTGCATGTAGAAATGCAAGATGGCAGTATGTGGTACGGTGAATTGGCAACATTTTCTGTGGCAGCCAGTGCACTGCGATTGAGAAATGCAGATGGAATAGAATATTTTGTTATTAATCCGTTGGATAAATTTAATATTTATGTAAACCAAATGGGGTATCAATATTATGTTATCCCATAAAAAATTCCCACATCAGTGTGGGGATTTTTTTGTTTGTTGATAGGGGGGGGGGCATCCCGGCACTGTGTGCCACCCCTTTGTAAAAGGTGAACTGTTTGTTATACAAACAGGTCTTTGACAAATTGGGCATGTTCAGTGATAAACTTGAACCGAAATTCGGGTTTCTTGCCCATCAATTCGGTGACGATTGTGCGTGTTTTTTCTGTGTCTTCGGCACCTTCTTCGGTGCGAGGCGGCAGGTCAACACGTATCAGGCGCCGGGTTTTTGGTGACATGGTGGTTTCTTTTAACTGATTTGGCATCATTTCACCCAGCCCTTTGAATCGAGATATTTCAACCTTTTTATTTTTGTACTTGGTCGTTTTCAGTTGTTCCAGTTCTTCGTCAGAATCAACGTATATCGATTCGGTGCCGCATGTTAATTTATACAGCGGTGGACATGATAAATACAGGTGACCACCATAAATTAACTGGGGCATGTACTGATAGAAAAATGCCATTAATAATGATGCAATGTGACTGCCGTCAACGTCAGCATCGGTCATGACAATGATTTTTTCATAACGCAATTTGTCTTCGTTCCAATCACGGGCAGTGCCAGCACCAATAATGTCAATCAAATCATTTAATTCACGATTCGCACCAAAACGTTCGTCAGAGTTTGAAAATACATTTAACACCTTGCCACGCAGGGGCATAATTGCCTGGGTCGCACGATCACGTGCCTGTTTTGCGGTGCCACCCGCCGATTCGCCTTCGACAATGAACAGTTCTGTGCCGGCAATGCCGTGCTTGGAACAATCGGCCAATTTCGCAGGCATGCGTATGCGCTTGGTCGGTGTTTTGCGGGCAACGTCTTTGACCTGTTTCGTTTTTATGCGGGCATTGGCCAAATTTATTACAAATTCCAGTAATGCATTTGCTGTCTTGGGGTCGGATGCCAAAAACATCTCCCATGGGTCACGCAGGGCATTTTCTGTATAGCGGGCAATTTCAGGGTTGGATAATTTTTCCTTGGTCTGGCCCAAAAATTGGGGGGTCTTGTAAAAGACAGATACAATCGCAGCAACAGAATCAAATACGTCTTCGCCAATAATCGTGGCGGCGGATTTGTTGTTTACCTTGTCACCATAAGCTTTTAGTCCCTTGGTAATTGCAGATTTGAATCCGGTTTCATGGGTGCCGCCGTCAATGGTCGCAATCGTGTTGCAATAGGACGAGAAAAAGCCATCGTCAGATGCCGCACCGTTTTCATCAGTTAAAAATGTTAAGGCCCATTCAACACGACCACTGTCATCTGGAAAATCAACACTGCCGCTGAATATGCGGGGTAAAATGCGTGGCTTGCTGTCGGTCTTTTCTGCCAGAAAGTCTGCAACACCATTTGGATAATAAAATGTTGTCGTGGCGGGAATGTTCATGTCTTCGGTTAATAATTCTGGATTGCATGACCAATCAATCTTGACACCACGGGATAAAAATGCCTTGGCACGGGCCATGCGATAGATTTTTACCGGTTTGAATGTCGCAGTTTCCCCAAAAATCTGGTCGTCAATGGTAAATCTTATCTTGGTGCCGTGCGATTTGGTCGCATCGCCACGTGTCATGGGGGATGTTACCTGGCCACGGGAAAATGTCTGATGCCACTGGTAACCATCACGGGAAATATCCACAATCATTTCAGATGATAGGGCATTTACAACCGCAGAACCAACACCGTGCAGACCACCACTGGTTTTATACACGTTGTTATTAAACTTGCCCCCGGAATGCAGGGTGGTCAATATAACTTCCAGTGCGGATTTGCCAGGATATTTGGGGTGTTCGTCCACAGGAATGCCGCGACCGTCATCGGCAATTTCAATTGTCTTGGAATCAATCAGGCGGACGGTTATTTTCTTGGCAAAGCCGGCAACCGCTTCGTCAATCGAATTGTCCATAATCTCAACCGGCAGGTGATGCCATGCCTTTTCATCTGTGCCGCCAATGTACATCCCGGGACGCAGGCGAACGGGTTCCAGACCTTCTAGTACCTGGATGTCAGAAGCATCGTATGATTGTGTCTTTTTCTCTGTCATAATGTATCTATTATTAGAACATTTTTCAAAATTTGGCAAGCCCAAAGAATTTACCCCTAAATCACATTTTGGGACTTGATTTTTTTTAATGCTGTCCTATATATTTTACAACAATAATTTTAATGGATGTATAAAATGAATAAAAACCCATATGAAGTGCTGGGTGTGGCACGTGATGCATCTGATGCAGATATTAAAAAGGCATATCATAAATTGGTGATGAAGTATCACCCAGATAGAAATCCAGATGACAAAGAGGCAGAAGAAAAATTCAAAGAAGTTAATAATGCCTTTGATATATTGAAGGACCCACAAAAACGTGCCGCATACGACCGTTTTGGCGATGCTGCATTCGCAGGTGGTAATGCGTCAGGGGCGGGGTTTGGCGGAAATCCATTCGGTAATGGCGGGTTTCACTTTAATATGGGGGGCGGCGCAGGTATGGAAGACATCCTGCGTGAAGCCATGCGTGGATTTGGATTTGGTGACTTTGGCGGTGCAGGGGGGGCGCGAGGGGCCACACAACGTGGTGGACGTGACCTGCTGGACGAAGTTGTAATCGATTTGAAAGATGCATATCACGGAAAAGTTCATACTGTTAAATTTTCCAGTAATGTAGAATGTGAAAAATGTCATGGTCATGGTACGGCAGATGGTAAGGCGGCCCCAGCATGCCCACGATGTGGGGGCAGTGGTTTCGTACAAACACGTCAAGGTTTCTTTGCAATGGAACAACCATGCCCAGATTGTAATGGACTGGGGCGCAAGATTGATAAAAAATGCAGTCAGTGTAATGGTACAGGTACAGAACATAAACAACGTACGTTGGAAGTAAAAATTCCCGCAGGTATCGAGGATGGAGCACGACTGCGTTTGGCAGGACAGGGCGAAGCAGGTATAAATGGTGGGCCGGCAGGGGATTTCTATCTGGATATTCATATCAGACAGGATAAAAAATTCGAAAGACGTGGTAATGACTTGATTATGCGTGTAGACGTGCCATTTACAACACTGGCCATGGGCGGCGAAATCGAAGTTGAAACCATAGATGGAAAAGAGCTGGCTGTAAAAGTCCCTTCGGGAACACAGGTTGGTGAAAAACTGCGTGTGCGTGGGCATGGTATGCCATCGGTCAGACGGGCGGGAACCTTTGGAGATTTGTATATAGATGTGGCAATAAAAATTCCAACGAAATTAACAGAAAAACAAAAAAAGATTTTAACGGAATTTGCAGAAACAAAATCTGGTAAAAAAAGTTGGTTCTGAAAAAAAATACAAAAAATCCCGCAGTGAGCGGGATTTTTTGCTGGCGTAATAATAGGTAAATAGTTTATTATTTGTGTGAATCTGTAGAGATGCAGGTTCGGGGCTGTCGAAAGCCCGCCAAACTCGGTACAAATGATGTATATCACCCAATCGGTGGGGTGCGTATTTGTGTCGTTAAAATCTCCCCGACATAAAGGTCGGGGTGCCCGTAATGTATAACAAAAGATTATGGGAGTCATTAGTTTGGTGATTTTCGAACACCCCGACCGTCAATCCGCAGGTTGACGGATTTTTTTTGTCGCAAGGGGGGTAGAGAAATGAGATGTCTTGTATTTGTGTTGTTGATGGTGTCGATTGAATGTTTTGGGCGTACATTGTATGTGGGTAATATACAAATTCCACTGCATAAGGAACGAGTAACAATTCCGTCTTTGCATGTGCGAGTTGATAATGAGATAGTATATGCCCCGTTAACAACACAAAGTGGAATGAATACATTGCATATAGAAGATGAGGGGATAGAATATACTGTGTGTAAGGGGGAAAAACAGCATGTTGGGCATTATTGGTTCGTTGGTAATTGTCTGGTTGATGCTGATTCAGATGTGTGGTTAGAGTCAACAGGAACCCAGTATATTGATACCGGATATAAACCGTGGGCACATAGTTTTGGTTTTTATTTTGATCTGATTATCTATGATAAAGAAGAATTGTATAGTGTGGCGGGGGCTTATAATGATTGGCAGGCGGGGGCTTTTTCGGCAGGGCTGGGGGGGAATTATGCGCGTTTGAATTTTGGATATGATGCAGTGGGAAGGCATAATCCGGGGTGGCGGGTTCCTGATAATTTTATTCCGAGCGAATCTATGTTTGTGTATGGAAAACGGGGGTGGGTGCGTGTGGAGAATAATAATGATTATAATGGGGTAAAATCTACGACTGTGACAACGTATACTGATTTGGGGCCGATTATTTATGATGTGACCTTTGAACGTGATATGCGGATGCAGTATTCTTTTTTGTTGTATGGGATTAATGCCGCAGGTCGCGAAACAGAACTTGCTGATGCACGGATGTATCGTGTGAAATTGCTTGAGTATTCGGTGCCTGTGCGTGATTTTGTTCCTGTGCCAGCAGGATTGCAAATTGGAAATTTTGTTGTGCCATCAAATGGTATGTGGGATGTGGTGGAACAAAAATTTTATGGAAATAAAGGAACTGGTAATTTTATGTATGGGGTTGGTGAATAAAACCGCCGTATGTGGCGGTTTTAATGCGTATAGAACGTTTTTATTTGTTGTTATTTTATCTTTTTTAAGTGTCCAATAAATGTCATTGTGTATTGGGTTGCAGACCATACAGATGCAATCAATGATAGCCATAATGTGGAAACACTGATGTATGACAGGATAAATAATGTGCGTACCAATGTTGTGCTGATTGCAGCTGGGTCAATCAATGTGCCTAATGTTGGTATCAGTAAAAATGCACAGATTGATATCATTTGGAGTGTGGTTTTGATTTTGCCCATGGAAAAACGTGCCTTGGGGACGGGCATTTCTATCTTTTGCGTGCCCAGGAATTCACGCAGACCGGATATGTATAATTCACGGGCAATCATTATTATAACTGGGACCACAATGTACCACATTGGCATCATTATCGATAACATTATTAGCGTGTTAACAACCAGTAACTTGTCCCCAATGTGATCCAGTACGCCGCCCAGTTTGCTGCATGCGTTGTATTTGCGGGCCAGATAGCCATCAAACCAGTCGGAAATTGACCCCAGTGCAAATAATATAAATGTTATCCAATACATTGCGCCAGATATTGCGGGGTTGTATATTGCAATCAGCAATGTCAGTATAATCGCAAAGGCCGCAGCAATGCGAAAGCCAGATAAAAAGTTTACAAAAAATTTCATGTGTTGTTTCTCCTTGTTTAATTTGTTTTGGGTTATTCATCATAATAAATGAATGTTTGTATTATATCACCGATTAGTGGAAATAAGCATATATTTTTTTTGCGGCACTTTTTCCCAATCCAGGGACGTGTGACAGTGCAGTTAGGTCTGCGTCCATAATTGCACGTACGGAACCAAAGTGTTGCAATAATGCGCGTTTGCGTGTTGGACCAATGCCATCAATTTCGTCCAATACAGATGCGGTCATTTGCTTTGCACGGACGTTGCGGTGGTATGTGATGACAAAACGGTGGGCTTCGTCACGGACAGTTCGCAACATCAAAAACAATGGCGAGTCTTTGGCCAAATCATGGGATGTGGTGCCGTCGGGCAATATAAAATGTTCGTCGCCGTTGCGTACGATTCCTTTGGTTACACCCATGACAGGGATGCCGTTCGAGTTCTGTGTTGCTGCATTCCATTGTGCGATGCCGCCGTCAACAATTATTAAATCCAATTTTGGACCGTCATTGACAGCACGAGTTATAAATTCGGACATCATACCAATGTCGTTGCCAGCATTGGATTTGTTCTGTAATTTGAAATGCCGGTATCCTGATTTTTCAAAGCCACTGTGACCAAACGTTATCATGGCACCAACGGGCTGTTTGCCAAACAAATGTGAATTATCAAATACACCCGCCAGGTTTATTTTAAGCCCCAACCATTTTTCCAATTCAGATACGTTTTTGTTCCAGTCTATATTTGATGTATACGCATGTTTCTGTCGTATACCACGATTTGAAGTGTGTGTCAGTGCAGCAATTTTGTCGCGTGTTGCGGCGGCAGATTCAAAGTCCATGTTGGCAGAAAATGTTTGCATTTGCTGGGTCAAGTCAGATATTATAGGGGCACTGTCGCCAGTTAAAATTTTTCGTGCTGTACGCACGTTTTCTGCGTATTTTTGTTTGTTTGGGAAGCAGCATGGTGCACAGCAACGTCCAATTTGATGTAGCAGGCATGGCCGTGTGCGATTGCGCATTTGGGTGTCGGTGCATGTGCGAATTTGACACACACGTTGTATCGTTTTTATCGTTTCATTTAATGCGGATACAGATGGATATGGACCGTAGACATCACGACGTTGTGAAATTTTGCCACGAAATTTTAACAGCCGGGGAAAGTCGCCGGTCGTTAGTGCCAACATTGGATACATTTTTCCATCGGTTAGCATGATGTTATATTTTGGTTTCTGGGTTTTGATTAATTCCTGTTCACGGACAAGGGCATCCGATTCGGTTGCAACGGTTTCCCATTTTACGTCGGATACCAAAGTGCGCATGACCTGTTTGTGTAATTCCAGTTTGGATATGTCAGTATACTGGTGCAGGCGGTTGTTAAGGTTTTTTGCCTTGCCAACATAGAGCAGGTTGCCGTCTGTGTCATACATCATATAGACCCCGGGGGCGGCAGGTGCATTCTTAATCAAATCAGAAAATTGAATATTCATAACTTTTATGATAGAATATTAATTATTAAATAGCAAATAAGAGGTTTTTCAATGAATCAAGAATCGGGTCGTTCAATGATTGAAATGCTGGGGGTACTGGCAATTATGGGAATGCTGACAGTGGGGGCATATGAATTGATTAAGTTGGCATTTAATAACCAAAAACAAATGAAGGTCCAAGAAGAGATCTTTGCAATCGTTAACGAGGTACGCACACAGCACAGTCAATATGATGATTTTTCAGGAATGGATGGGAATGTGTTGCTGGAGATTATGGGGAAAAAACAAAATCCATATGGCGGAACATATGAAGTCGTGGTTGATCCCAGCAATGCAAGACAGTTTGTGTTGACTATTAATGGGCTGACGAAAAATGATTGCCAGGCATTGGCAACACGGGCATGGACCGATTCTGTGGGGTATCAATTGTCTGATAAAAAAGAAAGTGGGGCAGTTGGTTCGTGCAACGGAACGAACGGAACAAACTATGTCCAGATTACGTTCGCAGAATAGTTAGTAAGTTCTGTGCCAAGGTGGGGTTTGTATGGCTGAAATAATGTATATTTCCAAGGTTGAAGATGGGGTGCGGTTGCAGCGGTGGTTTTTGCGACAATTCCCATCAATGCCACAACGAGAATTTTATAAACTGTGTCGTGGTGGACAAATTCGAGTTAACTCGAAACGGGTAAAAGGTCAAGAAATCCTGCGTATAGGCGATGCAATACGTGTGCCACCGACGTTGAAAAACTATGCGCAGGGGTGTGTTCAAAAAACAGAATGCGGAAATCAATTTTCATTAACGGATTTAGAAAAACTGCGTCAATGTATCGTGCATGATGATGCAGATATTGTTGTGTTTAATAAACCGGCAGGGTTGGCTGTTCAGGGTGGGACTGGGATTCGAAAGTCAATTGATAAAATGGCGGCAGCACTGTTTCCGTATGATAAAATTTCACTGGTGCACAGGTTAGATAAAGAAACAAGTGGACTGTTGGTGGTGGCAAAAAATCAGCGGGCGGCACAAAACCTGGCAGAACAATTTCAATCCAGGGCCGTGCATAAGGATTATTTGGCATTACTGAATGGTGATGTCAAAGACAACAGTGGGGTGATTGATAACTGGGTTGCCAAAGGGCAGGTGTTTGACAGTGCAAAGCGACTGGATAATGGCAGTGGGCAGCGGCCACAACGTGCAGTTACGGAATATAAAGTGCTGGGGCGGGCCGCAGGGTGTGTGTCTTGGGTGCAATTTTCGCCGAAAACTGGGCGTACGCATCAGTTAAGATTGCACAGTGCGTTTTCGCTGAATGCACCAATTGTTGGGGATGGTTTATATGGTGGACGGCAAAAAAAAGATGGACCGTTGTCTGTGATACTGGAAACAAATAACTTGTTTTTATTTGCGTATAAGTTAACATTTCAACACCCAGGAACAGGACGGATGATGACACTGAGGGCCGTGGTGCCAGAGTTTATGGTGCCAGTGTTAAAGTTCTTGGAATTAAAGTTGCCATGAAAAGAAAAAAAAATAAGTTTTTTTCAATCGTCAGATTTTTTTCCCTGTGTGTGGTTGGACTGGGGGTGGCATTTGTTGTTGCATTAAGTCAGATAAATTTCGAATCGCTGCGTGGTAATATTGTCGCAATTTTACAAGACGCAACAGGGTTGCCAATCGAAGTAGAAGGGCCAGTGTCATGGAAACTGTCGCTGAGGCCACAGGTGGAATTAAATCAGGTAAAAGTGGCAAATAAGTCCTGGGCAAAAAAGAAAAATGCATTTAGTGCAGATAAAATAGATGTGCGGTTGAACTTGATTTCATTGCTGCGAAACAGGCCAACAATTCAAAATGTTATCGTTTATGATGCAGAAGTTAATCTGGAGAGAAATGCAGATGGTGATTTTTCTGTGTCGCCTGTTGCAGATGTAAAAAATGATGCGCAAAAAAATGAAAATGCAACAATGGAAAAGTATCCGTTCAAAGATGCAGGGTTGGGCGGGATAGAGATAAAAGGTCTGAAGGCGAACGTGCTGGGCCAGGAATATGCGTTGGCTGGCTTTAATGTTCGATTAATGCCCAAGCGGGATACACGTGAATATACGGGGTGGATAAAACTGGGGACAGAGGTGCAGCCATTTATTGTTTCGCTGAGTCCGTATAATGCAGAACGAAAGGTTTATCCTGTGCGTGTAGCAATATCAACAGGTGGTGATGCGCTGATTGCAAATGTCGCACTGGAAGGGACAAGCAAGTTGCCAATCGATTTTATTGTAAAGGGTGATATTCCGCATCCGGAACTGTTAGGGCTGTTTTTAGGGGTGAATTTGTATGGTGTGCCAGAAATAAAGCTGAATGTCGCAGGTGGGGTAGATAGAAATAAGGTTGTGTTGCGAAAGTCTGCGGTTATGTTTGGTCGTACTGAATTTACAGTGCTGGGGGAATACAACTGGGGAAAACAGGTGCCAGTGATAGACCTGGATTTGCGGTCAGAACGGGTGGAACTGGTTGATTTGTTTCCGTGGATGTATTCAAACAAATGGGTGCGGCCAAATCGTGAATTAAATGTGTTCAAGGATGTGCCTTTGTTTGGTAAATGGTTTCGTGAAAAAAATGTTAATGCGCGTATCGATTTTGGAAACTTTATCGTATATCGCAACCTGAATATCCAGGATTTAGATTTAAAGATGAATCTGAAAGATAACTTTGCCAGAATTGATCTAAAAACACATCTGGGTGGTGGTGATTTTGTGGCAGCGGCAGATGTTGATATAGATGTAGATGGACGGCTGTGGGCAACGGTGGCGGCCGATGCAAAAAATGTAAGTGTTGGTGACATATTAAATCAAATAAAAAAGAACGATTTGTTGTCTGATTTGCCAGTAAATGCAGATATCTATGTGCAGGCAAATGGTGAAAATTTGTCTGAATTTATGCAAACAATCACAGGGCCTGTGCAGTTGTATTCGGTGGCGCCGGGGTATGCACATTCTGCGCTGGTATCATATGTGTATGGAACAGATTTCTTGACGTCGCTGCGGCACAGTATCGAGGACTTGTTCAGTTCTGAAAAAAAACACAATCAGATTAAAGTTGCGTGTTTGGCACTGAATGCAAAACTGCGTGATGGGGTGTTCGAAACACAAAACGGTTTCGCAATTGAAACAAATGCAATAAATATCAGATTGGCGGGTATGCTGGATTTAGGACAGGAAGAATTAAAGATGTCGCTGACAACAGTGCCTGTGCGGGGATTAAAATTGTCACTGACGGGAAATGTGGTTAATTCTATTGAGTTGACAGGCAGTTTGGCAGAACCCGAAATGAAAATCAGTGGTGCCGCAGTTGCAGGAAAGGTTGCATCTGCGACAGGACTGGGATTGCTGTTGGCGCCGTTTACAGGTGGTATTGGTTTGGTCGCAGGGACAGGTATTGGGCTGGTTGCGGGGGATTTGCTGGAAAATTGGCTGGCGGATGATACACCGTGTAAGACGGCGATGAAACGTGGTGCAATGGTTTATCCTGATGATCCAGATTGGTTTAGTGAGCCAATAGATGTTCTGCAAAACAGTCTTTTGCATGTCGAATAATTTTTTGGGGGGCTGGATGTTTGATGACAAAAAAAATCTTGTTGAAAGCGCATGGGAAAATCGGCAATTGTTAGAATCAGATGATGTGCGTCAGGTAATCTGTGCGGTGGTTGATGATCTGGATAAAGGTGTGCTGCGGTGTGCAGAACCTGTGGATTTGGAAAACAGCAAATGGCAAACAATCGAGTGGGTAAAAAAGGCAGTTCTGCTGTATTTTGCAATACAATCAATGCGTACAATGCATGCGGGGGATTTTGAGTGGTTCGATAAAATTGATATAAAACGGGGATGGCAAAATCTGGGGGTGCGTGCTGTGCCAAATGTGGTGGCACGTTATGGGGGGTATGTCGCACCAGGTGCGATATTAATGCCATCATATATAAATATTGGTGCATATGTTGATTCAGGAACAATGATTGATACGTGGGCGACAGTTGGTTCTTGTGCGCAGGTTGGTAAAAATGTGCATGTCGGTGCAAATGCAGTAATTGGTGGTGTATTGGAACCTGTGCAGGCGGCACCGGTGATTGTTGAAGATGATTGTTTTATTGGGGCGGCATCTGTTTTGGTCGAAGGGGTGCATGTTTGTCGTGAAGTGGTACTGGGGGCAAATACTGTTATAACAGGGTCAAGTCGTATTATTGATGTAACAGGAGAGCAGCCAGTTGAATACAAAGGTTTTATTCCGCCACGGTCTGTTGTAGTGTCTGGGACATATACAAAAAAATTCCCGGCGGGGGATTATGGTGTTCGATGTGCGTTGATTATCGGTCGACGTAAAGAATCGACAGATAAAAAAACATCATTGAATGATGTGTTGCGGGAATTTCCTGTGTCATAATTTTTTAATAATAAGGGAGAAGGTATATGTTTAATTGGATGGGATTGGTTCAGATTGTCATTATCGCTGTGATGGTGTGGCTGTTTTACCGCAGCTTTATTCAAAATACTCAGTCTGAAAAGTTGGTGCGTGGGTTATTAGGGCTGGCAGGGTTATGGATGCTGAGTTTCGTATTGATGTGGTTGCGACTGGATTTGCTGGGCAGTTTTTTGCACTATACCGCATTGTTCTTGTCGTTGAGTTTGATTGTGGTGTTTCAACCAGAATTGCGCAAGTTTATGGCGCTGATGGGAAATGTTGATGAGTGGCGAAGAATGCTGAAGCGGGGCGGGGTAAAAACAAAAAATACACAGTCGCTGGATGCAATTGTGTCAGCTGCAGAATATATGTCGCAAAAGCATACGGGCGCATTAATTGTGTTTCCGGCAATGCTGGACGAAAGTGCAATTGATAAAAAAGGGGTGCGTTTGGATGCACGTATTTCAACTGAATTATTGCTGACAATATTTTTTGATAAGACACCACTGCATGATGGGGCTGTGATTGTTGAAAAAGACCGAATTGCATATGCAGGGGCAATTTTGCCACTGTCGCAGAATAATCTGAACTGGAAATATGGAACCAGACATCGGGCGGCACTGGGGCTGAGCGAGGTGTCCAGGGCAACTGTCTTGGTCGTGTCCGAAGAAAGTGGCGATATATCAATCGCAGAAAAAGGAAAATTCACAAAGTATGATGATATGAAAAAGTTGCGGGCAAAGTTAGAAAAGGTCTTGTATAAATAATGTAAATATTCTTTGTTGTCGGTTCGGTGTATTTGGTCTTGCACCGAATCGGTCTTTTTTGCTATGCTGGTATCAACAGAGTGTAGGATAAACACATGTACGAAGATAAGGAAACAGGAGTATAGGAATGGAATTCTCGGTTTTTCGTCAGGTTTTAATACGTGCATTGGGGCATATGCAGTCCATCGTGGAAAAGCGTGCAACACTGCCAATCTTGATGAATGTAAAGTTAGAAGTCGCAGATGATTTGATTCTGTCGGCAACAAATGTGGATTTGGAATTGGTTGAACATGTCGCCGCAGATATTACATTGGGTGGAAAAACGACTGTGCCAGTTCAGATGCTGTATGATATTGTGCGTAAATTGCCAGATGATGCAGAAATTTCTTTTAAACAGTCGGGTGATCAACTGGTTGTGTCCAGTGGACGGGCCGTGTTCCGTCTGCCAACATTGCCAGCAGAAAATTTCCCCGCCATGGCAGGCAGCAATCTGACAACAAAATTCCAGATGACAACAGGTGATTTGGCACACTTGATTAATCAGACCAAGTTTGCAATACCAACGGATGATGTGCGTTATCACCTGGGTGGGATTTATTTCCATATCGCAGATGATGGCGATGTGAAAAAATTGACGGCGGTTGCAACAGATGCACAACGTTTGGCACTGTGCGCAATGGTGGCGCCAGTCGGCAGTGCTGAAATGCCCGCTGTGATTTTGCCACGCCGTGTAATTGGTGAATTGTCCAAGTTGTTGGAAGATGCAAACGTTGATGATGTAACTGTTGAACTGTCTGATACCAAGGCACGTTTCACAGTTGGTTCTGCAACATTGACCAGCAAACTGGTGGATGCACAGTATCCAAACTATCGTGTGGTTATTCCAAAGGGGAACGATAAAATCGCAATCCTGGACAGAAAACAATTTATTAATGCGGTTGATTTGGTTTCTGTTGCCAGTGTCGATAAAACAAAGTCGGTGCAGTTGACGTTCAGTATGAATAAACTGGTTATCAATGCGTCCAGCCCAGATGCCGGTACCGCAACCCAGGAATTGGATATCGAATACAATGGTGACAGTTCGTTTACTGTTGTGTTTAATGTTAAATTCTTGCTGGATGTGGCAGGACAGGTCGAAGGGGAAAAGTTCCAAATGGAAATGCAGGACCCATTGGCGCCAACAAAAATTAATTCAATCGACAAGGATACAGATGCATTATATGTTCTGATGCCGATGAGAATGTAAGAAAATAAGAAAAGCCGCCGTATGGCGGTTTTTTTATGTTTTATAATTGAAAATCGGATTTTTTCTGATAATCTGATTGCCGAAAATTTTAAAGAGGTAAAAATAATATGACACTAGAAAAACTGTCGCCAGGTGTTATGCCACCAAAAAAAATGAACGCAATTATCGAAATTCCTGAAAATGGACATGTAAAATACGAAATTGATAAAGATACTGGACTGTTAAAAGTGGACAGAATCTTGCATGCGCCAATGGCATATCCTGCAAACTATGGCTATTTCCCGGGGACACTGGGGGATGATGGCGACCCGCTGGACTGTGTGGTGGTTTGTAATGCGCCACTGCGTCCCGGTGTTTTAATCGAGGTCAGACCAATTGGGGCATTGCTGATGGAAGATCAGGCCGGTGGTGACGAGAAAATTATCTGTGTGCCACGGGGACAAATTGACCCATACTATGAAAAAATAGAGTTTGTTGAACAGTTGCCAGAAATTCTGCGTTCGAAAATTGAATACTTTTTTCAGCACTATAAAGACCTGCAGCCGAACAAGTGGTCCAAAGTTCTGGGATGGGCAGACCGGGCGACCGCTGATAAACTGATTATGGACAGTATTGACAGATACTGGGATAATAAGCGAAAAATGCAATAATACTTGCGTTTGAATCAGATATTTTTATAATCAAAACAGTTTTATTAACCAAGGGGTTTTAATTATGGCATCTTATATTGCAAATGATATGCGTGTGGGTTGGGTTATCTCGCACAATGGTAAACGTTATTCTGTGACATCAATTACCAAAGTAAAACCGGGCAAGGGTGGGGCATTCGTTCAGGCCGACCTGCGTGATATTGATTCGGGGAACAAAGGCGGTGATCGCTGGCGTGCAGAAGATAAAGTTGAAAAACTGATGGTTGAAGATTTTGATTGTCAATATCTGTATGCAGATGGTACAGATGCGTTCTTTATGAATCTGTCCGACTATGAACAGTTTACAATGCCGGTTGATTCGTTGGGTGAATCAATGAAGTTCTTGGCACCGGAAATGGTGGTCAAGGCGAACTTTGTCGAAGGGCAACCTGTGTCCATTTCGCTGCCCAAAACTGTAATCGCAACAGTCGAAGAAACAGAACCTGCATTAAAGGGGCAAACTGTTTCATCCAGTGGTGGTAAACCGGCCATCTTGGACAACGGTGTACGTGTTCAAGTGCCACTGTTCATTGAACAAGGTGAAAAGATAGTTGTAAATACTGAAACCCTGGAATACGTTGAACGGGCAAAATAAAAAAAATTAAATATAATAATTCATCTGTGGACGGTTCCGACAACTCATGTAGCGTTTGTACACTACGTTGTCGGAACCGTTTCACATCTAAATCATTCTATTTAATTTTTTACGCACCTGATGGGCTGTGTGCGGGGACGGGCATCTTATGTAACGTTATGTACACTGCGATGCCCGATTTGGTTTTATCTAAATCATTATAATTTATTTTACGCATCTGATGGGCTGTGTGCGGGTGTGGGCAACTCATGTAGTGTTTGTACACTGCGTTGTCGCCCCCGTCCCATATCTAAATCATTCTAATTTATTTTACGCACCTGATGTGCTGTGTGCGGGTGTGGGCAACTCATGTAGCGTTTGTACACTACGTTGTCGCCCCCGTCCCATATCTAAATCATTCTAATTTATTTTACGCATCTGATGTGCTGTGTGCGGGGGGGGGCACAATGGATACCGGCCGCCGCCGGTATGACGATAGTGTGTGTATGGTGCCGCAATGACAAAGGGTGGGGCCCACCCCGGCACCGAGTGCCCCCCCGTCTGGTATCTATATCATTATCTTTTATTTTCTGAACCCATTATATTTCTTATTTCATTTATGCAAATGGTTGTCATCATTTCACGGGCGGCACCCAAAATTTCACGTGGATTAAAATTGTTGGGATTTTGTGCCAGGTGCTGGCGAACGGCAGCGGTAAAGCCAAGACGCAAATCACTGTCTACATTTATTTTGCATATGTTCATTTGGGTTGCCTGGCGCAGTTGTGTGCTGGGGATTCCCAGTGTACCAGATAGATTTCCACCGTATTCGTTTATTGTGTTGACTAAATCTGTAGGGATGCTGGATGCACCATGCAGAACCAATGGAAAATCAGGCAGACGTTTGGCAATTTCTGATAATATGTCAAAGCGTAATTCTTGGGTTGGGGCGGTGCGTTTGTATGCGCCGTGGCTGGTGCCGATGGCAATCGCCAGGGAATCTGTGTCGGTTAACTGAACAAATCTTTCCACGTCCGATGGGTTTGTATACGATGATTGTGTGCCAAATGTATTTTCGTCTTCAATGCCGGACAGTGTGCCCAATTCAGATTCGACAGAAACATTGTGTTTGTGGGCAAAATCAACAACCTGTTTTGTTAATTTTACATTTTCATCAAAGGGCAGTTTGCTGGCATCTATCATGACGGATGAAAATCCGATTTCAATTGCGTGTTGGCATGCGGCAACGGAATTGCCATGGTCCAGGTGCAGTGCAATTTGCATATCTGGTGATATGTTACATCCACCAATCATCCCAACCAGCATGTCGGCCCCCATGTATTTCAGTGCGGATTCTGATACCCCCAGGATGACCGGACTGTGTGTCGTGCGGGCGGCAGATAAAACCGCCATTAACGTTTCCATGTTGTATATGTTAAATGCAGGTACTGCATAGCGACCGGTCAGTGCGTCTTGGAACATTTGTTTCGTGTTTGTCAGACCCAGTTTTGTATATTTCATTGTTTGTTCCCTTGGCTGTTTATATGGATTATAACATTTTTTTATGATTTTTCAGTTTGTTTTTTATCAGATTTCTTGACATTGGCCCAGGTTGTGCAACAATTACGACATAAACTGGGGGCGGACAGAGATAAAACGTTTGTAAAGGTGTGAAAAATGAAAAAGACTGTATTTGCATTGTTTGGTTTGGTCGTTTTGTCCGGCTGTGGGGGATATTATGACTATTACAAAGGTGGGGTGCGTTATACCCAGGATGGCGAAGATTGTGTGTTCTATTCCGCAGAACGTGGTCGCAGATATTCTGATGATATTCGTTTGTTGGATTCAGATAAAAAAATTGTCTATCGCAATACAATGTGCCGGGATCTGTATCAAAAGGATAATATGTGGCAGACACCACGTACAGAACGTCAGGTTTTGACACCAGTTGCCAAGTCCGACTGTGGCTGTGCACAAAAATGCGGTGCAAAAAAATATGTGTTTGTAAAATAAAAAACTTATCCGCCGTATGGCGGATTTTTTTATTTATATTGTTTGAATTGTGTCATGATTTGTGGTACAATACTGGAAAAGGTAAAGGGGTTTTAATATGAAAAAACTGATGAAAAAAATAAGTTTTGCAATGGTTGGTATTATGGCATCGGTGCCGGCAATGGCGGCGGTGAACTATAATAATGTTCTGTGCAAATTGGCAACCGAATTTAATGGCATATTCAGTATGTTGCGTCTGTTGGCATTTATTGGTGCGGGTATGTCGATTGCTGGTTGGGCATGGGGTTATATAAAAGCAGGAAAGGTTGATATTCAGAAAGAAGTGTCTGAAAAGGGTGTTGGATTGTTGGTTGGTTTTGTTCTGTTGTTCAGTATCGGAACAATTTTGACGGTGTTTATGTCAATGGCCGGTCAGGGCGGTTCGTTGGGATGTGTGCAAAATTTCTTTGAATAATTATTCGTTTTCGGTGGGAAAAAATGCGACCGTTTGGTCGCATTTTTATTTCCCCATTATCTGATTCTTTTGTTTTGATAGGTATATATAAAATTGCGTTCGGTGTGTTTCATTTGGTTTTGTACCTGGGATACGGGGGTGCAAAAAATGTCCAGTTCGGGACGTGTGTCCAGGTCGTGAATCATCGTGATGCGCTGGCGGGTTAATTCGTGGTGCAGAATTTCGGATAATACATTTATGTTTTGTCGGGGCGCATTGTTAAATGTGAAGATGGTATCACGCAGGGCGGCGGCCTTGGCATTTAATGATGCGGCACCCATATAGTTGGCGATTGGATCGCCGGTGCGTTCAGGGATGTGATATTGCGATTTGATATCCGCAGTGCTGTAGCCATAGAACAGTGTTCGTGCCATGCTGTGATTGATTTGGCGAAAGTCGCCATTGTGTTTGTTGATGATGCCAGCCAATTGCTTTTCGTATTGGGTTAATCTGTGACGCAGGTAGGGGCGGGCAAACTGGTATGATAAATTTTGCATGTCGGAAAAATTCATGTCGCTGCGAATTATTGGCGACAGAAAGTATGTGCGGGCAAAAATCATGTATGGATTGTCACGGGACAGGCACCAACAGCCGTAACGTGATATGCGCAAATCGTTTGCGTTTTTGAATGAATGTCCGTCCAGATTATAGCTGTGCGAAAATTCAATGATGTGCCCATCGAAAAAATCTGGGGTGGCGGGTGTATAGGTTGTGTTCAGTTTCTGTTCGTATGGCATGATTATCTTGGTCCATGTATAGTTTTTCATGCCGCAGGTTGTGGGGAAACAACCTTCGCCAAACAGATTGTGTAAATCTGAATAGTACCAGTATTCATTATCTGTGTCGGTATCGTTTTTCGAAAACAGGGACAATTGTGTGGGGGCGGGCAGGTGACGGGTGTTGTTTAATGTTTCATAGATAACAGATTTTGATGGTATTGGCATTTTGTGTTCCCCCATATTTATGTTGTTATTTTTTATCTTCGATATTTGCCAGTGAAAATAAAACAGAAGATATTAATGATTGATATGGTACGTGCTGGGCGTCGGCCAGTTCTTTTATCTTGTCCAAAATTGGACGCGGAATTCGCATATTTATGACGCAGTCGGATTTGTTAAATGCCTTGTATGCGGCATATTCACGCAGCAAGGTTTCCATGTTCATTACAAATAATTGTTGCATCACGTTTGGCATAGACAATCCCCTATACATGTGGCAATACTGCCGTGTTTACAAGGAACTATACCATTGTAAATACATTTGTCAATACAAATATATTTACATGTGTCAGTACGGTTGTGATGGCGGCGGTGTTGGCGTTTGTGTAGTGCGAGTTTTTATAATATTCGGTTTGATTTTTCTGATTTATGTCTATAGAATTGGTGTGTCTGTTTAACAAGATGGAAAGGATTTTTTATGCTGAAGAAGTTATTCACCATGTTGGTGATGGTTCTGTTGTCTGTCGGTGGTGCCATGGCAGAATTAAAAGTGGATATCGTTGCAGGGGCTGCAAAGCCAATATCAATCGCTGTTCAAAAATTCGAGACTGCAGACGGTGCACGCAGCAAGGATGCCACCATGATACGTGAAGTGGTGGAAAATGACCTGAAGCGTACTGGGCTGTTTCGTATCGTTAATCATGATGCGTTCCCAGAATATGTTAAAATGCATGCAATGCCAAACTTTCAATCATGGAAGGCAATAAAAACACAGGTCTTGGTTCAGGCAAAGTTAACCAAAGATTCCAAAGATAGATATAGATTAGAGTTTTTTGTTTGGGACGTTGATGGCAAAGAACAGATAGAGGCACAATCGCTGGTTGCATCGCGCAAGTCTGTTCGCCGTATGGCGCATATCATGGCAGATGCAATATATGAAAGATTAACCGGGGAAATCGGGTACTTTGATACGCAAATCGTGTTCATTGCAGAAACAGGACCAATTTATAATCGTACAAAACGTATGGCAATTATGGACCAAGATGGTTATGGGATGCGATATCTGTCAGATAAAGATACGTTTGTTATGTCGCCGCACTTTTCGCCAAATATGCAATCAATTGTGTTCTTGTCATACTATGATGATGATCCAATGGTGTGGAGTTTAGATCTGGATACTGGTGAACAGCGCAGGTTGGGAATGTTTGGGGGAATGAACTTTTCGCCACGATTCTCGCCGGATGGTAAAAAAGTTGCCATTTCGCTGGTGAAAAAAGGGGTGACACATATATATGAATATGATATTGAAACAAAAAAACTGCGTCAATTAACCTTTGGTAATTCAATTAATACCAGTCCATCTTATTCGCCAGACGGTAAAAAAATGGCATTTAACAGCGACAGATCTGGACGGCAACAGATTCATGTACTGGACCTGGAATCGGGCGAAGTTAAACGTTTGACATATGGAAATGGGCGGTATGCAACACCGGCCTGGTCGCCAGATGGGCAATTTATCGCATTTACAAAAATGGCGGATGATACATTCTATGTCGGGATTATGGACCCACGGGGCAGAAATGAAAAAATACTGGCCGGTGGCTGGTTTATGGAGGCCCCTTCATGGGCCCCAGGATCACGGCGCATCGTCTATTATGAAACAGAACGTGATGTTGATGATATTGAACGTATCAGTCATATTCGCAGTGTCGATATCACAGGGCAAAATATTTATGATATCGAATTGCCAGACGGTATAAATGGTGTTGAACCGACTTGGTCGCCCAGATTGCCGTAAAAAAAACGCCCGTTGGGCGTTTTTTATCATGTAATAGGGAAGTATTATGAAAAAGTTATTGATGTTTTGTATGATGGTCTGTGTGTCGTCAGGTGCGTTTGCGGTGCCGGCAGTGGTTGACTATATTTTTGATGGCGATACCTTTTCCGGCCAGGTTATGTTGGCGGATGATATAGAAATTACTGTGCGGGTGCGCTTGATAAATATCGATACACCAGAAATGAACGGAAAGTGTCAGGCGGAAAAGATTATGGCACAAAATGCCAAGGATTTGTTGGCGACATTGCTGCCCCGGGGAACGGTGGTTGATTTACAAAATATCAAAGATGATAAATATCTGGGGCGGATTAATGCAAATGTCATTATGCCAGATGGACGTGATGTCGGTCAGATTTTGATAGATTCTGGGGTTGGACGTCCGTACAGGGGTGGTAAACGTGCCGGCTGGTGTGAAAAATAAATTATAATAATTCATCTATGGGCGGGGGCGACAACTCATGTAGCGTTTTGTACACTACGTTGTCGCCCCCATCCCATATCTAAATCATTCTAATTTATTTTTACGCATCTGATGGGCTGTGTGTGGAGACGGGCATCTTATGTAACGTTCTGTACACTGCGATGCCCGATTTGATTTTATCTAAATCATTCTAATTTATTTTACGCATCTGATGTGCTGTGTGCGAGTGTGGGCATCTTATGTAGCGTTTGTACACTACGTTGTCGCCCCCCCATCCCATATCTAAAACATTCTAATTTATTTTATGCGCTGTGGCGGTTGATTGCTTCGCTGATTTCGTTCAAAGATGCATTACATGGCAATAATGGTTCAAACCATACATTGGCGGTGCCAGAATGCATGCGGCCATGCTTGGGCCAATAAAGGCCTGCGTCTGTGCCAACAGGTAAAATTGGCAATTTTAATGTGTGGGCCAATAACAGCAGACCACGTTTTAATTCTATTTTTTGACCGGGTTTGGCACGGGTGCCTTCGGGGAATATGACCAGTGTATAACCGTTTAATACACGTTTTTCAACGTCACTGGCCAGTTTTTTCATGTTGGTCTTGCCACGGGCACGATTTACACCCAGCATGCCACAGCGCCAAAATGCCCAGCCGTAAATCGGTATCCATAGTAACTCGCGTTTCAGGATGAAAAATGTGTTGGGGACAACCTTGGATATTACAGCGATTTCCAGTATTGACATGTGTTTGGCTGCAATTATTGATTTGCCGTCCAGACGTTTGTTGCCGTCTGGCATTGCTGGGATGCCGTTTTCTTCGGTGGCAGGGTAGTGTACCTGGTATTTTATGCCACAAATCAGCCGTGCCAACACCAATGTGCCAGCCGCATCAGTATAAACCAATTTGCGGGATAATTTACTGGATACCAGGCCCAATAACAGCAGTGGTGACCATAATAAAAAGTATATCAGTAATGCGATTTTGAAAAGAATTGTTCTTATCATGTGTTTTTCCTTTGCTTCCAGTGTTTCTTTAACTTTCTTTGATACCCAGCATTGTTACGATGTATTTTATATATTCGGTGGCCCATCTTTCAAGTCTTTTTCCAGGTGGCATGCCGGTCAAGGTTGCAGGACAGGTTATGATTTCTGTGTTGGGTAATTCAGACTGGACCAGGTATTTGGCACGGGTTATGTGGTCTTCGGTGGTGATCAGTACAACACGGTCAAGGTTGCGTGCCGTCGCAATTTCACGTATCGCCAGTGCGTTCTGATAGGTCGATTTTGATGCAGATTCAATTATCGCAGGGCGGGCAACATCTATCTTGCCCTGGGCGCCAGCCCCAATAATGTACAGGTCTGCGTTCGGAAATTCGTGCATTTTGCGCATTGCAAATGGTATGCGTCGTTCATCGCCTGTTAAAACAAATATGCTGTCGTTCGGTAAAATTGTACCGCATTGGATGGGGGTGGTGGCCTTGAATATCATGCCGCCCAGAATAAAGCAACTGAATAACACAAATGATGGGGTCAGAAAACACCGTATGTTCATGTTATGCCGCCTGAAGAATCTTGATTGTTGTGCGGCGGGTTATATATATAGAAAATATAACAATCGCCAGTGGCAACATTAACAGTGTCAGCCACCCACCACCAGACAACCCCATCATCGCCATTAAACCAATGCGGGCAGAATGTGCCGTGGATAATAATAGCAGCAATATTGGCAGGGCGCATACAAAACCAAACCCAGATGCAATTAAACTGATTTTCGCAACAATTATTTGCATCTGTTTGGCGATAAATTCGTCAGATGCGCCAATCTGGTTCAGGATTTCCAGTTCGCGGCGGTGCAGCATTGCGGTGTTGCGGGCAATATATGATATGCATATACCAATGGTCCCCAATGTCAGTGCTAGTATCAATGTGGCCATGATTATCATCTTCCACCCCGCAGTGGTTGATGATTGCAGTGCGCTGGCATGCGGTAAAAAACGTGCGTTTTTAGACAGGGCTGTGCCGACTGTATCCATGTCGGATTTTGTTTTAAACTGGATTTCCCACATCTGGGGCAGGTAATCTGTTAAAACACTGCCACCGGATACCCAGGGGGACATCAAGTCGTGCATTTGTTCTGTGCTGATTTTATTGACCTGTTCCATTTTGTCTGCGTTCGATTTGATTATTTGTGCGGTCTGGTCAACGTTGTCTGGGGTTGTGACCTGGACAGTGGCGAATAATTCCCACTGGGAATTCCAACGCAGGACCCCGGTGCCAATGGATAAGGCGACCCCCAATGCCAGTACGGATAAAAAGGTCAGTAACGATATGATTGCGGTCATAAATACGGATTGTTCACGTACCAATGAAAATACAAGTGGTCTTTTTGTCATTATGCGTTCCCAATTTCGTCAAATTGTTTCGATAATTCTGTGAAATATGATTGTGGTTTTGGACCGCGCCATATTTTTTGGGGCTGGGGGTCGGGTGTTTTTTGGGGGGTGATGCCAGAAAATGATACGCGGTGATTTTCAACATGAATCACAGGAAAATTATATGTCTTCATTAATTCGGTGCTGTGTGTGGCCAAAATAATTGTTGTGCCAAACATTTTGTTCATTTGAACAAACAATTCCATTAAACGTGATGCGTTTTCTGGGTCAAGGTTTCCAGTCGGTTCGTCAGCCAGCAGTATAGATGGCTGGATAATAATGGCACGGGCAACTGATACACGTTGCTGTTGGCCGCCGGACAGAGAGAGTGGGGCGGCATCTGCAAATTTGCCCAGTCCAACCCAATCCAGTACCTTGGTCACCAGTGTTTTGATTTTGTTTTCGGATATACCACGTACACGCAGTGGTAACGCAATATTGTCAAATACAGACAGGTGGGATAACAGTGAATATGACTGGAATACAATTGCCATGCGTTGACGCAGTTTGGTGATTTCGTTGCGTGACATGTCGCCAGTGTTTTTACCAAATAACTTTATTTGACCCCGTGATGGGCGATGCAATTGGTAAATTAGTCGTAACAGGGTTGTTTTGCCCGCACCGGACGCGCCAGACAAGAAATAAAATGAACCGTTGCTGATGTTAAATGATACGTCAGTCAGTATTTCTGGCGAATCGTCATAACGTGCCGCCACATTTGCAAACGAGATTGCTGTCTTTTCTTCCATGGTATGGAATATAATAGAAAAAAATTTTATCGTCAAATAAAAATGCCCCGGTGGGGCATTTTTTTACTTTGTTTTGCGAACAACTGTTGTTGTGTTACGGTTTTTGGCCCAAACTTCTTCGCCGGTTCCAGGATAGATTGGGTTTTCTTTGCCGTATGAAATTGTTTTGATGCGTTCTGGTTCGATGCCTTCGTGAATCATGACGTGGGCAGCATTGCCGGCACGCAGCGCACCCAAGGCCAGGTTGTAATCGGTCGAGCCACGTTCGTCACAACGACCCTGCAGGGTAATTTTGATGTCAGGGTTTTTCTTCATGTATAATGCCTGGCCCTGTAGACTGTCACGGGCGGCAGGTGTGATAACGGCCGAATCGAATTCAAAAAATGCGTGTTGGCCGTCAAGTTCTTTTGGTGCGTGTGCGCAGGCGGCAATTGCCAGAGTTGCCAATGCTAAGATGATTTTTTTCATGTTGTCTTCCTTTCTGTAATGTGAATAAAAGTTTTCTACAAGTGAAATTTAGCAAAAAATGCAAAAAGATGTCAATAATTGTTTTTTTGTTTTTGGAAACTGATTAATTTTATGGTATACTATAGGAAAAATTGGAGGGTTTATTATGAAAAAAATTTTGTCAGTGGCAGTGTTGGCGGCCGTAACAGCCACAGCAGTAAATGCAGCACCAAGTCATTTGGTTCGTAATAATGATGGTGGTTATACTGTTAACTATGATTATTATGAAAAAGAAAAGTCAGGGTGGTATATCGGTGGACGTGCCAGTTTGAGTTTGCTGAATTGGGAAAATGAATATGATACTGATGCGCCAAACAGTGAAATGTTGGATAATGAATCGTATACAGAGGTTGTCTTTGGGGGCGGTCTGTTTGCGGGATATCGTTTGGATTATTTCTGGCGTGCAGAAGTTGAAGGTGGGCTGATTGGTTCACATGAACATGATGATGTTGGTACAACGTTCAAGTTGACTATCCCATATGTAATCGCAAATGCGTACTATGATTTTGCAAATGGCTTTTATGTTGGGGCAGGTGCTGGTATCGCGTTGCCAACAGTGAAGTGGTATGGTGCAGATTTTGTCGGTGGTGACGACAGCGAGCGTGGTGTGTCGCCGATGGGGGCGCTGATGTTCGGCTATGCACATAAGTTGGATTATAACCTGTGGTTGGATTTGCGGTATCGCTTGTCAGCACTGGTTGGGCCAGAACATAATCGTTCATTTCAGTATGTTGAACCACCGTATGATGAATATGATATTTCAAACAAGGTTGGTTTAATCCTGGATAATTCGATTTCAATCGGATTGCGGTACGAGTTCTAAAAAAAGTAGCAAGATTTTTAGGAAAAAGCAGAAAAAGGTATTGACCCCGATTCGCAAAATGTGATAAACTGAAAGCAGTAGAGAGAACTGAATGAAAAACGAACTGAAAATATCAACATTATCAATAGTGTGTGTGCTGTGTGCGGCGATTGTTGCACCGGCAAATGGTGCGACAGCGGTACGTTCATTGGGTGGTGCAGGTACATATTCTGGCACGTCCAGTGCGGCGACAGCAAAGTCGGGAACGACAACGTCCACAGCAGCGAATGCGGTGCGTGCGGGGGCAATGCGTTTGGGGGCGTCGTCAGATGGTTCAACGCGTGCGGCGGCAACGCGTACGGCGGCATCACGTGTGGCGGCAACACCACGTTTGTCGATTGGTAAGTATTTGGCAACGTCCAGTGCGCCAGATAAAACGGTAATTAATAACAGTTCGACAAGTGGTAATTTGCAGACCCGTATCGAGGTTTTGGAACAGTGGATGGGGTATCAGGAAAATTCTGATAGCAATATTCCGGCACAGTTCGAAGATTTGAATGCGTCTGTTGATGCGTTGGAAAAAGATGCGTCAGATCTGAAGTTGAATGTTGATAAGTTGGCGGCGGATATAGAAGCGGTCAGTGGTGAGCATACGAGTGTAGAGTATGCAAACAAGGTTTTAACCGTTGTTCAGGATGATGTGACAAAGACATATGATTTGGCGAAAGATTTTGCGGGCAAGACAGAATTTGATGCCTTGCAGGCGGCATTGAATGATGTGACTGGTGATTTGGGTGATTTTGCGACCAAAGTTGCATTAAATGATTTGAAGACCGCGTTAGAACAGGAAATTGCAGGCAAACAGGCGGCTGGTGAATATGCGGCGGCGGCTGATTTGGAAACTTTGAAGAGTGATGTTGTAGCATTGCAGGGCAGTTCGGCAACAGGTGCGGATCTGACGGCACTGGTTAATCGTGTAAAGGTTATAGAAGATGATTATGCGAAAAAAACCGAATTGACAGCAGCACAGACGGCTTTGCAGGCCTCGATTGATGAATTAGAGGGGTTGATTGCGGCCGAAGCTGTTCTGCGTGAAAATGCGGACAAGGCATTAGACGATAAAGTTGCGGCCATGGATGTGGCGTATAAAGCAGCAGATGCTGAAATCAAGGCGGGGTTTGCGGCGGCAGATGCAACAACATTGCAGTCGGCCAAGGATTATGCAGATGGTTTGGCAGGAAATTATGATGCGGCGGGTTCTGCGGCGGCGGCATTGGCAGAATCAAAGCAGTATACGGATGCGGAAATTGCAGATTTGACAGGTTCTTTGGGTGGTGCAACGGCGGATTTGTCTGCGTTGACAGGGCGCGTTGATACGGCTGAGGGGAAAATCACAGCAATTGAAGGTGAACAGGATGTACAAGATGGTAAGATTTCTGCATTAGAAACAGCATTAAGTGCAGATGGTGCAACAGGCAAGGCAATTGCAGCAGCGGCGGCGGCAGCAGCAGCAGCACAATCCCAGGCGGATAAAGGTGTGGCGGATGCGGCGACTGTGGCGGGTGCCTTGGATGAATATAAGTTGTTGAATGATGCTGAGGTTGCAGAAGTTTTGGCGCAGGCAGACAAAGGTGTAGCGGATGCGGCAACTGCGGCAAATTCGGCGGCAGCAGCAGCGGCGGCGGCAGCAGCAGCGCAAGCCCAGGCAGACAAAGGGGTGGCAGATGCGGCGACGGCAAAGTCTGTGGCAGATGCGGCCCAGAATTTGGCAAATGAAAATGCGGCAGAATTGTTGACGTTGCATGAAGTTGCAAAAACTGGTTCTTATAATGATTTGGAAGATGTGCCGACAAATTTGGTTACGACAGAACAGTTAAATTCGGTTAAGTCAACCCTGGATGCGGCGATTGCAACAAAACAGGCGGCCGGTGATTATGCAGCGGCAGCTGATTTGAAGGATTTGCAAGATGTGGTTACTGAATTAAGTGGCAGCACTGCGTCTGATGCGACTGTGAAAGAACTGCAAAGCAAGGTTGAAGAAATTGCAGCAGATTATGCTACTGATACAGCAATGCAACAGGTAATCGAAGCAATCAGTGGTATTGATGCAGAATTGGCAACTTTGGGTGCGTTGGCATATAAAGATAAGGTTGAAGCAGACTTTATAAATATGCAACTGCCAGATGGTACAATGGCCATGTTGAAATCAGAAGGGGATAAGGCGACTTGGGTAACCGTAAGTGTTGTCGAAGGTCAATAAAATTCGGTTGTTAAACCGCGATAATTTAACGAAAGAAAGGAAGGAAAAAATGAAAGTGAAAAACATTATGTTTTCAGGATTTGCAGCGGCAATCTTTGCTGGTGTATGCGGTGCAGCCGATGCAGCCGTGCAGTATGAACTGACCAGCAAGTCGTATGTTGATACTGAATTGGCAAAAAAACAGGATAACTTGTCTGCAGGTACAGGTATCGACATCACAAACAATGTTGTTAAAAGCACATTGGATTTGACGCCTTTTGCAACAACCACAGATATGCAGGCGGCAGACCAGGCACTGCAGGGCAAGATTGATGCAGAAGCAAGTGCACGTGCACAGGCGGATGCACAAATCAGAACTGACTTTGCGGCGGCAGATACAGCATTAGATGGCAAAATCACAGCAGAAGCAAGTGCACGTGAAGCAGCGGACACAGCAATTAGCAATAAAATCGGTACCGTTGCAGATGGTAAGACGGTTGTAGATATGATTGCTGATGCACAGACGGCGGCAACATATGATGATACCGCAGTTCGTGGTTTGATTTCTGCAGAAGCAACCGCACGTGAAAATGCAGACACAGCAATGGCAGAAGATATTGCAGACCTGGTGGCGGCAGATACAACAATTCGTAGCGACTTTGCTGCGGCTGATACAGCATTAGATGGCAAAATCACAGCAGAAGCAAGTGCACGTGAAGCTGCGGACACAGCAATTAGCAATAAAATCGGTACCGTTGCAGAAGGTAAGACGGTTGTAGATATGATTGCTGATGCACAGACGGCGGCAACATATGATGATACCGCAGTTCGTGGTTTGATTTCTGCAGAAGCAACTGCACGTGAAAATGCAGACACAGCAATGGCAGAAGATATTGCAGACCTGGTGGCGGCAGATACAACAATTCGTAGCGACTTTGCAGCAGCAGATACAGCATTGGATGGCAAAATCACAGCAGAAGCAAGTGCACGCGAACAGGCAGATGCCAAGGTTTTGACAGATGCAAAAAAATACACAGACGATGAAATTGCAGAATTGAATCAGTCTTTGTCTGGAACTTCTACTAACTTGGGTGCGCTGACAACACGTGTTGCAACAGCCGAAGGTGAAATTGATGACCTGCAGGCGGCAGACACAACAATCCGTAGTGAATTTGCAGCGGCAGATAAAGCATTAGAAGATGCATATAAAGCAGCAGACACAACCCTGGATGGCAAGATTTCAACAAATGCCCAGGCAATTGCAGATGAAGCAACGGCACGTGAACAGGCAGATGAAACCTTGCAGGGAATGATCGAAGATGGGGACTTTGTCAGTGCATCAGGCATTCTGACAACCAAGGGTGGATATCTGGTGATTTCTGACGGTTTCGGGAATATCACACTGAATCAGGTTGCGGTTGTTAACGGTGACGGTACAACAGATATAATCACAGGTGAAAGTTTATAATAATAAGCTAACCATGCCAAAACCCGCCATAATGGGCCAGGCATAATTAACGAAAGAAAGGAAAAAAAATGAAAGTAAAAAATATTATGTTTTCTGGCTTTATGGCGGCAATCTTGATGGGTGCCACAGGGGCAGCAGATGCGGCAATTAATGTCGCATCCAAGGACTATGTCGATGCAAAATCTGGTTCAGTTACAACTGCATTGAATGAATATAAAGCAGAAAATGATGCAAAAGTAAACAAAAACACAGCAGATATTGCAACAAATGCACAGTCAATTGCGACAAATGCAAGTACATTGACAACTGTGTCTGGAACATTGGCGACCAAGGCAGGTAAAGATTATGTTGATACAGAATTGGCGAAAAAGGTTGACCTGACAGTGTATAACGAAAAAATGACCGCTTTGGGTAATACTGATACCAGTTTGCAATCACAGATTGATGCGGTTAAAGCTTTGACGGGTGAAACAGGTGTCGCAGATCAAATTGCATCAGCGGTCAGTGCAGAAAAAGATGCACGTGAAGCGGCAGACGCACAAATCAGAACAGATTTTGCAGGAGCGGATGCAACAACATTGCAGTCTGCAAAATCGTATGCAGATGGTTTGGCAGTCAACTATGATTCAGCCGGCAGTGCAGATGCGGCATTAGCAGCAGCTAAGACATATGCAGAAAGCGAAGCGGATGCGGCAGAAGCAGCAGCAAAGTCATATGCAGAAAGTGAAGCGGATGCGGCAGAAGCAGCAGCAAAGTCATATGCAGATGGTTTGGCAGACAACTATGATGCAGCCGGCAGTGCAGCAGATGCATTGACAGATGCCAAGGCATACACAGATGAATTGGCAAATGGTGCGGTTAAGTCAAATACCGAAGCGATTGCGGCGATGGATTCAAATTATGTGTCGGAAGATGAAATGAATTTGTTCAAGACATCAAATTCAAGTGAAATTGCAGCGGCAAAGAAAGCCGGTGATGATGCCCAGGCAGATTTGAATTCATACAAAACGTCAAATAATGCAGCGGTAGCAGCAGCCCAGAAAGCTGGTGATGATGCCCAGGCAGATTTGGATGCATACAAATCGTCAAATGATACAGCGTTGGCGGGTGTAAAAACAACTGCTGAACAGGGTGTAGCAGACGCAGCCACGGCAAAATCTGCGGCTGATGCAGCCCAGGATGCAGCGGATGCAGCAGCGGCAGCGGCAGCCCAGGCATTGACAGATGCAAAAACATATGCGGATGGCAAAGATGCAGCACTGAAATCTGATTTAGAAGGTCAGATTGCAACAGCAAAGTCTGAAGCGGCAACAGATGCAACATCCAAGGCAAATGCAGCACAGGCGGCGGCAGAACAAACAGCGGCCACTGCTTTGGCGAGTGCAAAATCTGAAATTGAAACAGAGTTGGCAAAAAAGATTAGTGCACCAGCAGCATGCGAAACACAGGACTGTGTTCTGTCAATTAACAAGGCCACAAATACAATTTCATGGGTGCCATTGACTGAACCTGTTAATGATTATTTAAACTAATAACATTGGATTAATGAAATTAATAAAAAAATCCCAAAATATTCATTTTTTGCCTTTACCAACCTAGGCAAAAAATGATAAAATGGGATAACCTAAAAAAAAGGAAGGGAGACATGAAAAAATTAACAGCAGGTATTTTTACAGTTTTGATGGGTTTGGTTTCCGTCAATGCAGCAAATGCAGCCGTTGCATCCAAGGCATACGTTGATGCCAAGGCAGCAACCGAGGCATCGGCCGCACAATCCGCAGCAGAAGCAACAGCTGCAAATGCATTAAGTACTGCAAAGTCAGAATTAGAAGGCAAAATTAATGCCAAAGTTGCACAGACAGCTTATGATACAAAGGTTGCAGAATTGGCACAGGCCGATACAACAAATTTACAGGCGGCAAAAGACTATGCAGATGGTTTAGATGCGGCACAAAAAACTGCATTTGAAACTGCTGATAGTGCGATTAACGACAAAATTGGTGCAGTTGCAGAAGGTAAGACCGTTGTTCAAATGATTGCAGATGCCCAGTCTAGTGCGACATATGACGATGCCGAGCTTCGTGGGCTGATTGGTGATAATGCAGATGCGATTTCTGCTATGGATGCGGCGTACAAGGCAGCAGATACACAGGTTCTGACAGATGCCAAGGCCTATGCAGATGGTTTGGCAGACAACTATGATGCAGCCGGCAGTGCAGCAACTGCAAAATCAGAAGCCATTGAGGCGGCGGCAGCAGATGCAACATCCAAGGCAAATCAGGCATTGACAGATGCCAAGGCCTATGCAGATGGTTTGGCAACAAACTATGATACAGCCGGCAGTGCAGCAACTGCAAAATCAGAAGCCATTGCGGCGGCGGCAACAGATGCAACAAACAAGGCAAATCAGGCATTGGCAGATGCCAAGGCATATGCCGATGAAAAAGATACGGCCCTGAAAACAGATTTAGAAGGTCAGATTGCAACAGCCAGTGGCAGTGCAACACAGGTTGCAAATGATTTGGCCAGCTATAAAACAACAAATAATGCAGCGGTTGCAGCGGCAAAGAAAGCCGGTGATGATGCCCAGGCAGATTTGGATGCATACAAATCGTCAAATGATACGGCAGTAGCAAATGCACAGTCTGCAGCAGAAGCAGCGCAGGCGGCGGCAGATGCAGCCCAGTCAGCAGCAGATGCAGCACAGGCAGATGCAAACCAGGCATTGGCAGATGCAGCAGCAGCCCAGTCAGCAGCAGATGCGGCGCAGACCCAGGCGGACAAGGGGGTAGCAGATGCGGCAGCGGCCCAGGCAACAGCAAATGCGGCGATACCAAAGCCACAGGGTCCATGTTCAAACCCAACAAACAAGTGTGTGTTGACATTTAATAATTCTGCATACACATGGGAAGTGATTGAACGTGCAACTGGTGAAACAGGGTTCTAAAAAAAAGCAGGTAAATAACAATATAGAATAATCTGTTTGTGGGGATTTATCTTCCCTGCAAACGGAAAGATTAAGAAAGAAAGGAAAGAAAAATGAAAAAAATTATTACAGCGTCTTTGGTTGCGATGATGGCCGTAACGGCGGCAAATGCAGAAATCGCATCTGTTGAATATTTGGAAGGAAAAACTGGTGATATTAGCACATTGACAACAACAGCAAAATCAAACTTGACAGCGGCTGTTAATGAACTGAATACAGGTGTTCAGGCAGCAGCAACAAAAACAGCATTGGAACAAGGTTTGGCGACAAAGCAGGATACAATTGGTGACCTGGCAACAATCCGCAGTGGCGCAGCAGCCGGTGCAACAGCATTGCAGCAGGATGCAATTGCTGCAGACGGGGCGACTGTCGCAGATGCTGATTTAGATAAAGTTGCACCATCCATTTTCAGAATGGAAAATGCGATTGCAAATTCGAAGTCGGAAATCTCGGATGACTTGACTGATATTACTGAAAGTTTGGATGATTTGGCACAGGCAGATACAGATAATTTACAGGCGGCAAAAACATATGCAGACGGTGTAGCCGCAACCGCAAAATCAGAAGCGATTGCAGCATCTGATTCTAAGGGTAGTGCAGCACAGGCATTAACTGATGCCAAAGCATATGCGGACCAGGCAGAAGCAGATGCAATCACAGCAGCAGGTACTGCGGCAGATGGCAAGATTGCAACAGCATTGGAAGATTATTCAACAACAACAGAGATGAATCAGGCCATTGCAACTGCAACGACCGATATGGCGACAACAGGCAATGTTGCAACTGCAAAATCTGAAGCGATTGCAGCAGCAGCAGAAGCAGCAGAGATTTATATCGATGCGGATGAATTGGCAGCATCACAGTCATCGCAGGATACGACACTGAAGGCATATGCAGATGGCAAGGTTCAGGACTTGCAGGGCACTTTGACAAGTCTGGCGACATTCCCAACCGCATGTGCACAAGGTACATCTGATTGTGCATTGGTTATCCGTAGTGGTACAATGCAGTGGGAAAAGGTTTCGTATTAATGAAATCGTAAGTATGTTTAAACTGGTGGGGCATTTGTTGTCCCGCCAGGATAAACAAAGCACGCCATATTATAAAAATTTTATGGATTTTTACAATATGTGTTATATTAACTGTTGTGTTAAGTGGGCGATATAGTGTATAATGCGTAAAAGCATAAAAGAGAGAGAATAATAGAGAAAACACCGTGGGGGAAAATATGAGTAAGACAAAATTTGTTTTTGCTGTATCATTCTGTGCTATGTTTGCTGCAAGTGCAGCAGTTGCCAGTGCACCAAAGTCAGATAATACCGATATTGGCAGTGCACATAGTGTATTTACAGATTTGGCCCCAACAGATGAAAATGGTGCAGGTGCAGGTATCGCAGGTGTGACATATGTTAATCGTGCAGTGAACAGGGCAGGCACCGCAGCAATTGCCGCCGAAGCACATGCTGCAGCAGCGGGTGCATATGCAGTTTCTGCAAAAAGTTCAGCAGACACTGCTGTCGCAGCAGCAGGTGATGCACAGACGGCTGCTGATGCTGCAAATGCTGCGTTGGCGGGTAAACAGGATAAGTTGACAGCAGGGTCAAATATTACAATCGATAATGGTACAATCAGTGCAACAGTACCACAGATAACCGTTGATACATCGTTAAGTGCAAGCAGTACTAATCCAGTTCAGAACAAGGTTTTGGCGGCTGCATTAGATGCTAAGGTTGATGATGCGGTTATTGTGAATGAAGCACCAATTGATGGTCAGGACAGTGTTGTGCCAACGGTTCAATTGACACAGACAATGATTTCAGATTCCGCCAGTGAAATTGGAGATGCGTTGACGGATATTGATAATGCATTGAAGGGCAAACAAGCAACACTGACAGCAGCCCAATTGGCGGCGGTCAATTCGGGGATTAACGCAGACAAGGTTTCTGCATATGACGGTTATGCGACAACGATTTCAGGAAAACAGGCGACATTGACAACAACGAATGTCGTGACAGATGGAACAGGTAATGTTGTTACAGCGGTTACAGCAGCTAATGGCACGGTTACTGTTACGAAGGGGACAACGTTGGGCAGTTTGGCAACCAAGAGTGCGGTTGCATCTGCGGATATTACAGACGGAACAATTGCAACAGCAGACATCGCTGGTGGTGCGGTGACCGCCGACAAGACCAGTGGTGTGATCGGCAAGGTGCCGTCTGGGTCTGAAACGTCGACTACATTGGCCAGTATTTGGGTTCAATAGTTTAATTTCCCCCTGTTTGGGGGATTTTTTTAGTTTGGTGTTGAAGTAAGAAAAAAGGCATACACCTGGGTCCCGTGGTCAAGCCACGGGATGACAAGTTTTTTTTTCTGTTTTTTATGGATTGTTCAGAACGCAATGGATACCGGCCTGCGCCGGTATGACGATGTGTGGGTGGCCCGATGCCGGTATGACGATGTTATGGGTGATAATTATGTTTTATAAAATGTGTTAAGTGTTTTGTCATTCCGTGGTTAAGCCACGGGATGACATGAGAGGGTGGGGAGACCTTGCCAATTATGTGGTTGAGGTAAAAAAAGGCATACACCTGGGTCCCGTGGTTCACACTTCGTTAAAACTTCGTGCGACAAGGCAAGCCACGGGATGACATGAGAGGATGGGAAAAAAACACAATGGATACCGGCCTGCGCCGGTATGACGGGGGTAGGATTGAGACCCCTCCGCCCTGTGTGCCGCCCCCGGCCTGCGGGTAACCCCCATGTGCAGAGGGGAATAGGGACACTGAAATTTGAATATACAGGTTGCAATGGATACCGGCCGCCGCCGGTATGACGAGGGTGGGTGGCCCGATGCCGGTATGACGAGGGTGGGATTGAGACCCCTCCGCCCTGTGTGCCGCCCCCGGCCTGCGGGTAACCCCCTGTGCAGAGGGGAATAGAGACACTGAAATTTGAATATACAGGTTGCAATGGATACCGGCCGCCGCCGGTATGACGAGGGTGGGTGGCCCGATGCCGGTATGACGGAGTTCTGGGTGATAATTATGTTTTATAAAGTGTGTTAAGTGTTTTGTCATTCCGTGGCTTGACCACGGAACCCAGGTGATGTACCATTGTTTTATGAGATTTGAACAAAAATATTACTATGTGTATATTATGGCCAGTTCTAGAAACGGGACACTGTATATTGGGGTTACCAGTAATTTGCCTCAACGTATTTTCGAGCATAAAAATCATTTGTTGCCGGGGTTTACGGATAGATATAATGTGGATAAATTGGTTTATTTTGAACGACATGATAATGCGAATGATGCAATTCGTCGTGAGAAAAGGTTGAAGGATTGGAAAAGAAACTGGAAAAAAGACTTAATTGAAAAATATAATCCATTATGGCGAGATTTGTACGAAGATTTGAATAATTTGTTATAAGATAACACCTGGGTCCCGTGGTCAAGCCACGGGATGACAAGTTTTTATATTTGTTGTTTTTGTGTTTGGTGTTGAAGTAAGAAAAAGGCATACACCTGGGTCCCGTGGTCAAGCCACGGGATGACAAATTTTTATATTTGTTATTTTGTGTTTGGTGACGAAGTAAAAAAAAGCATATACCTGGGTCCCGTGGTCCAGCCACGGGATGACATGAGAGGGTGGGGGATTTTTTTGTGTGGTTTCTATTTACTGGATTGCTACGGGATGACATGAGTGGGGGAAAAAACACAATGGATACCGGCCTGCGCCGGTATGACAGCGATGGGAGAGGGCTGGATTGCCACGATTTCGCCCGGTAATGACAGGGGATGGGGTTCCTGGGATTAAAATAGACTGATTAAAAATATGCCCAGTCCAGCCGCAATTATCGCAGCCAATGTCAGTGGCCAAAAGTATTTCTGGACAATCGAATTGGCACGTTCCTGGAACAGGTATAACAGGGTGCCAACAATCGCAAAGCGACCTGTGCGGAATACCGCAGAGACCGCCAAAAATATCCACAGTGGATAGCCGATAAAACCCAACCATATTGCCAACAGTTTGTATGGAATCGGGGTTACGGCAGTCAGCACAATTATCATTATGCCATATTTGCTGAACATCGGTTTTATCGTACTGTCAATCAATGCGGGATTCGAAAATGTTTCAATTAGCCATATCCCAACAGAATCATACAGCCACATCCCAATCATATATGCAATGGTACCGCCAACCAATGATCCAAGCGATGCTGCAACTGTAATTGGTACGGCACGACGTTTGTTCGCAATAATTGGTGGGGTCATAAAGACTTCGGGTGGGATAAACAAAAATATGGATTCGCATATCGTTAATAAAAATACAATCCATGAATAGCCACGTGATTCTGATTTCTTTAATATGTATTCTGAAAATTTCATTGTTCGTTTTCCCCCGTATTAAAAAAATTTACTTGATTGTAAATTATAAAATACTATTTTACAATTAAATTAACATGCAATAGAGAGTACTATGCCAAAAAAACAATTTAGTAATTCAAATCGTGGTGAACGAGTCGCCAGTAAAGTGCAAACACTGGTCGCAGAAATTCTGCGGGATAACTATAGTGATGACCCTTTGATTGCGGGGGTGTCCTTGGTTGGGGCGGTGGCGCACGGTGGATTGCAATTCGTGCGGTTGTTTTTCTACACACGAAATGCAGATGTTGCGGCTGTGCAAAAAAAACTGGATGAGATTACACGTACAGTGCGGTTCGAATTGGCACACAGAATGAATCAAAAGTATGTGCCAGATATTAAATTTGCATACGATGATACCTTGGAACGCGCCGAGCGAATAGATGAATTGTTGAGCAAGTTGTAAATGGGTCAATCGCACGATTTTTCTAAAACTGATTTGGAAGTTTTGCACAGAGAATTGCATGTGCCAGGACAGCCGATTGCGGAAATGACACGTAATTATTACTTTAAGGCAGTAAAATATGCTTTGTCTGGCTTTGATAGCAGTGTTTTGCAACCTGATGCAAAATATGTGAAGCAAATGCAACGGTGGATGGTGGACAAGGCGCAACGGTATAAGTTAAACCCTGATATTTTTTTGTCGGATGATGTTTTGGCATATAATAAATACACTGTAAATTGGGTGGGGGATGCAATAGATAATTTTGGTACTATTGAAAAGCCGGATTGCCCCAAGGATTTCCAAAAATGGTATGATAAATATGCCTATAATGGCGGTCATCCGTTTGAAATTTATCCATATATTTGTCTGTATGTGCGGCGCAAAAAGGATAATTTTTATTTGGAATTGGCGGATTTTGATGCCGGCAGTATTGGCCGATCACAGAAATTACTGAAAATGTTTGTCGCTTTGCGACAGGCATATATTCCTGTTGAGTTGCAAAATAGGGATGCTTTTTTGAAATATTGGCAGAATTACAACTTGAAAAGTCGTTAATACTGGTATATCATTGCCGCATGAAATAATAGGTGTTCGTGTATGAAGCAGGCAAATATCCGTAATTTTTCAATCGTTGCACATATTGACCATGGAAAGTCAACTCTGTCAGACCGTTTAATCGAGTTTACAGGCGGGCTGCAATCACGCGAGATGAAGGCACAAGTGCTGGATTCTATGGATATTGAACGGGAACGGGGTATCACGATTAAGGCACAGACTGTGCGACTGAATTATACAGCAAAAAATGGTGAAACGTATCAATTGAATCTGATGGATACGCCGGGACATGTGGACTTCTCGTACGAAGTGTCACGGTCGTTGGCGGCATGTGAAGGGGCATTGGTGCTGGTCGATGCAACACAAGGGGTGCAGGCGCAGACGTTGGCAAATGCATATCTGGCGCTGGATAATGATTTGGAAATGTTGCCGGTGCTGAATAAAATTGATTTGCCGTCCAGTGATGTGCAGGCGACACGTGAACAAATCGCAGATGTTATCGGACTGGATGCAAATGATGCGTTGGCGGTGTCGGGTAAAACAGGCGATGGGGTGCCAGAACTGTTGGAAGAAATTGTAAATAAGTTGCCGCCACCACATGGTGATGAAAATGCAGCAACACGGGCACTGTTGGTCGATTCGTGGTATGATTCGTATCTGGGGGTGGTTATCCTGGTGCGGGTGGTTGATGGAAAACTGCATCGTGGTCAGAAAATTAAATTTATGGCAACTGGGGCAGAATATGTCGTGGATAAAATTGGATACTTTACACCAAAAATGGTTAATGTTGATGTCCTGCATACCGGTGAAATTGGATTTATTATCACGGGAATGAAGACAATTCATGACTGTAAAGTTGGAGATACAATTATCGATGTACGGGCAGAAAATGCGCAGATGTTGCCAGGATTTAAACCATCTGTTCCAGTGGTGTTTTCTTCGTTCTTTCCAGTCGAGGCAGATGATTATCTAACGTTTCGGGAAAGTGCAGAAAAGTTGGCATTGAATGATGCGTCTTTTATGTTCACTGTTGAAAAGTCGTCTGCGTTGGGTTTCGGGTTGCGGTGTGGTTTCCTGGGTTTGCTGCATATGGAAATTATCAGCGAGCGATTGGCACGTGAATTTAATCTGAATCTGATAAACACTGTGCCAAGTGTGCTGTATAAAATTCATTTAAGAAATGGCGAAGTAATTGATCTGGAAAATCCAGCCGATATGCCAGAGCCCACAAAAATTGAAGCAATCGAAGAACCGTGGGTGCGGGCAACAATTATGATGCCAGATAAATATATGGGCGGTATTATGTCGCTGTGTTCAGAAAGACGCGGTGTCCAGGAAAATATTTCCTATGTCGGGAATCGGGCAGTGCTGGTGTATCAGTTGCCATTGGCAGAAATTGTGTTCGATTTCTATGACAGGGTGAAATCTATTTCGTCGGGGTATGCATCGTTTGACTATGTGGTCTATGGGTATCAGCCGTCAGATTTGGTCAAGGTTAATATTCTGGTCAATGAAGAAAATGTAGAACCGTTGTCGTTCATGTGTCACCGATCTTTTGCAGAAAAACGTGGGCGGCAGATTGTCGAAAAGTTAAAGGATTTAATCCCAAGACATCAATTCAAAATCCCGTTGCAGGCCGCAATCGGTGGAAAAATTATCGCACGCGAGACAATCGCAGCATATCGAAAAGATGTGACAGCAAAGTGCTATGGCGGGGATATAACACGTAAACGTAAACTGCTGGAAAAACAGAAAGAGGGTAAAAAGCGTATGCGTTCTTTTGGTAATGTAGAAATTCCACAGTCTGCATTTATTAATGCGTTAAAGGTATCAAATTAAAATAAAGGATAAAAAAAGATATGAGCTTTGTGAATTATGTAAAAAAAACACCAGTGACCCAGATTTTGGTAGACTGGAAAGAGTATAAAAAATGTAAAAAAAATTTGCATTCATGTACGGATGATATGAATTATTATTATGATATGGTGCAAACAAAGGGGCACGCAAATAATGATAGGTGTTGTTTGGAAACTGTGCAGACAGGTAAACAGCCAATGACGAATTATTGTAAAAAATTCTTTAATCATAACTGTGATAGCTCTTGTCCGGTAGCCTGGATACATAATCGGTACTGGGAGCTTGTTGAACAGCGTGATGAGGCAAGTTTGAAGTTCTTTACGTTCTGGCATAATAAATTTCAAAATGTAAAATAAATAACCAAAGGGGTGGCCCATGGCACACCAGTTCTTTTTTAATCCGTATATCCTGGATAATCTGCCGGCACCAGTGGCGGGGTTTGATGTCGTTCAGGATTTGTCTGAGCCACGGCTGCGTATGTATATCACCAGTCGGGGGGTCAAAACGTTCTTTGTGCGGAAACGGGTGCGGGGCAAAGATAAACGTATTTTAATCGGTAAATATCCAGAAACAGATATAGAAGAGGCGCGGGGAGCTGTGGCGGGAATCTTGGAAAACGCACAGAAAAAACCGCCGGTTCGTAGAAAAAAAATTACATTCAAAAGGTTCTTGGATTTATATCTGGCCAACAAGGTCAGACGTGAAGAGTTTTCACATGCAAAGCTGGTGCGGGCAATTAATCGACATTTGGCTGATTTGTTTGATATAAAAATCGCAGAGATTACAGTCGATGATGTGCAAAATGTTATTAATAAAATCCAGGGAAATGCAATCGCTGCACGGATGCAGGAATTGTTGCAGAGTGTGTTTAACTATGCATTAGATATGGGGTATGTGAAATTTAATCCAGTACAGGGATTGCCCAAAATAAAACAAAATCGTCGGATTAGACCACTTAATCGAGCAGGATTGAACAGATTGGTCAATGTCATTAATGATATGGATGATGCGGTGTTGCGGTCGGCATTTTTGATGCTGGTGTATGGGTTTGTGCCACGATCAAAAGTATTGGCAATGGCATGGGAAGATTTCGATTTTAATCACGATATGTGGAATGATTGGCCGTTGTCAGACAGGGCAATCGTTTTGCTGCAGGATTTGCCACAGGATGGACAATGGGTCTTTCCAGGACGGGGGGGAATGCATATCATGGACCCACGGACGACATGGAAAAAAGTCGTCAAGCAGGCAGGTATTCCGAATCTGACAATGGATGATGTGTATAAGTTCTTGGTGCGACAGGTCGTATGGGCCCCAGATAAAGAAGACCTGAGAGTGAATATGAACAATCTGTTGGACGAACTTTTTGACAACAGCATATAATTTTATGTTTGTCAAGTGTTTGTTATCGTTTGTTATAATTCCTTGACACGTGTGGTATAAAATGATAGCTTAATATGCAATGACGGTCATGGTATAGACCAAACTATTTAACAAAAACAAAGGAAAAAAAATGACAACTTTTGAACAAGTAAAAAAAATCGTAGCTGAAAAACTGGGTGTGCCAGCAGAAAAAGTTACAGAAGATGCAGCATTCGTTAATGATTTGGGTGCGGATTCTTTGGACGTTGTTGAATTCGTTATGGAAGTGGAAAAAGAATTCGATATCACTATTCCAGATGATGCAGCAGCAAAGTTGGAAAAAGTTGGCGATGCAGTTAAATACATCGAAGAAAATAAAAAGAAATAAGTTCTTGGTTGATTTGGAATTATGACTTTTGTTCGCCCGCCGTTTGGTGGGCGGATTTTTTTGTTGTGTTTTGGGTATTAAAACAGGTATCATGTGGGTGTATCTTAGTATAAAGGATTATAAATTATGAAAAGAGTCGTTGTTACAGGAATGGGAATTGTGTCGCCTGTGGGTACAGGGGTAGAGCATGCATGGAAAAGTTTGTTGGATGGTAAATCCGGGGTAAAAAAGATTGATTCTTTTGATGTGTCTGATTTGGCTTCGCAAATCGCAGGTATCCCACAGCAGGGAACAGAACCTGGAATGTTTAATCCAGATGCAGTGGTTGAACCACGTGAACAAAGAAAAATGGATAAGTGTATCGTTTATGCCGTTGTCGCAGCAGATGAAGCACTGAAGGATGCAGGACTGGATAATTATACCGGGGATAAAACACGTATCGGTGTGTCCGTAGGAAGTGGTATCGGCGGATTTAATACAATTTATGATAATTGTATTGAATTGTATACCGGTGGACCAAGACGGGTCAGTCCGTTCTTTATCCCAAAAGGGATTATTAATATGGCGGCAGGAAATATTTCAATTAAATATGGACTGCAGGGACCAAATATTTCAATTGTTACTGCATGCGCAACAGGTGCACATTCAATTGGTGAGGCCGTGCGCTTAATTCAACATGGTGACGCAGATGTTATGGTGTGCGGTGGTACCGAAGGTGCAGTTAGCCGTATTGCGCTGGCAGGATTTTCGGCAATGAAGGCGCTGAGTACACGTAATGATGAACCTGAAAAAGCATCACGTCCATGGGATAAAAATCGTGATGGGTTTATTATGGCCGAGGGGGCAGGTATTTTAGTGCTGGAAGAATACGAACATGCCGTTAAACGTGGTGCAAAAATCTATGCCGAAGTTGCTGGGTATGGGTTGTCGGCGGATGCATATCATATCACAGCGCCAGCCCCAAATGGCGAAGGCGGAAAACGGGCAATGGCTGCGGCACTGAAAGATGCAGATTTGAATCCGGCAGATGTTGACTATGTAAATGCGCATGGTACATCAACAGGTTTGGGGGATGTCGGCGAATTGGCCGCTGTGCAAGAATTGTTTGATGGTATGGATGTATCGATGTCTTCAACAAAGTCAATGACAGGACATTTGCTGGGGGCGGCTGGTGCCGTCGAGGCGATATTCTGTGTTTGTGCGATTCGTGATGGCGTCGTGCCACCAACAATTAATCTGGATGACCCAGAAGATGCCGTTGGGAACTTTGACCTGGTGCCGCATGTCGCAAAAAAACGCAAGGTCGATGTTGCAATCAGCAATTCTTTCGGGTTTGGTGGAACAAATGCATCGTTGGTGCTGAAAAAGGTTCAATAAGATATCTGGTGTAGTGATAATAATTGTTTAGGAGGCTGTTATGAATTATGAAACAATAAAAAATCAATTAACTAATCCAAATACAAATGTTTGGATTAATGGAAAGAAAGTCGGACAAGTATCTGGTTTGGATATTTGGGAATATGAATTTGGTGGATTGGGTATGCCGCGTGTAGTTGCTCGTGGGGTAGAAACTAATAATCCAAAAATTAAGTTTGCGTCCAGTGATTATGGTGTATTTGTTGATGGTAAAAAATTAGAATTGAATACGCATCAATATTCTGATTTGTTTGGGCAGATGGGCTATTTGTTTGCGGTTATACAACCTGCAAAATTGAAACAGCAAACACAAAATAGATAAAAAACCGCCGTATGGCGGTTTTTTATTTATGGTCGGAGTAGCGGGGGTCCCTCGCACGGTGTTTTACACCGGCTGTGGGGCATGCGTTAGCGCTTGAACTTCGCATTTGCTCGTTCTCGCTTACTTATTGTCGAACCGACATTGTTTCACAATGTGGGGTATCGACCTCGTACCCCATTCATAAAATAAAAACCACCAAACGGTGGCTTTGATTTTATGGTCGGAGTAGCGGGGTTCGAACCCACGACCTCTACGTCCCGAACGTAGCACTCTACCAGGCTGAGCTATACTCCGATGTGCTGATGATTATGCGACCTTTTGTAGAAAAATGCAATCGTTTATTTGATTCTTGTTTCGGGGGTCAAAAAAAATAATCTGTGGTCTTGTTTTTTTCTGATTGTGTGCCATATTTATTTTGTGCATAAAGTAAAAGGGAATAAGATGTTCGCAAAGCGGTTCTTGAATCAAGATAGGTTTGATAGCTATGATGATTATGTTCAAAATGCTGCTCCTGTTGTGCCAGATAATTTTAATTTTGCCTATGATGTTGTTGATGTTATTGCAAATGAAACACCAGATAAGATTGCAATTATTTGGGTAAATGATGCAGGTGAAAAAAAATTAATCACGTTTAAGATGCTGGCACAGTGGTCAAATGCAGTCGCAAATTTCTTGACACAACGGGGAATAAAGCGGGGAGATACGGTGATGCTGTTTATGCGGCGACGGTGGGAATACTGGGTGCTGATGATGGCAATGCATAAAATGGGGGCAATTCCAATCCCATCAACAAATCAATTGAAGAACAAGGATATTAAGTTCAGATTAGATGCCGCAGATGTTCATACGGTTATTGCTTTTGATGATGGTAATGTACTGAATGAAATTCGGTTGGCAATCGGTGATAATGAGGGTATTCAAATTATAAGTGCAGACGATGTCGCACAGGCGTGCGAATCGGGACAGAATACATTCGAACGTGTGCCAAATGAAAATTCAGATACGATGGTTGTGTACTTTACCAGTGGAACAACAGATATGCCAAAAATGGTGGCGCATAATTTTGCATATCCGCTGGGGCATATTAATACTGCTGTGTTTTGGCAAAGACTGGTGCCAGGTGATATTCACTTTACTTTATCCGAATCGGGGTGGGCAAAGTGTTCGTGGGGAAAAATGTATGGTCAGTGGTTGGCAGGGGCAACGGTGTTCGTGTTTGACTTTAGCCGGGTGTTTACCGCACATGATTTGTTGACGGCAATCAGTGAAAATAAAATTACATCTTTTTGTGCACCACCAACAGCATATAAAATGATGATTCATGCAGATATGGCACGGTACGATTTGTCTTCGCTGGTCAAGGCGGATGTCGCAGGCGAGGCGCTGAATCCAGATGTTTATGAAAGGTTTTTCGAATATACAGGAATTAAGCTGCGCGAGGGGTTCGGACAGACGGAAACATGTGTGCTGCTGTTCAACAACCAGTGGATTGAACCAAAGCCAGGTTCAATGGGAATGCCGGCAGCAGGGTGGAATATAAAACTGGTTGATGAACGGGGGCGTGAAATCTTGGAACCAGATACAGTTGGTGAAATATGTGTGCAGGTAAAAGATAAAAAGCCGCTGGGGCTGTTCCAGGGGTATCATAAAAATGAAAAACAGACTGCGGCGGTGTGTCGTGATGGATATTATCATACAGGGGATATGGCATATCGGGATGCGGATGGATACTTTTGGTTCGTTGGACGTAATGATGATTTGATTAAAACCAGTGGATATCGTGTCAGCCCATTTGAAGTAGAATCTGTTTTAACAGAACATCCCGCCGTTCGGGAAGTTGCGGTTACAGGGGTGCCAGACCCAGCACGTGGTATGGCGGTCAAGGCAACAATTGTGTTGAATAAATATTTTGTGCCATCAGATGTGCTGGTGCGACAATTACAGGACTTTGCCAGGACACGGGCGGCACACTATAAATGCCCACGGGTAATCGAATTTGTTGACAGTTTGCCACTGACAATCAGTGGTAAAATCAGACGGGCACTGATTCGTACGTTGGATAGTGCCAGGGATGGTGTCAAAGAAACTATTATTGAGCCAATTATTAATACATTGGATAGTGCCAAGGATACAGTCAAAGAATCTATTATCGAACCAATTATTAATACATTGGATAGTGCCAAGGATACAGTCAAAGAATCTATTATCGAACCAATCAAAACATCAATTGGTTTGGGAAAAGATGAAGAAAAGAAGTAGGGTATGAATAATACAACTGATTTTGTTATTGTTAAACAGCCGCAGCAGGGAACAGAAAACGTTTCCGGTCGGGGGTCGTCTGTGCGAACACGGGTGGCCAGTGATATGCATTTTGTTGAAAAGTCAATTAATCCAAATGGCATATACGCAAGAAATCATGAAAAGTGGTTCGATACAAGTGTGCGGGCAAAAAAAATATCAGATGAAATCAGACAAAAAAACAACCCGGCATATTCTGTGCCAAAAACATTTATCAGTCATGGAAAGGTAAAGGAAGAGGCCGTTGACGGGGTTATGCTGGGGCAGGTGCCGAAAGACTGGTTGGCGAAAAATCGTGACTGGATTGAAATGGCAGTGGCGCAGTTTATAAATGATATGTCTGAATTGCGACATGTTCAGCAATATGTGGCACCAAACGAATCGCTGTGTTTTTTAGAGCATAAAAATGTACAGGAATTTCGTAAATTCTTGGACAGTCGTGGAAAAGACTTGGTCGCAGATGATGATAAAATTTTAATGGTGGAAATTTATGAATTTCTGCGGGATTTGCCAGAAAATCAAGAACTGGTGTTCGGGCATAATGATTTGCATCAGAAAAATATCATGATTGATATGAAAAATAAAAAGTTGTATGTAATTGACTTTGAATTGGCGGGGTGGCGGTCGAAACTGTGGGGGTTGTACTGTCAGGTTGGTTCATCAAAAATCTGGGATATAATTAACAAGTTACCACGTGCGAAAAATCCAAATTTGAAATGGAACTATAATCTTGATGTTATGAATTTGGTTCGGTTCTTGCGCTGGGTGCAGGCGGAAATGCAATATGGTGCTGATCGTGTATGGTTAAAACGTAAAATTCACGATAACTGTGAAGTTGCCAGAAAATTCCTTGTGTTGGCTGCAACAGATGCAAAAAACGATAATACAACCGTGAATAAGCCCGTGTTGGTTTCGCAAAACCTGGGGCAGCGAGATTAGTTTTTTTGTGGTGTTTACAATCGTGGTTTTATCTGTCATAATTTTCTAGGCAATGGTCAGACGTAAAAGATTTTTTCCAAAACGTATCGTTCTTCAAATGTTCGTGGTGCCTGTGATTTTGGTACTGGTGGCATTGGTATATATGTTTTGTATTCATTCAACTGTACAGCAGACGGTGGTTTTTAATGTGGTGCCGGGGGATACGGTGTCGGGGGTGGCAGGCAGACTGGAAAAAAATAAATTAATCGATTCGCAACAAGTGTTCAAAATGGCAGTGCGCTTGAACGGTGGAAAAATTCAAAGCGGACAATATGATATCCCAAAATATGCCAGTTCATGGCGAATCGCAGATATGTTCGCAGATGGTGATGTTGCATCTGTGACAATCGTTATCCCCGAAGGATTGACAATAAAACAAATAAAAAATCTGTTGTTGCAATCATCTGCGTTAACAGGGGCTGTCGAATGCCAGCCAGGAAACAAGGCGCCGGTGTGTTCGCTGGTCGATGGGCAGGTGTTCCCAGATACATATACTGTGGCACGTGGGGCGAATCGGTTGGCATTGCTGGATTTGGCACGAAAAAAAATGCAGGGCATAGAAAGTGCGTGGAAAAAAACAAATCTGAAATTGCCAAAACCATTAAAAAACTGGAACGATGTTTTGACGTTGGCATCGATTGTGCAAAAAGAGACACCCCAGGTGCGGGAAATGCCAATTGTTGCCAGTGTCTATCTGAATCGGTTAAACAAAGGGATGCGTTTGCAGGCCGATCCAACGGTGGTCTATGCGTTAACCGATAAACTGGGCGATATGCAGGGGCGACCTTTGTTGCGGGGGCATCTGAAAATAGACAGCCCATATAATACATATAAGAATAAAGGGTTGCCGCCGGCACCAATCGCAAATGTCGGTCAAAATGCGATTCGGGCGGTGCTGAAGCCCGCAGATACAAATTATCTGTTTTTCGTGGCAGATGGGCAGGGTGGGCACAGGTTCGCAAAAGACTATGAAACACATCAAAAAAATCATGCTGACTGGCGCAAGATAAAAAAAATTAAAAATAAAAATTAGAATTTCGACACAATGTTAAAATTGATAATTATTAAAAAGTATAACAAATTATAACAAAATAAATAAAATGCCCGTGTGCCGGGCATTTGAATGTGATGGAATCAGTTGCTTCCGATTCGACTGCGATTGCAAACGTATCATATTTTTTACTAAATTGCAAAAATCTTTGACGTTGCAGATGGGATTTTTTGCCTGATAAAATAGTATTAACTGGACAGAGAATCCGGTTTGGTTAATAAAAACGAAAGGATGAAATATGAAAAATATCGTGTTAACTTCTGTGTTGGCTTTCATGGCTGTGTCAGGTGCACATGCGGCAAATATTATTGATGGTAATCCATTATACCGCCCAGGTGAAGGTCATTTCTATAGCAACTTTGCCGTAGAATCTCATTCGGAAGCAATCGAAGATTGGGGTATCAGCGAAGAATTTGGCTATGGTATAACAAATGACTTGGCCATATTTATGAAGACAGGTGTGTCCGAAGCCGAGGGCTTTGACTATATGTCTTGGAATGATTTTACAGTTGGTCTGAATTATCGTGTGTTGGATGCTGCAAACTGGAAAGCAGATGTATATGGTGTGTACAGTTTGAATCCAGTTTGGGGTGATCATGTGCCGTTCTTGGATGAAGATGTGACAAATTATACATGGACATTGGGTGCACGTGCGGGCTATGTTGGTGATGGTTGGACATTGGCCGGTCATGTTGACTTTGATTATGCCAACAGTGAATCATTTAACTGGGGTGACGATGGTGTGCATTCTTTGAGTGTTGGTGTTGATGGTCAGTACCTGATTGATGAACAGTGGAATCTGATTGCTGGGGTTGAATATACAGGCATGCTGGATGACCAGTTCGAAGATGCAGGTAAGTGGACCGGAAAAATCGGTGCAAACTATAATTTAGACGAAACCAAATACATTGGCGCATATTTCATGGGTGAAATGGAACATTCCACCGGTGATTGGGAATGGGTTGATGGTTTTGGGTTTGGTGTGAACTTTGGCATCGACTTCTAAAAAATAAAATCTAATGGCATATCTACGGGCGGGGGCGACAACTCATGTAGCGTTTGTACACTACGTTGTCACCCCCATCCCGTATCTAGGCCATTATCTTTTATTTTTACACCTTGTGGCATATCTACGGGCGGGGCGATAACTCATGTAGCATTTGTACACTACGTTGTCGGGACCGTTCCGCATCTAAATCATTCTAATTTATTTTTATGCATCTCCGAAATTCGGGGGATGAATTTGTTCCTGTTTATATATTTGTTTCTGTTTTCTATGATTTGTATGCGAAAGAAAAGGGAGAATATATGAAAAAAGTATTTGTGCTATCGGGTGCGCTGGTATTTGTGTCTGGTGGGGCGGGGGCCGCTAATATAATCAATGGTAATCCGTTTTATAATCCAGCCCAGGGGCGGTTCTATAATATTTTAACACCGATGGAGGTTAATTCAGAATTTGACCGGTTTGTTATCGCCGATGAATTTGGGTATGGGGTGTCGGATGATTTTGCAATTCACGTGGCAACATCGGGTTCATACGATTCGTCTGATAATCCAGAATTTGGAAAGTGGTCATGGAATGATTTGGAATTTGGCTTTGATTGGGATTTGTGGCACGACAATGAATTGCAGGCCGAAGTTTATGGTGATGTAAAACAAATCTATGATACACGCAAAAAATTGCAAACAGTTGCGTATAACTGGACAATTGGTGCCCAGGTGGGACGTGTGGCAGATAACTGGACTGTCGCTGGGGTGGTCGAAGTTGACTATTTGAACGATGATTTGCCGAATGATACATTTGATGCCTGGGCGATGACGGTCGGTATCCAGGGGCAGTATATTGTTAATGACAGGTGGAATTGGGTTGGTGAATTAATGTTCGATTTTGACCTGTTTGACGACTACTATGATGGGGAACGGTTGCGTCTGAAGGTGGGGGCGAATTATAATCTGGATGAAACAAAGTATGTCGGCGGATATGTGGCAAAAGATCTGGTGCACAGTTTTCAAAGTTCGCCGGCAACAATCGGAATTGTTTTTGGTGTCGATTTTTAATCAAGGTTCGCCAATTTGGCGAATTTTTTGATGTGACACAAATCGGAATTTTGTCATTTGTATGATATTGTGCTAATCTATTAAAAAATCGCAAGTTTTTAGCAGTTTTCTTATACTTTTTTCCTAGATTTTTCTTGACAATTTGGGGGGGCATGGTTATAGTGTGTGGGCTTTCTGTGGGAACATGGAAAGCAGAGAATACATAAAAACCGCTTTGGTATGCAGATTTATAATCCGGTGTAAGTCGTTGAAATAAGTCTGAAATAAGCGGGTTTTGTGCAGAGTAAAATAGGTAGAAAAACAAAGAGATTTTGAATGCCAACAGTAAACCAACTGATTCGGAAACCTCGTAAAAAGGTAGCAGTGAAAAGTACTGCGCCTGACATGATGGAAAACCCACAAAAGCGTGGTGTTTGCACACGTGTTTATACGACAACACCGAAAAAACCTAACTCGGCGCAGCGTAAGGTTGCCCGTGTAAAACTGGCAAACGGCCGTGAAGTAACAGCATATATTCCTGGCGAAGGTCATAACCTGCAGGAACACAGTGTTGTTATGATTCGTGGTGGTCGTGTAAAGGACTTGCCTGGTGTGAAGTATCATATTATCCGTGGTGTCTTGGATACCAAGGGGGTTGATGCACGTAAACAAGGACGTTCTTTGTATGGTGCCAAAACAAAGAAATAATAAACTAACCACACATATGTAATGTATGTGAGTAATCTGGAAAAAAAAGAAATCCAGATGAAGTGATAAAAGGAAATAAAATATGTCAAGACGTAAAGCTGCAACAAAACGTGAAATCTTGCCAGATTCCAAATATAATAATCTGGTTGTTGCAAAGTGTATTAATGTTGTGATGTGGGACGGTAAAAAAGAAGTTGCCGAAAACATCGTGTATGGCGCATTGGACAGACTGCAGAAAATCGCCAAAGATGGTAAAAGTGAATTGGATATGTTCCTGGAAGCGGTTGATGCATTAAAGCCATCTGTCGAAGTAAAAGGTCGCCGTGTAGGTGGTGCAACATATCAGGTCCCATGCGAAGTTAGACCGGCGCGTCAGCAAACAATGGCGTTGCGTTGGTTGGTCGGATTTGCACGTAAACGTGGTGAACGCAGCATGGAAGAAAGACTGTTTGGTGAATTGCGTGATGCCTTGAATGGTCAGGGCGGTGCGTTCAAAAAGAAAATTGACACACATAAAATGGCAGAAGCGAACAAGGCGTTTGCTCACTTCCGCTGGTAATAAATATAAAAGCAAAGGAAAGACAATATGTCAGTCGGAAAAACCGCACCTTTACATATGTACCGCAATATTGGCATTATGGCCCATATTGATGCAGGTAAAACAACAACTTCGGAACGTATTTTGTTCTATACGGGTAAGACATACAAAATTGGTGAAGTGCACGATGGTGGTGCAACCATGGACTGGATGGCCCAGGAACAAGAACGTGGTATTACAATTACATCTGCTGCAACAACATGTTTCTGGCGTGATCATCGTATCAACTTGATTGATACACCGGGACACGTGGACTTTACAATGGAAGTAGAACGTTCACTGCGTGTGTTGGACGGTGCAGTTGCGGTTTTCGAATCCGTATCTGGTGTGCAACCACAGACAGAAACTGTGTGGCGTCAGGCAGACCGTTATGCGGTTCCACGTATTTGCTTTATTAATAAAATGGATCGTATTGGTGGAAACTTCTTCCGCTGTGTGGATATGATTCGTGAACGTTTGGGGGCAAACCCATTGGTGGTAAACTTTCCAATCGGTGCAGAATCTGATTTCCGTGGTGTTGTTGATGTTGTCGAAATGCGTGGTATTGTCTGGGAAGATGATATGGGTAAAGAACCACATGTTATTGATATCCCAGAAGATTTAAAGGCCAAGGCAGAAGAACTGCATGAAAAACTGATTGAAGAAGTTGTTACACTGGATGATGAAATTATGGAAGCATATATGGAAGGCACAATTCCAGATGTTGCAACCATTAAAAAATTAATCCGCAAGGGTACAATTGGTCAGAACTTTAACCCAGTTTTGTGTGGTACTGCATTTAAAAACAAAGGTGTTCAGCCATTGTTAGATGCAATTGTAGACTATTTGCCAAGCCCATTGGATATTCCTGCGATTTCAGGTACAAAAATGGACGGTGAAACAGCTGATTCCCGTAAACCTGATGCAAAGGAACCATTCAGTGCGTTGGCATTTAAGGTTGCAAATGATCCATTCGTTGGAAACCTGATGTTTATCCGTATCTATTCAGGTAAACTGCAATCTGGTTCATATATCTATAATTCTAACCGTGATAAACGTGAACGTGTTGGACGTATGTTGTTGATGCATTCAAATAACCGTGAAGAAATCAAAGAAGCGTCTGCAGGTGATATTATCACACTGGTTGGTATGAAGGAAACAATCACAGGTGATACACTGTGTGATGAATCGAATCCAATCTTGTTGGAATCTATCCACGTGCCAGAGCCGGTTATGAGCATCGCAGTTGAACCAAAAACAAAAGCTGATATTGAAAAAATGTCACTGGGACTGCAGGCATTGGCCAAAGAAGATCCTTCGTTCCGTGTTTCTGTTGACGAAGAATCAGGTCAAACAATTCTGTCGGGTGTTGGTGAATTGCATCTGGAAATTTTGGTTGACCGCTTGCTGCGTGAATTCAAAGTGGATGTGAACGTTGGTGAACCACGTATCGCATATCGTGAAACATTCCGTAAGCCAGTTACAGAAGAATATACACATAAAAAACAGTCTGGTGGTTCAGGTCAGTATGCCCAGGTTAAGATTGAATTCGAACCGTTGGAACCAGGTAAGGGCTATGAATTCGAAAACAAGATTGTTGGTGGGGCAATTCCAAAAGAATATATCCCAGGTGTGGAAAAGGGGTTGAAGATAGCACAACAGACAGGTGTTCTGATTGGCTATCCAACAGTGGATTTCAAAGCTACATTGGTAGATGGTAAGTATCATGAAGTTGACTCTAATGTATTGTGCTTTGAAATTGCGGCACGTGCCTGCTTCCGTGAAGCAATGAAAAAGGCATCGCCAAAATTGCTGGAACCGATTATGAAGCTTTCGGTTAATACACCGGAAGAATACGTCGGTGACATCATTGGGGACTTGAACAGTCGTCGTGGTCAGATTAACGGTATCGAAACACAGTTCGGTAATCAGCAGATTTCTGCATTCGTTCCACTGGCAAACCTGTTCGGGTACGTAAAAACTTTGCGTTCTTTGTCACAGGGGCGTGCAAATCCATATATGGAATTGTCACACTATGACGAAGTCCCAACAAACGTCGCTGACGAAGTAATCAAGAAGCTGACGAAATAATTAACAAGAAGTTTGTAAAACTAACGAAAACAGCCTAAGGAGAAAACTAATGGCAAAAGAAAAGTATGTAAGAAGCAAACCGCATGTCAATATTGGTACAATTGGTCACGTTGACCATGGTAAAACAACATTGACTGCTGCTATTGTTCACCACTATGGTGTTGGTGCCGATGCACAAAAAGGTGTTGACCAAATCGACAATGCACCAGAAGAAAAACAACGTGGTATTACAATTAACACTGCACACGTTGAATATGAAACAGAATCACGTCACTATGCACACGTTGACTGCCCAGGGCACGCTGACTATGTTAAAAACATGATTACAGGTGCGGCACAGATGGACGGTGCAATCTTGGTTGTTGCAGCAACAGACGGTCCAATGCCACAGACACGTGAACACATCTTGTTGGCACGTCAGGTTGGTATTCCAAAAATCGTTGTTTTCTTGAACAAATGTGACTTGGCAAACGATCCAGAATTGTTGGAATTGGTTGAAATGGAAATCCGTGAATTGTTGTCTGCAAATGACTTTGATGGCGACAATGCACCAATCATCCGTGGTTCAGCTGTTTCTGCAGTAGAAGATAAAAATGATGGTTTGGGTAAAGAATCAATCGATGCTTTGTTGAAAGCATGTGACGAATATATCCCAATGCCAGAACGTCCAGTTGATAAACCATTCTTGATGCCAATCGAAGACGTATTCAGCATCACAGGTCGTGGTACAGTGGTTACAGGTCGTGTAGAAGCTGGTGTTATCAAGGTTGGTGACGAATGTGAAATCGTTGGTCTGCGTCCAACACAGAAAACAACAGTTACAGGTGTTGAAATGTTCCGCAAATTGCTGGATCAGGGTGAAGCCGGTGATAACGTTGGTCTGTTGTTGCGTGGTACAAAGAAAGAAGATGTGGAACGTGGCCAGATTATCTGCAAACCAGGTTCTATCACACCACATACAGATTTCGAAGCAGAAGTCTATATTTTGACAAAAGAAGAAGGTGGCCGTCATACTGCATTCTTTAGCAACTATCGCCCACAGTTCTTCTTTAGCACAACTGACGTAACAGGTACAATCACATTGCCAGCAGACAAAGAAATGGTTCTGCCAGGTGATAACGTTCGTATCACAGTGCAATTGATTGCACCAATTGCTATGGACGAAGGTCGCCGCTTTGCTATCCGTGAAGGCGGACGCACAGTTGGTGCCGGTGTTGTATCAAAAATTATTAAATAATTAAACAGTCTGGGGTCGGTGTAACTGAACATCAAATGCGTCAGTGATTACCGGCCCAGATAAATATAAGGAAAATGGTAATGGTACCAACATCAAAAATTCGTATCAAGTTGACAGCGTTTGACCATCGCGTTTTGATGGAATCTGTTGAAGAAATCGTGAAAACAGCAAAACGTACAGGTGCAGATGTCGTAGGACCTGTTCGCCTGCCAACATTGATTCAGAAATTTACAGTAAACCGTTCCCCACACGTTGATAAAAAATCACGTGAACAGTTCGAAATCCGCAATCACAAGGCGGTCGTAGATATTGTTAATCCAACCCCTCAGACAGTTGATGCCTTGATGAAGTTGGATTTGGCATCAGGTGTTGATGTAAAAATTAAATTGTAAAAATATAAATTAACTGTTAGTGTTGGCATGGCAGTGTGTACACCATCCCAACCAACTGACATAAAAAAAGGCATAAAAAAATGAAACGTAGCGGATTAATTACAACAAAAATAGGAATGACACGTCTGTATGATGATGGCGGTGTTGCACATCCAGTCACAGTTTTGGCTGTGGGTGATTGCACTGTTATTGGAAATCGGACGCAGGAAAAAAACGGTTATGTCGCAAATATCTTGGGTTTGCGTGAAGCCAAAGCAAAACATGTGGCAAAACCTCAGATGGTTGCTGCTGAAAAAGCAGGGGTAAAACCATATCGCAAGGTTGTAGAATTCCGTGTGTCAGATGATTGTGTTATCCCAGCGGGTACACAGTTGATGGCATCTCATTTTGTTGCCGGTCAATTCGTTGATGTACAAGCAACAAGCAAAGGTAAGGGCTTTCAGGGGGCTATGAAACGTCATAACTTTGGCGGTAAAGAAGCAACCCACGGTGTTTTGAAAGCGCATCGATCCATCGGTGGTACTGGTATGCGTGAATGGCCAGGCCGTGTTCTGAAAGGTAAAAAAATGGCTGGACAGATGGGTAATGAAACAGTCACAGTTCAGAACTTGAAAGTGTTCGGTACAGACGAAGCAGATAATTTAATCTTCGTTGAAGGTGCAGTTCCAGGTGCAAATGGTACATTTGTTCTGGTTACAGATGCAATTAAAAAAGAACACAAAGATTTGCCAGTTCCAACAGTCGCAAAAAAAGCAGACACAGTTGAAACTGAAACAGCAACCGAAACAGAAGCTGTTGCAGAATAATTGGTTAACAGCAAGAGTGAGGTAATTAAAATGCAATTAGATATTATTAATTTCGATGGAAAAAAAGTCGGTTCAGTTGAACTGATGGAAAGCATCTTTGGTTTGGAACCACGTGCAGATATCTTGCATCGTGTTGTTACATGGCAACGTGCAAAATCACGTGCGGGTACACATGCAGTGAAAACTGTGTCCGATGTACAGGGCAGTGGTAAAAAGGCCTTTAAGCAAAAGAAAACAGGTAATGCACGTCAAGGTGAAAGATATAATGTGCATATGCGTGGCGGCGGTGTTGTTCATGGACCAGTGGTTCGTGACCACAGCATTGATTTGCCAAAGAAGATTCGCAGCTTGGGCTTGAAAATGGCTTTGTCTTCTAAGGTGAAGGACGGCAGTTTGGTTGTTATCGATTCTGAAAAATTGGAATCTGCAAAAACAAATGCGTTTGCAAAACAGCTGAAGAAGTTGGAAATTGCATCTGCTTTGTTCGTTGGGGCAGCTGAATTGGATGAAAACTTTAAGAAATCTGCAGCAAATATCGCCAATGTCGATGTTTTGCCAACAATGGGATTGAATGTTTTAGATGTTCTGAAACATGAAAAATTGGTCCTGACAGCAGATGCAGTCAAAGCAATCGAAGCAAGATTGGCATAATCAGTCAAGAATTGAGGTAAGCAAAATGGCAGAAAAAAAAGTTAATACAGAGAAAAAAATCGTTGCGACAGCAGGTATTTATGATATACTGCGTCGTCCGATTATCTCGGAAAAAGCTGCACAACTGTCCGAAAACAACGGTGTTGCGTTCGAAGTTGCAGCAGATGCGACAAAAGAAGATGTGGCACGTGCCGTTCAGGCAATCTATGGTGTTAAACCAACAAAAGTTAACATCGTGGTTGTTAAAGGCAAAGTGAAAACTTTCCGTGGTCGCAGCACAGGTACACAACGTACTGTGAAAAAGGCATATGTATCTTTGCCGGCAGATGCAAAACTGGATTTGTCAGCAAATTTATAGTATAATAATTGGCCCTGGCAGAGAACCCAGTATACGTGGATGCTAGTGTCAGGGTATAAAAAAGGATAAAAAAATGGCATTGAAACATTATAAGCCAACAACACCAGGTACACGTGGTTTGACACAGGTTGACCGCAGTGAACTGCATCGTGGTGCCCCAGAAAAGGCATTGACAGTTGGTTTGAAGTCCAAAGGTGGACGTAATAATTTTGGTCATGTAACAGTCATGCACCAAGGTGGTGGTCATAAACGTAAATATCGTTTGATTGACTTTAAACGCAAAAAAATGGATGTTCCGGCGACAGTTGTTCGTTTGGAATATGATCCAAACCGTACAGCATTTATCGCATTAATCGAATATACAGATGGTGTGCGTTCTTATATCTTGGCACCACGTGATTTGAAAGCGGGCGATGTTGTTATCGCGGCACAATATGCAGATATTAAGCCGGGTAATGCAATGCCATTGAAAAATATGCCAATCGGTACAATCGTTCATAACGTCGAATTAAAACCAGGCGCAGGTGGTCAGTTGGCACGCAGTGCAGGTTGCTATGCGCAGCTGATGGGTAAAGACGGTGTTTATGCACAGATTAAAATGAACAGTGGCGAGTTGCGTAAAGTTCATTCCGATTGTTTGGCAACAGTTGGCAGTGTGTCTAATCCAGATCAGCGCAATGTCAACCTGGGTAAAGCAGGTCGTGCACGTTGGTTGGGTATTCGCCCATCTGTACGTGGTATGGCAATGAACCCAGTAGATCACCCAATGGGTGGTGGTAATGGTCATTCTAAGGGCCACGAACCGGTATCACGTACTGGTATCCCAGCCAAGGGATATCGTACCCGTAGCAATAAACGTACTGCACGGATGATTATCCGCAGCAGACATTTGGCGAAAAAGAAATAATAAGTAAAAAACGGAGTAAATGATGTCTCGTTCAGTATGGAAAGGTCCTTATGTTCATCCGTCTGTCTTGAAGAAAACAGCAGCGGCAATTGAAAAAGATGACCGTAAACCAATTAAAACCTGGTCCCGTGGCAGCACAATTGTGCCACCAATGGTGGGGCTGACATTCGAAGTACACAATGGTAATAAGTTTATCCCTGTGTCAATCGTAGAAGATATGATTGGTCATAAGTTGGGTGAATTTGCACCAACTCGTACTTTCAAAGGTCATGCAGCAAATAAAAAAGCAGCCGCAGGCAAAAAATAATATAGGGTGGTAAGTTATGACAGAAAGATATGGAATTAAAGAAAATCAAGTACGTGCATTCAACAAAATGATCCGCGTTAGCCATCAGAAGTTGAACCTGGTATGCGATATGGTTCGTGGTTTGCCAGTAGATCGTGCAGTTGATGTCTTGAAGTTTTCAAAAAAACGTGTTGCAGGTGAAGTGTTAAAGACTTTGTTGTCTGCAGTTGCAAATGCAGAACATAATAAAAAGTTGCCTGTTGATACTTTGTTCGTCAAAGAAATTTGGTGCGGCAAAGCATTAACAATGAAACGCATCATGGCAGGTCCACGTGGCAGTGCACGTCCAATTCTGAAACCGTTCTCGAATTTGACAATCGTTTTGGAATCAGGTGTAGCACCATCAAAAAAGAAAACTGCAAAAAAAGAAACAACAAAATAAGGTATGTCATGGTGGGGCGGTATGGAATGAAAATTCCTGAATAAAGTGGAAACACTTCAAGAACGCCCCTCCGTATAATCTAAGGAAAAAGAAAATGGGACAGAAAGTATCACCAATTTCACTGCGTGAGTTTATTAATAAAATTACTGATTCACGTTGGATTGCGAATAAAAAAGAATATGCGCCAAAATTGGCAGAAGATTTGAAAATTCGCAAGTTTATCGAAAAAAAGTTAAAGAAAGCCGGTTTGGCCAAAGTTGTTATTGAACGCTTTGCTAAAAAGGTGGTTGTGACGATTCATACCAGCAGACCTGGTATGATTATTGGTAAGAACGGTGCTGATATCGAAGCTTTGCGTAACGATATCAAAAAATTGGTTAAAAATGACCAGGTTGTCGTAAATATTTACGAAGTGCGCCGTCCAGACCTGAATGCGCAATTGGTTGCGCAGAATATTGCACAGCAAATCGAAGGTCGTGTTTCCTTTAAGCGTGCAATGAAAAAAGCAGTGCAGAACGCACAGAAAGCAGGTGCCCAGGGTATCAAAGTTATGTGCAGTGGGCGTCTGAATGGTGCAGAAATCGCACGTAGTGAACAAATCCGTGAAGGCCGTATCCCACTGCACACTTTGCGTGCAGATATTGACTATGCGTCAATCCAGGCCAAGACAACATATGGTGTTATCGGTGTAAAAGTTTGGATTTACACAGGTGATGTTGTGAACAAGGATAAGTTGGCATCTGAAATGGCACGTCCAACAGAATATGCCGGTTCCAGCGAAAGAAAGCACAAATAATAATTAACACAATTATTAGAAATAAAAGGTTTGTATTATGTTAATGCCAAAGAAAACTAAATTTCGCAAACAACACAAAGGCCGTATTCACGGTGTTGCGAAAGGTGGCAGCGATTTAGCATTCGGTTCGTTCGGACTGAAGGCATTGTCGCCAGAACGTGTCACAGCGCGTCAAATCGAAGCTGCACGTCGTGCAATCACACGTCATATGCGTCGTATGGGTAAACTGTGGATTCGTATTTTCCCAGATGTTCCTGTTACCAAGAAACCAGCCGAAGTTCGTATGGGTAAAGGTAAAGGGGCTGTTGAATACTGGATTTGCCGTGTAAAGCCAGGTCGTATTATGTTCGAACTGGATGGTGTTAAACCAGAAGTTGCATACGAAGCATTCGCATTGGCAGCTGCAAAATTGCCAGTGAAAACAAAAGTTGTTGAACGTAAGGTTAACTAAAATTAATGCATGCCCGGGGAGTTTTTCCCGGGGCAGGGCAAAAAAAGGTAGCTAAAAATGGCAGAAAAAAAAGTTGAAACAGAATTGACGATTGAAGCATTGGAAAGCAAGTTGACTGATTTGAAAAAAGAACAAATGAATCAACGTTTTCAACATGCAGCAGGTCAGATGCCAAAAACACATGTTATGCGTCAGACCCGTCGTGAAATTGCACGTGTAAAGACAAAACTGAACGCGGCAAAAAAATAAACAAAATTGCTGATTTTTGTTGATATTTCTAAATTTTTAGATAATATATACGGGGTCAGATTAGTAAGAACAAGGTTTTAATCCATGTGTTTTTGTGTCAAAAATGATGTAAATTCCGTGGGTTAAATAACAAGCATAAGGGATATAAGTTATGCCAAGACGTATACTGCAAGGAACAGTTGTAAGTACAGCAAATGACAAAACAGTCGTTGTAGAAGTAGAACGCCGTTTCCGTCACCCACTGTATGGTAAGTTCGTTAAGCAGAATAAAAAGTACAAAGCACACGATGAAAACAATGAATTCAAAGTTGGTGAAATCGTGGCAATTGAAGAACATCGTCCAATCTCTAAGACAAAGTCTTGGGTTGTTAAGGGGCGCGTTGGTGTTTCTAAAGACGATGCAGTAGAAGTAGTAGACTAAATAATCAAACGGGGTCTTTGAGGTTGCATTTCGGGATTGAAATATGTGCGACAGTCGGAACCCAAGAACAAAGCGGTGGGGGATTGCCCTGCCTGCAGGAAAAGGATTAAAGTTATGATTCAAAATGAAACAGTTATGACCGTTGCAGACAACAGTGGTGCACGCAAGGCAATGTGTATCAAGGTGTTGGGTGGTTCTCATCGCCGCTATGCAACAGTTGGCGACAAAATTGTTGTCGCAATTAAAGAAGCCATTCCACGTGGTAAAGTTCAAAAAGGTACTGTGCAGCGTGCAATTATCGTTCGTACAAAGTTCCCAGTAAAACGTCCAGATGGATCAATTATCCGTTTTGACGATAATGCAGTTGTTTTGATTAATAAAAACAACTTTGAACCAATTGGAACACGTATCTTTGGGCCAATCGCCCGTGAAGTTCGTCGTAAATACGATGTTCAGAAAATCGTGTCTTTGGCACCAGAAGTAATCTAAAAATAACAGATGGAAGGTCATAAAATGAAAATTAAAAAAGGCGACGAAGTCGTAGTTATTTCGGGAAAATACAAAGGCGTCAAAGGTAAAGTACTGGAAGCACGCCCAGCAGAAGAACGTGTGGTGGTAGAAGGTGTTAATCGCCGTAAATGGCACATCAAACCAACACAGGAACAGCCAGGTCATATTATTGATCGCGAAGCACCAATTCATGTGTCTAATGTTGCAATCTTTGATGCAAAGGCAAAGAAGGCATCTCGCGTTGGATACAAAATTGAAAATGGTAAAAAGGTTCGCGTTGCAAAAAAATCTGGTGCGGAAATTTAATAACAGGTGAATTGTTGCCCGCTGTTACGGGGACACAACAAAAGGAATATGAAAATGCAAAGCAGATTGCGTGAAGTATATGAAAAAGAAATTGTGCCAGAATTAATTAAAGAATTCGGCTACAAAAATGCGTTCGCAGTTCCAAAACTGACAAAAATTGTTTTGAACATGGGCGTTGGTGAAGCGGTTTCTGATAAAAAGAAACTGGATGCAGCGGTTGCAGATTTGACAGCAATTGCAGCACAAAAAGCAATTAAAACACGTGCAAAAAAATCAATCGCAACATATCGTTTGCGTGAAGGTCAGGAAATCGGCACAAAAGTTACACTGCGTGGTAAACGTATGTATGATTTCTTGGATAAAATGATTACAGTTGCATTGCCACGTGTAAAAGACTTTCGTGGCTTGTCAAAGTCAAAGTTTGATGGCCGTGGAAACTATGCGTTCGGTATCAAAGAACATTTAATCTTTCCAGAAATTTCTGTAGATAAAATTGATGCCATTCGTGGTATGGATGTTGTTATTGCAACAACTGCAAAAACAGATGAAGAAGCACGTGCATTGCTGACTAAAATCGGCTTGCCATTGGTTTTGAAATAAGTAAAAAAGGTTGAAATAAAATGGCTAAATTAGCGTTAATTAATAAACAACATAAACGTGAAAAGCTGGTCGCACAGTATGCAAAAAAGCATGATGCAATCAAGGCAAAAATGTCTGTTAATGCGACACCAGAAGAAAGAATTGATGCAATGAAAAAGTTGGCAAAATTGCCACGTAATGCAAACAAAACTCGTTTGCGCAATCGTTGCAGTGTAACAGGTCGTTCCCGTGGTTATTCACGTTTGTTCGGTCTGTGTCGTCAGCAACTGCGTACATTGGCCAGTGAAGGTAAACTGCCAGGTGTACGTAAGTCCAGCTGGTAAATTAATCAAAATCCAACTGTGGACAATGCAGTTGTAGATAATCTGTTCAGGTAGTCCCTGATACGATAAGGAGTATAAAGATGTCATTATCACACCCAATCGGAGATATGGTTACCCGCATCCGTAATGGTCAAAATGCAGGTAAAGAAACCATTATCGTCCCAAACAGCAAATTGCGTCAGGCAGTTTTGTCTGTATTAAAAGAAGAAGGTTTTATTGCAGATTTCCGCATCGAACAAATTGATGAACATCGTTCAAATTTGGTCATTGAATTGAAGTATGTCGGTGGAAATGGGGCAATTCAGGAAATTTCTGTTGTGTCTAAGCCAGGTCGCCGTGTTTATTCCGGCAGTGCAAAAATGCCAAAGGTTCTGAACGGCTTGGGTATCGCAATTGTTTCAACACCAAATGGCGTTATGACAGATCATAAAGCACGCTTGATGAATGTCGGTGGCGAAGTATTGTGCAAGGTTATATAATATAAGCGAGGTTTAAGTATGTCACGTGCAGGAAAATATCCAGTTAAATTAGCTGAAGGCGTTAGTGTGGCAATTGCTGACAACGCATTGGTCGTAAAGGGCCCAAAAGGGGAACTGAAATTGGCCTTGGATACAAAAAATGCCGGATTGGTCGATATCGTTATCGAAGATGGTCAGGTTGTTATTAACCCAAAAGATGCAGATGAAAAGCAGTCTCGTACAATGTGGGGGACAATGGCACGCAATATCCGTAATGCGGTGCTGGGGGTGTCAAAGGGCTTTGAAAAACCAATGTATATGAAAGGTGTTGGTTATAAGGCATCTGTAAAGGGTACTCAGTTGGTCTTGGTTGCAGGTTATTCACATGATGTTATCATGGATATCCCAGCAGGTTTGACCGTTGAAATGGGGGCAACACCAACAGAATTTACTGTCAAGGGGATGGACAAGTGTTTGGTTGGACAATTTGCGGACAAAATTCATAAAGTACGCAAAGCGGACCCATATAAGGGTAAAGGTATCTTCTATAAGGGTGAAAAAATCCGCCGTAAAGAAGGTAAAAAGAAATAATCGTTAACAACTTTGATGTCCGCTGTTACGGATATCGGAAAAAAGGGAAAAAGAAAATGTTAAAACATTTAAACTCGGAAGAAAGACGTACACTGAAAAATCGGGGTGCGTTGAAAAGAAAAAATCCTGGCAAAATCCGTTTGTCAGTGTTCCGTTCTGGTCGTCATATTGAAATCCAGGCGATTGATGATACCAAAGGTCATACAATCTGTGCTGCTTCGTCTAAGGAAAAAGGATTTGCGGCAAAGGGATGGAATGTTGCTGGTGCCGAACTGGTTGGTAAAGTGTTTGCAGAACGTGTAGTCGCTGCAAGTATTGCCGATAATTGTTATTTTGATCGTGGTGGTTATCGCTATCATGGTCGTGTAAAGGCACTGTGCGAAGCAATCCGCGCAGGTGGTGTAAGAATTTAATTTGTATAAGACGGAGTATAATAATGGCACGTTTTGAAGATAAAAAAGTACAGACGGATAATTTGGTAGATAAATTAGTATCTATCAATCGTGTGTCTAAAACTGTTAAGGGCGGTCGTAATATGTCTTTCTCGGCACTGGTTGTGGTCGGAGATAAGGCAGGACGCGTCGGATTTGGTAAGGGTAAAGCATTGGAAGTGCAAGCTGCTGTTCAGAAAGCAACAAAGGCAGCAAAAGCAAAAATGTTGCGTGTTCCACTGAAGGAAGGTCGTACATTGCATCACGATAGTGCAGCAAAATATGGTGCAAGCAAACTGGTTGTGCGCAGTGCTGTTCCAGGTACTGGTATTATCGCAGGTGGTGCGTTGCGTGCAGTTTTTGAATGTTTGGGTGTGCAGGACGTTGTTGTTAAATCACAAGGGTCAAATAATCCAAACAACATGATTCGTGCAGCTTTCTTGGCATTCAGTAAAATGAATTCTCCAAAGACAGTGGCAGCACGTCGTGGTAAGACTGTTGCAGAAATCATCGCAGGTCGTGATGGTAAAAAATTAGAAGTAGCAGCAGATGATGCAAAATAATCTGGACAGAAGATAAGAGGAGTTTGAATTATGGCTAAGATAGTTGTAAAGCAAGTTAGAAGTACTATTGGGCGTCCAGAATCACAGGTTAAAATTGTGAAAGCATTGGGCCTGGGACGTATCGGTAAGACCAAGGAAGTTGAAGATAGTGCATCTGTACGTGGTATGGTTGCAAAAGTTTCACATTTGGTCGAAATCGCTGAATAAAAATATTTAACCGAGTATGTAAACAGTGTACTTGTTTATGTGCGACAAAGAACTACATAGGTAGTTATAGGATAAAAGGAAAAAGAAATGAAATTAAATGCATTGATGGATAATTTTGGTGCACGTCAAAACGCAACACGTGTTGGTCGTGGTATTGGGTCTGGTTCTGGTAAAACAGCTGGTCGTGGTCACAAAGGGCAAAAAGCACGCAGTGGTTCACGGAAACAGGCAACTTTCCAGGGCGGACAGATGCCAATCTTGCGTCGCTTTCCAAAGTTCGGATTTAATAACCCGTTTGCAAAAGAATATGTGACAATTAACCTGGGCGATATTGAAAAATTCATCGCAGCAGGTAAAATTGATGCAAGCAAGGATATTACAATCGATTCTTTGATGACAGCAAAGATTATCAATCGTAAAATGAGTGGATTGAAGGTTTTGGCAAAAGGCGAAATCAAATCTGCTGTTAATGTTGTTGCGGATAAATGGTCCAAGGCAGCAGAAGAAGCGATTGTTAAAGCTGGCGGCACAATCAAAAATAACTAAGAAATGTATATAACACAGTTTTCAGGTGACTGGATGTTCTGGTGCCTGAAAACTGATAACAAAAAAGTTCATTCGTTATGAAATTCTTGAAAGGATTTTTTGGAAACCTGACAGATTTACAAAAGCGTATTTTGTTTACGTTGGGGGCACTGATTGTTTATCGTATTGGCGCATTTATTCCACTGCCTGGTGTTAATGCATCGGCGGTTTTGCACCTGTTTCAGGGCGATAATGGAATGATGGGAATGTTTGATATGTTCAGTGGTGGATCGCTGTCACGTATGTCAGTGTTGGCATTGAATATCTTTCCATATATCTCGGCATCTATCGTATTGCAATTGTTGAGTGCAACCAGTAAATCCCTGGGGGAATTGCGTAAAGAGGGTGAATCTGGACGTGTTAAAATTAACCAATATACACGTTACTTGGCGGTGTTTCTGGCGGTGGTTCAGGGATGGGCAGTGGTACGTGGTTTGGAAATGATGGCGCCTGTTAATGGTGTGGCGGCGGTTGTGAATCCTGGATTTACATTCGAATTGTCCGCAGTTATTGCGTTGGTTGGTGGTACGGTGTTCGTTATGTGGTTAGCGGAACAGATTACTGCACGTGGTATCGGGCAGGGGGCATCATTGTTAATCTTTGCGGGAATTATTGCCGAGGTTCCAGGTGGTATTGCACAGTTGGTATCCTTGGGGTCGGTGGGGCAGATTTCGCCTGCGATGATTGCGTTGGTTATTGCATTTGTTGTCGGTATTGTAGCATTGATTGCGTTCTTTGAACAGGCGCAACGTAGAATCCAAATCTTGTACCCACGGCAGGTTATGGCAAATGGTGTTGTTAATCAAAATGCATCTTATTTGCCAATCAAAATCAATATGTCAGGGGTTATGGGGCCAGTGTTTGCTTCTTCAATTATGATGTTGCCTGCATTCGTTCAGCGTTTCGTGCAAAGCGAAAATTTAACAGTACAGACAATCTTGGGATTCTTTACATATGGAACGTGGTCATATATTTTGTTATTCACAGTTCTGATTGCGTTCTTTGCATATTTTCAGACCGCTGTTATCTTTAATTCGGAAGAAACCAGTAATAATTTGAAAAATGCAGGTGGTTATGTCCCAGGTGTTCGTCCAGGTGAACAGACAATAAAGTTTTTGGATAATGTTGTGTCACGCACAACAGCAATTGGTGTTGCGTATTTAATTGTTGTTTGTGTGTTGCCAATTATCTTGAATACTCATTTGGGGATGCCTTTGGCAATCGGTGGAACCAGTGTATTGATTGTGGCAGGTGTGGTTTTGGATACTGTTAATCAGGTTCAATCGTATCTGGTTGCAAAACAGTACAGCGGTGTTATTAAAAAAACACAAAAGAAGGGACGTTTCCGTTGATGTAGTCTGCGGTTGCGTAAAGTAAGATTTGACTTTTGTCGGATTTTGTATAAAATTATTCGGCAAAATAAAATAGCCCATGAAAATGGGTTTAAATAGGTGCAGGGATTAGGTGGACTGAGACCTGTGTTAAGTAAAATAAAAAGGAAAATATAAAATGGCACGTATAGCAGGTGTTAACATTCCGACTGAAAAACGTATCGAAATTGCGTTGCAATATATTCATGGTATTGGGCCAGCAAAATCGGCACAAATCTGTGAAGCATTGAAGTTAAAAGACGGGTTGCGCGCAAAAGACTTGACAGACGAGGATGTTATCAAAATTTCTAATTATATCGAAGATAACTTTAAGGTAGAAGGTGATGTTCGTCGTGAAGTTACAATGAACATTAAACGTCTGCAGGATTTGAAAACATATCGTGGTATTCGCCATCGTAACCGCTTGCCGGTGCGTGGGCAGCGTACACAGACAAATGCCCGTACACGTAAAGGTAAACGTGTTGTGGTCGCAGGTTCCGCAACCAAGGGTAAATAAAAATTAATATAACGTCATATCTGCTTGTTGGTGGCTGCTGGTGTAGCATTTGTACACTTCGTTCGCCAACAACTTCGCATCTATAACGTTCTCTTGATTTTTTAATAAGGTAGAGATTAACACCATAGTTAATTGAAGACATCGAAAAAGGAATAATAAAAATGGCAGTTACAAAAGCTAAGAAAAAAGTCGTAAAGAAAGTATCACATGGTATTGCACATGTTGTTGCGACGAATAACAATACTCGTATTACAATCACAGACCAGTCTGGGGCCGTTCTGACATGGGCAACCGCTGGGGCAAATAATTTTAAAGGCGCAAAAAAGTCCACACCATATGCCGCAACAATCGTTGCAGATGCTGTTGGTAAAAAAGTCGCTGAAATGGGTATGAAGACAGTTGATGTCTTGATGCGTGGTATTGGACAAGGTCGTGAATCTGCTGTACGTGGATTGGCAAATGCCGGTCTGATTGTGCAGTCCATTACAGATACAACACGTATCCCACATAATGGATGCCGACCAAAGAAAGTTCGTCGTGTGTAAAAGTTAAAATCCCGTCAAGTGACGGGGTTTAATTTTTGAATGCGAAAATATTGAAAAAATACCTGGATTTTTTTACTTCTTGTGCTAGCATACGTGTCGCCAGTGGTGTGGGATGTAGATAATATAAGGAATAAACTATGAAAAAGTTTTTGTTTGCCTCTGTTATGGTTCTGATGGCCGTTGCATCTGCACAGGCATCTGATTTCGTTTATACCGAAACAGAAACCGAGACCGTGTGGGAAAGTGTTAATGTTAACACAACATGTGGAAATGGTTGTGAAAAGCGCTTTGTATCCAGTCGTGATGTAGAAAAACCGTCTGTGCGTCCATGTGCTGCACGTCAGGTGGCGACACAGCCAGTGCGTGTCAAAACACATACCGAGGTTATCGATCATTATCAGGTTTATCAGCCAGTGACTGTGTATAAGCCAATGGGGACGCAGATTCAACGTCGTGTGGTTCCAGTGAAGACATGCAATAAATGCGGTTTCTAGGGAAGGGTAAAAATCCGCCGGTTTGGCGGTTTTTTTCTAGCATAATCAAATTTTTCTGGGGTTTTGTTCCTGCCTGCGCAGGAATGACAAAATTTTTAATTTTCCACAAAAAAAGAGCAGTGCAAAAAGTTTCTCTCTATGCCGGGGGGGCGCGGGGTGGGGTGGTCAAAAAATCCATCAACTGGGGGGCTGGGCCAATATGCATCGCCGGAAAAGTGGGAATACGCAATGCAATATCAAAACCCAGCCGCCCAGTTGATGGAATTTGCCCCCACCGGCACACACGCGGCTATT
>SUUQ01000013.1 GCA_015062445.1 Alphaproteobacteria bacterium | reverse complement strand
GCGATGCCGCAACAGGTGAATGCTTGATATGTGTGCCAGGAACGTACAAGACAGATGTTGCCAACACGGCATGTTCAATATGTACAGATGACCATTACTGTACAGGTGGGACAAATCGTACTGCGTGCCCTGCAAACTCAACCAGTGCGGCTGGGTCTGATGCACGGGCGGATTGTTCGTGTAATGCAGGATATGGTGGCGATGCCGCAACAGGTGAATGCTTGATATGTGTGCCAGGAACGTACAAGACAGATGTTGCCAACACGGCATGTTCAATATGTACAGATGACCATTACTGTACAGGTGGGACAAATCGTACTGCGTGTCCAGCAAACTCGACCAGTGCGGCTGGGTCTGATGCACGGGCGGATTGTTCGTGCAATGCAGGATATGGCGGTGATGCGGCAACAGGTGAATGCTTGATATGCGTGCCAGGAACGTACAAGTATGGTATAGGGAACGCAGAATGCGATGTATGTATCGCGGGCAGTTATTGTACAGGCGGTGCAAATATTCTGGCATGCCCAACAGACAGCAATACATATGCACCTGTCCCAGGATTTGCGGTATCTATCAGTTCTGAACCAGGGGCAGATGCAGTTGATGACTGTTTTGCAACAAATGTGGTTTATACATCTGATACAAAACATGCAACAGGTAAACAGACATGCCATTACAATACAGTCCCCAGCAAATATGATGCAAATTGCCGAGATATGCAGGTCTTGGCGTGCGTTGCAGGATACTGGTTGAAAAATACGTCTGATACAGACTGTGTGGCCGTTGGAAATGGATATTACAGTGGTGCAAATGAAATAAAACGTAATGCGTGTCCAAATCTGGGGGATATTGACGGGGTGTTTACAGATGGCGACACATCCGCAAGTGTGACTGAATGCTGGCTGGAAAAAATTTGGGTGTATGATAACTTTACAGGGTACCGACACACATGTCACCATCATGCAGATAAATCTGATACAAATCCTGTGACAGGGTATACATATAACTGTTTGCCACTGGAACTGGTGGCGTGTGCAGGCGGATACTGGGATGATAAAAAAACAACTGGTGATAATGGCGTTCGTGTCTGTGCCGAAGTTGGTAAAAATTACTGGTCCCCAGATATCGTTCAAGGACAAGAACCAATTGGACACAACAATAATCCAACAACGTTGCGAAACTTGTGCCCAGATGGCGGAATGACCGTGTCAAATATCAGCAACGATATCACGCAATGCTATAAAGATGGAATGGCGTGTGATATAATCAATGGAACTGGCGAAAATACGTGCAATTATAATAATGATATGTCCCTGTATATCGATAATTGTACAAAATGTATCGTAACATCATGTAATGCAGGATACTTTCAGTTCGAAAATACATGTGTAATCTGTCCAGAAAACCATGTGTGCAACAAAGGAAAGGAAACGTGCATTAAACAAACCCAGGGAACACATCCAAAATCAGATGTGGGAAATACTGATACTGCGTATTGCTATACAGAATGTGCGCGGGCAGAACATGCACAGCAGATGATTGGACGCGATTACTATGGTGCCACAGATACGTGCGAAATATATCGCTGTGTCCCAGGTTATACGCTGAGTAATGGTAAATGTGTCGAATGCCCCGCAGGCAATATCTGTACGCCAGACAATCCAGAACCACAATCGTGCGCGATGCTGACCAATGGCGAATATACACTGTCCGCACCAGGATCGCAACAGATAACAGACTGTTATAAAAAATGCGAGTCATTTGATATCAAAAACGGAACAACAGTCGTGGTATATGATACCGTAAATCATCCCGCAAAATGCGAATTTGTGTGCACTTCGACATCTGGTAACCCCGGTGAAATTGTCGACTTGACATGTCGTGAAACGGCCTGTAACTATAATTTCGAAATGATTGGTGGGGTGTGCGTTCCCTGCAATCGTGAATTTGCAATAGAATACAATGCAAATGGTAACTGTGTGGTCGAAACATGCGCGTCTGGATACCACCCAAATGGTCAATCCTGTGAACCAAATGTCATAGAATGCACTGCACCACACGCAACTGCTGCAACACGAACATGGAACCACAAGAAAAATGCATTTGATGAATGTATTCTGACAGGATGCGAAAGCGGATACCACCTGGCGGCAAACGCATGTCAGATTGATGAACAAACATGCGAAATCAAAAATGGTGTTGGTATTCGCAAGTGGAATCATACCGATGATGAATGGGATGAATGTGTCGCAACAAAATGTAATCCAGGATATACAATGGACAACAGTTTAACCAATGAACGCTGGGAACAATGTGGCAGATGCAACAACACGTATGCAGAAAATGGTGAAACAGCTGTCAGCAGCTGGGTTGACGAGTGTGAAATTGCATCCTGTATGTATCAAGGGGAAAAATATGTACTGGTGAATAACGAATGTTTATTTATCTGCCCCAGCATCAGTGTTGCAGATGATGGCACAGGTTCACAACACTGGGATGATGATACCAAGAAATGTGTTCGTGAATGTCAGCCGGGCTATATGCAGTGGTAACAAATCCCCCAAACGGGGGATTTTTTTGTTCCCACCTGGTGCGGAATAATTGGACTGGATTGCCACGCTGACACTAGCAATGACAAAGGATTTTATGACCTGGGGCCTGTGGTGCCCACTTTGTTAAAAATCTGTGGGAAATAATCAACTTAAAAAGTCCCCCATTTGGGGGACCGTTATTTGATTGTTCACCAAATTAACGTGAATAGAATTCGACAACCAATTCTGGGAACATCTGTACAGGATATGGTACATCTTCGAATGCAGGTACACGTACAAATGTTGCAGTAAAGTTTGCACTGTCAACAGATACATAATCTGCAAAGTTGCGTTCGCCAGATTCCAATGCCAAAACAACCAATGGCATCTGTTTTGCCTTTTCACTGATGGTGATAACATCACCTGGTTTTACCTGGTATGATGCAATCTTGACACGTTTGCCATTGACGTTGATATGACCGTGGCTGATTAACTGACGTGAAGAGAATACTGTTGGTGCCAATTTCGCACGATATACAACTGCATCCAAACGACGTTCCAATAAACCAATCAAGTTTTCTGGTGTGTCGCCCTTCATATTGGCCGCTTCCAGATAATATTTGCGGAATTTCTTTTCACCAATGTTGCCATAGTAACCCTTTAATGTCTGTTTTGCACGCATCTGCTTTGCATAGTCAGACGAGTTGCCACCACGTGAAGTTGGACCGTGCTGGCCAGGTTTGTATTTACGTTTGTTAAATGGAGATTTTGCCTGTCCCCACAGGTTTACGCCCAACGCACGTGCAATCTTTAATTTGCGTGTGCTGCGTTTTGCACCGGCTCTTGCCATGTTTTATCCTTTTATTTTTTTGGTTTTTCAGTGCCAGGTGTTTATAACCAAGAACAGAATCCTTATCGTGGATGGGACCAAAAAAGCACCACCACTTAATCAGTTCTGATTACCCAGCGAGGCACAGTTTATAAGGTTTTATTTGAAAAATCAAGTATTTTCTGTAATGACAATCGTTTTTTTATGCCGCATTCTGTTGCCAGTTGGCAGGCATCAGAAAAATGACGACCAATTTGACTGATATGATGAGAATCATCACTGAACAAAACAGGCAAATCTGTGCCTGAAATCAATCGCATTATACGTGGACTGGGGTACGGCTCGTTACAATATGGACGATAAAGCCCAGTGTTCACTTCGACTGGAACCTTGTATTTTGCCAATGTATCGATAACCTGCCCTTCGGTATCAAACCATTTTTCGTCCTGGCCAACAGATTTCTTTTTTGGCAAATCTAGATGGGCCATCCATGTGAATAATCCTGTCGATGCGGCATCACGAATTTTCTGCCAGTATTTGCGAACCATGATATCACGATTTTCTGCGTCCGCATTCGCCATGTCATGAACATTGCACAGGATGCCATTATGCTCAACAAAATGACATGCACCGATTATATAGTCGGGCTGCAGTATCTGAATGGCACGGCGAAATTGTTTTTCCCAGGTCGGATAATAGAAAAAATCTGCCTCGAGCCCACGTAAAATACGAATTTTACCCCCAACAGATGCGGCAACATGTTCCAGTTCATGATAGTGATTGACATATCGTGACATAATTGTATCAAAATTATCGCAATATATGTTGTCATAGTTGCCACGTTTCGAATATTTATAACATGGGGCCGTTAATATGTCGGGATGCAATATAAAATGATTTGAAAATCCAATCGTCTTAAACCCCAATTGCGATGCGTGTTTCGCCATTTCAGCAATCGAGTTGTTGCCGTCAAAGCCAATCGTGTGGGTATGCAGTGTAAAATCCTGAACCATATCAGAAGTTAACCTTGGGTGCGACTTTTTCAGATTCATCTATTTCGAACATCTTTTCTGGCATAATACCAAACATGCGGGCGACGATGTTGGACGGGAACTGTTCGATTTGTGTGTTCAGTGCCATTACAACTGTATTATAGAACTGACGTGTGGCCTGAATCTTGTTTTCTGTGTCTGCCAATTCTCGCTGCAATTCCAAGAAATTTTGGTTTGCTTTTAATTCAGGATACGATTCTGCAACGGCGAACAGACTTTTTAATGTTTGGGTCAATTTATTCTGGACATCTGCAGATGTCGGGCCATTGGCCGCCATGGCTGCATTGCGGGCCGCCGTCACGGCAGACAATGTTTCAGATTCATGCCGGGCTGCACCACGCACGGTTTCAACCAAATTTGGAATCAAGTCATAACGACGTTTCAGTTGACTGTCGATTGTTGCCCAGGCCTCGCGCGATTGGTTGCGGCGGGCAACCAATCCATTATAAACAGCAATAAAATACAATAAAACTATCGCAACAACAGCAATCGCAGTCCACATAATAAAATCCCCTTTGGTTATCATTCTTTACATGTAATTGTACATGCAATAATCGATTTTGCAATCAGGAATTTTACATTTTTACAGATGCTTAACGTTGCGACTGGGGGCGATGTGTCTTTTTCAAATGTTCAAACTGTAATGAATCTAATACGTATTGCCTGCGTGCGATATCCAACTGCATTTTGCGCAACTGGTTGGACTCTTGCAGTTGTGATGAAATTGATGTCAATGCCAGCCACATGCCCACCGTGGCACCTGCAACAAGAATCGTTCGAAAACCGACCGGTTTTGCACGAAACGGTTCAGAGAATGCGTCTTGGACAACTTTTACATTGACTTTATTTTCAGACATATCGTACCACCCCAGATTAAAACCATGTCCATGGTTGGAATACTTTTAACAGCCCCAGCGCAGTACGTTTGTCTGCATAGGTATGACCACAACGTGGACATACATTAAACGGCTTTAATACTGCCTTGACCTTGCCAAAGACCAAATACCACAGGTAAATACCCAATGCCCAGGCGGCAATCACCAGCCCCCATGCAACATAGCCAAAGTATGTGTCAACCGTACGGGTAATAACGGTGATTGTTGTAACGTCAGATGTAGACAAGTCATTGTAAATCTTGGTCGCAACCGGCCAGGATGACGGGCGCCATGGATAAACATGGTCAATACCATAATCCGTTAATAATGCCGTTCCCAAACCACCAGACTGTTTATCCAGCGCAGATTTAATCGCAGTGTCCAGCATTGTGTCTATTTCGGTCTGGGCAACACGTGTTAAATCAGTTTTGATTTTATCCAGCTGCGCGTTAACACGGGCTGCGGTATTATCAACAGTGGCAATGGCGGCATTCGTTTTTTCAATTCCCTGGTCAACTGTGGCAACAACCTTGTCAACACCGTCTGTTTTGGCACCAAACATTTTGGCAAAACCCGATAACTTTTTCACACTGGCAGTCTGCTTGGATGCGGCAGTTGTATGTTCACGGGCAGTGGCGGTTGTATCCGTTACTTTGTCCACAGCATCTTCGGCCAATTTAACCTTGTCCAGGGCGATGGCAATGGGCTTTTCCAGGTTTATCGATTCTGCAACACTGTCTAGCAATGCCTGGTACTGGTCAACAATACCCTGTTGCAGGTCATAGAACATGGATACAACAATTGATTTTTTTATCGGCCCTGAATACGTATTCTTGATATGCAAAGGCCCCCATATCAACAGTGCAAACCATACAACCGTTATTATTGTGAATGTGCGCTTGGTCCATGTGATGACAGACTGCTTCTTTTTAACGGTCTTGGCACCGCCCATATCAATTACTTCGATTTGCTTTTTAGATTTGGCCATGTTTCCCCCTGGGTATATGTTGTTACCCACTGTATTGCAAATACTGTGTCATTGGCAAGTGTTTTTATCGTGTGTTCTGACGAAAAAATTTGCGTTCAGCACGCAATGCCCGACATAACGCAGTGTGCCCCGGGATTTTAGACTGATAATCAATGATACAGGCAACGGTATTAACATACTGGTTTGCAGTGTCAGAAGAAGTAAAGGTCGCAACCTCGGTTATTGGATTCAGATAATACCGACCATGACCATCGGATGGACATGCCAATGTATAAACATGTATCAGACGTTCTGTCATATCACGACGGGCCAATGCAAAATACAAACGATCGACCGTACTTAGTTTGATGCCGTTTTCAATTACAACAGGACTGATTTGATTATTGCTCATCGGAGGCACCTGTGTATTTTTTTATAAATTCTGATTTGAATTCAGCAAAACACCCCTGCTCTATGGCGGTGCGAATATCTCGCATTAAATCTTGATAGAACCACAGATTATGCTGGGTCAGCAATGTTGCCCCCAGTATTTCATTGCACTTAATCAAGTGATGGATATAGGCACGTGATAATTTACATGCCGGACAGCCACACTTGTCATCCAGTGGCGCAGAATCATCCCTGAATTTAGCATTACGCATGTTCATTGTGCCAGAACGGGTAAATGCCTGGGCCGTGCGACCGGCACGGGTCGGCATAACACAATCGAACATATCAACACCACGTTCAACCGCACCCAAGATATCCAGTGGTGTGCCAACGCCCATTAAATAGCGGGGCTTGTCCGTTGGCAATAATGGTGCGGTCGTGGCAATCATATCAAACATTACACTTTGTGGTTCGCCCACCGCCAGACCGCCAATCGCATAGCCATCAAAGCCAATTTCAACCAATGCACGGGCAGACTTTTCACGCAAATCTGGAAAATCTGCGCCCTGGACAATACCAAATATACCGTACCCCGGACGATCAATAAATGCGTCTTTGCTGCGGCGGGCCCAACGGGTGACCATGTCAACGTTTTTTTCAACACGGGTGCGTTCTGCGGGCAGTTTTAAGCACTCGTCCAATACCATCGTAATATTCGAATCCAGCTGATGCTGAATATGAACAGAATCTTCGGGACGCAAAAAGTGTTTCTTGCCGCCGTCAAAGTGGGATGTAAACTGGACACCCTCTTCGCTCATCTTGGTCAAGGTGGACAGTGACATTACCTGGAAACCGCCGCTGTCGGTCAAAATCGGACCGTGCCAACCACCAAACTGATGCAACCCACCCATCTGTTCAACCAAATCGCCACCAGGCCGCATCATCAGATGATATGTGTTGCCCAAGATGACCTGGGTTCCGGTTGCAGAAACCTGGTCCATGGTCAGGGCCTTGACAGTCGCAGCCGTGCCAACTGCCATAAACGCAGGGGTCTGAAATGTGCCGTGTGCTGTTTCAACACAGCCACGACGGGCAGCGCCATCAGTTGCAATCAATTTGAATTTTAATGCCATTTTTTATCCCTTGGGTTATCGTGTGCGACTATTTGCCATTGCAATTTGCATCTGTTGAGTTTGCTGGCGATATAGTTCCTGCATCTGGGCCAATAATTGGTTCATTTCAACCACACAACGGCCCAGTGTGAATGTCAGTTCCTGGATTTTTTCGCTGTTGTCTTGGTATCTGTCCAATTTCGATTCCAGTGATGCAATACGTTTCTGCAGTTTTTCATATTCACGAACCTGCTTCTTGTATTCCCGGTTGTTATCCAACTGTTTACCATTGCGGCCAATAAAGCGACCAACTAAATCGCCCGCCATTTTCGATTTCAATAGCATCCTGCCAAACTTTAATGTGGCACGTTTGCCAGACTTGGTCCCCAGAAAACGCATAAATACCCGGGGTTTTAATAAGCCACGTACGACGGTTCCAACAATTGGTGCTGCCATTTTTGTTCCTTTTGGTTTAGTTGTATTGTTGTTATTTAAAATTTTCATCCCATATCGCACGCAAATCTGTGTCAAAATCTGACCCCTGGGTGACAATGGACATTGGACCCGCAAAATACCCACGACTGTTTTCGACAACGTCCGAAACAGATATGCGGTCAAATTGCCGGTTCGCCCAGGCAAAATCATAAATAATGCCATGATTGCGATAGAATCCAATTAACTTGTCACAGCGGCGGGTGGCGCTTTCCAGCCAATCCGCATCGCCCAGGGCATCTTTGCGATTGTATCTGTCTAAATCATCTGCAGTAATGTTGGGTGTTGTATATATTCTATATGCATTCTGGGCAATCAGGGCAACAACCTGGGCAATGTTCGATGCAGATGTTTCAGTGATAAATCCATTCCAACCATGATGCTCGTTACCAATGTCAAATCCACTGAATCCATAAACCAGCCCGTTGTCTTGACGTAAAACATCAGAAATCTGTTTGTTCATATACCGTTCAAACCGCCCAACAGATATATTGTTGTAATAATGCGCAAAGTCTGCCGGCCAAATGTCAGGAAATAAAATACACAGTTGCACGTTTTTCTTGTCCGGTTGAGAATTATGATAAATGCCAGGTGTATATGGAATATCTGTGTTTTCAGACACGTCATGCGTTGGTAAAAATGAAAATGACTTTTCCAACTGGGCCAATACCGCATCTGTATTATATATGCGGCCTGATACCCCAATAATACAGTTCTGGGCCGATAATCTGCGTGATAAAAAATCCAGCATCTGATCACGGGTAAACGAATTTATCGTTTCAAATGTACCCAAATTCAATGTAGAAAACGTACGATTTCCAAATACCTGTTTAGACATAAAGTCAGAAAACTGGCGTGACGGATTGTCCAGGGCACGCCGCAATTCATCACAAATAACACGGCGTTCAATTTCTATCTTGGCCGGGTCAAATAATGAATTCTGTATCTGATCCCCCAAATAGTCAATCAAGACATTTACGTTTTTTGCCAAAATACGACCGTAAAAAGATAATGCACTGCGACCAGTAGATGCGTTGTGGGTGCCACCGTGATAGTCCATGTAATCATCAATTATCTTCTTGGTCGGAAAACGTGGGGTGCCTTTGCACAGCATGTGTTCGCAAAAGTGGGTCAGACCATACTGGGATTCGGTTTCATCACGGGATCCCGTAGAAAACACAACACGAACCGCCGTGGTTTCAAGTTCCATCGGATCCAATATAACCGTTACACCATTTGATAGTTTATGCAATGTCGGAGTGTACTGCATTTTTTATTCCCCCTGTTTGAATAGTAAACAACAATCACCATAACTGAAAAAACGATATTTTTCCGCAACCGCATGCGAATATGCATCTTTCATATTTTCCAGCCCCGCAAATGCGGACACCAACATAAACAAGGTCGACTTTGGCAAATGAAAGTTGGTTAACAACACGTCCACTGCACGGAATTTATAGCCCGGTGTGATAAAAATGTCGGTCGTAGAACAAAACGGCATAACACGTTTGTATTTATCGGGGTTACTGTTACTCATTGCCGCACTTTCCAGCAGTCGCATGGACGTTGTGCCCACCGCAATCACACGGTTGGCGGCATTGATTATGTCTGCCTGGGATGATGTGATACAGCCCCACTCACTGTGCATTTTATGCTGGGATAAATCTTCGGTCTTGACCGGCAGCCAGGTCCCTGCGCCAACGTGCAATGTTATATTCACAATCGTGGCACCACGTTTTTCAATATCGCTTAATAATTCAGGGGTAAAGTGCAACCCTGCAGTCGGTGCCGCCATTGACCCCAAGGGATTCGCATAAACCGTCTGATAACGTTCACGGTCGGCAATTTCTGCATCGCGTTTCATATATGGTGGCAGTGGCATTTTGCCAACACGGTCCAGTACCGCAAACACATCGTCGCACAGAAACCTTATTTTCAGACCACTGACATCATCGTGGGCCATAATTTCTATTTGTGTACCATCATCCAGGGCCAGGTGCGAGCCAACGGGAATTTTATTGAACTTCTTGCACAGCCCCCACCAACAGCCGTCATCGGTCGCAGTGTGCAGTGTAATTTCATGTTTGCCATCGGCCATAAAGCGTGCCGGAATTACACGGGAATTGTTAAACACAACCACATCGCCCGGACGTATGTATTCCAGCAAATCACGGATATGTTTGTCATAAACATCGCCCCCAGACACAACCAACATACGGGACGCATCACGTTCAGGCAATGGATGCGAAGCGATTAAATCAGACGGCAATTCAAAATCAAAGTCAGATAGTGTATGCATTGTCTTTACTTCTTGAATTCCAGACCTTGGTCGATGTAGTTTTCGGCTTTTTCTTCCCAATCGGGTTCAACACGAACAAACAGATGCAGGCGGGCATTTACACCCCACTGATTCTGAATATCATGACGGGCGGCGGTGCCAATCTGTTTTAACTGGGCACCCCCACGACCAACAACTATCTTTTTATGGGCATCGCTGCGGACCGCAATCTTTTGATGAATATCCAGCACACCATCGTCCGCAACAGATACACGTTCCGTCACAACATTGATGTGATATGGTAATTCCTGGTGGATAAAGCGATATATCTTTTCACGTGTCAATTCAGACAAATACAATACATCCGGAACATCTGGGGCATCGGCCGGGTCAAACAAATATGGCGATTCAGGCATCACCGCTGCCAATGACGTTAACATTTTTTCAATACCGTCATTTTTCAGGGCAGATACCATAAATATTTCAGACCATTGTGCCAGACCATTTAATTCTGCAACCATGGGCAACAATTCCAATTTCGGCACTGCATCAACCTTGTTCAGGGCGACAAAGATATTTGGGCGGCCCGATATCTTTTGTGCCAGTGTGCGAATTGTTTCGGTTATGCCCTTTTGCGCGTCAACCAACAACAACACCGCATCGGCATCAGATATCGCATCCATGGCCGCCGATACCATCGCCCTGTCTAGACGCCGGGACGGCTTGAACACGCCGGGTGTGTCAACAAATATCAATTGTTTATCCCCCACCATCTTGACCGCACGCAGGCGGGTGCGAGTGGTCTGCACCTTGTGCGAGACAATGGACACCTTGCGCCCCATGATTTGGTTTAATAATGTACTTTTGCCCGCATTCGTGGGGCCGATAATGGCAATAAAGCCCGAATATGTTTTTTCTGTCATGATTAAAACCATAGCACACCAAATTCAAAAGTGAATTAAAATCTTGCAAATCTGTCTATATAATGATAAAAATGTCGGTGTGGGCGGGACAGCAAAGAAAAGGATAAAAATATGCAATTGACAGGGCCCGAAATCCTGCGGCGGATGCAGGACAAAGAAAATCCAGATATTATCATTAAACCCTTTGACATCAGATGCCTGGGATCAAACAGTTATGATTTGCACCTGGCCGATACGCTGCGTGTATATAAACACACAATCCCAAAGGGTATGAAGCCCGCAATTAGATACAAGGGCAGCAACGGTATGCACAGTATGCAGGACTGGTTCGAAGACGGATGTTTTCTTAACAACAGACCGCGTTATTATCATAACTATTTGAAACACCCAGAAATGTATGATATTCGTAATCCACGGTACTTGGTTGACCCGACAAATCCAAAACACCATGAAACAATTGATATAAAAATCCCAGACACAGGATTGATTTTATCGCCAGATATCGGATACCTGGGGGCCACAGTTGAATACACAGAAACACGCAACCTGTTCCCGTATATCGATGGAAAATCCAGTGTTGGACGCAATTTCATACTGAATCATCATACCGCAGGACGTGGTGACGATGGATTCTGTGGTGAATGGACGTTGGAAATTCGTGTTCTGTATCCAACAGTCGTGTATCCGTACATGCGTATCGGTCAAATTTATTACGAAGAATTTGATGGCGAACGTATGCCATACAACAAAAATCCACACAGCCACTATAACGGGCAACGTGGGCCAACCGCCGCCGCAGTGGTGCCGGTTGACAGATTCCTGCGTGATGCGATGCAGAAGCAAAAATAAAAAATCCCCCAAACGGGGGATTTTTTGATTAATTATCGGCATTAAATGCTGTCAGCATTTATCCAACGACCATTTTTTAACAGACCTGGGGCCATGCCTTCGCTGCTGCGCAGTGCATCAATCACACCACGGGCCTGGGTCGCATCCAGATTGATAATGCGAACCTTGAACATGTCGCCTTCGTTAACGACAACTGCATCGCCGTATGTCTTCATGCGTTGTGCCAATGAATCTGCGCTGTCCTGGGCATAAAATGCGGCAACCTGGACACTGTATTCACCCGATGCAGCGGCAACCGGCTGGGGCTGCTGAACTGGTTGGGACACAACAGGTTCTGTGACAACAACTTTTTCTTCGACAACAGGCATCGTGCCAGCCAATGTTGCATTTTTAACTGCGATTGTCTGGTCGCCCAGTACCTGAATCTGGACCTTGCCCTGGCCGTTCAAACCAATACGTTGGGCCGCCGCAGGTGACAAGTCCATCAGACGTGTGTTCACAAATGGACCACGGTTATTAATACGAACAACAACAGACTGACCATTATCCAGATTTGTTACACGGGCAATCGTTGGCAAAGGCAATGTTTTGCTGGTTGCGACCATCTGAGAAACATCGAAGTATTCGCCGTTGCTGGTTTTCGTTCCGTTTAATTCGGCTGGAATTATCCCCGCCATACCAGTCTGATTATATGTCAAGTCTTCGACCGGGATGTATTGTACATCGTCAACCTTGTACGCAGAACCAACATAGTACTTTGGTGCAGCCGCCAATAAATATGCATCATTTAACGATTCATTTGCCACGGGTGCAGTCATTAATACTTCTTCACCAAAGCCGTCTGCAGCAACACTGGTGTTATTGCCAGTACGACTGAGGTCTGCACACCCCGCCAACATTGCGGTCAGTACCGCCAAGGATATAACTTTTTTCATGATTTAGGACTCCTTACATTCTTTTATGATTTTCATTTTATCATAATTTTAGTCCATATTCAAATTTATTTTGAAAATTTATATACGTCTGTCAATCAGATAGGCAACAGGTAAATACACAGCACCGTACCCCGCAATCACCAATGCCAGCATCCAGATGCTGGTCACAGAAACCGTTGACATAGCAACACCAACACCCCCCGCCCATAACCCACAGGCAATAATTGAACGGACTGTGCCAGTGTCATGATTTATCAGGTCGCATTTGCGGCACGCATGTCCCAACAGGTATGCCTTGAGATAACCACTGAGCACGACACCAATCGGAATCGCCAAATATCCAACAAACGGAAACAACGATAAATACAACCCAGCAGCAACCGCCAATGATACAACACTGGTGCGAACAGGTGTTTTTACGTCCTGGGATGCATACAGTGTTTTACTGTAAATCTGACTGACCAACATGGCCGGCAGTACAAAACACTGGATTTTTATCGCCAGTGCGACTGCGTACGTCGATTCAGCCGTCCAGGCACCATATTCAAATAAGCAACGAATTATCGGTTCAGCCAAGACAACCAGCCCCACAACACACGGCAATATCAACATCATAGAACGGCGCAACGATGAATTTTGCTGGATATAAACACTGCGAAAATTCTTGTCCGACAATGCGTTCGATATAGATGACATCAAGACAGTCCCCACCGCCAGACCAATCATCGCAAATGGTAACTGGACAATGCGGTCAGAGTAATACAACCATGAAACCGCACCACTTTGAAAACTGGCAACCAGGGTGCCAATGATTATTGTAATCTGGTAAAACCCACTGCCGACAATGCTGATGCCAAAGCGGCGGAACATACTGCGAACCCCAGGTGTCCAACGTGGCCGAACCAGGTACAGCCCAAAGTGATGTCGCCGAATGCGTTGCCACAGCACCCCAAACTGGATAATGCCGGACAGCACAACTGTGCCCGCCATTAAATACAGAATGTGGGTCGAACCAAACATCATCGCAAACAACAATGCGCATATCAGCATGATATTCAGCAAAACCGGCATAAATGCCGCCAATAAAAATCGTGAAAATGCGTTCAATATCGCAGATAAAAATGCCGCACCACAAATAAAAATCACGTACACAAACATTATGCGTGATATCAAAACTGTCATTTCCATCTTGCCCGGGGTTGCATCAAACCCAGGCGCCAGCCCCCACACCACCAACGGCATAAATATTTCAAACAGTATCGTTATCCCCAACAAAACAATCATCAGCCATGAAAATACGTTGCGGGCAAACGATTCGTCCCGCCTGGAATCCGTGTACATGGGGATAAAAATTGCAGACAATGCCCCTTCGCCCAGTAAATCACGGAATAAATTCGGCAACTTGAACGCAGCCAAAAATATGTCAGACAGGCGCCCCGCCCCCAGAACACGGGCAATCAGCATGTCACGAATAAAACCAAAGATGCGACTGATACCTGTCATCGCACCAACGCCGAAAATATGTTTGCCAAGTTTCATGGTTTGGATTATACTGCCAACTGTAATTAAAAATCAAGGCAGGAATAAAAGTATGAAAACACAAACGTTATTATCGATGATGATGGTCGCAGTGCTGGGGGGATGCGCAGGTAGCGATGTTGAAATCGCACCAGAACAGACGTTGCACGACATATATCAAAACGCATACAGCGAATTTAATGATGAAAATTACGAGGAAGCAGCCGCAGAATTTCTGCGGGCGGAAACACAACATCCCGCCAGCCCATGGGCTGCAGATGCACTGATTATGGCGGCATATGCACACTATATGGACGGGGACTTTGCGGGGGCAATACTGGCCACAGACAGATTTATGCGCTTTCACCCCGGGCACCGGGACGTGCCATACGTGATGTATTTGCGTGGAATGTGCTATTACCGCCAGGTCAGTGATGTTCGCCGTGAACCAGGGATGTCGGCATATGCACTGCAACAGTTTCAAACACTGGTTCAACGTTTTCCAAAATCAGAGTATGCAAAAAATGCAGAAAATAAAATTAATATCTTAAAAAACTATATCGCTGGCAAGGTTATGTATGCAGCACGAAATGATATGAAAAAAGAAAACTGGCCCAGTGCGATAAATCGTCTGCAGTCGGTGGTGACAGATGCACAAGACACAGTCATGACACCCGAAGCAATGTATCGACTGACCGAGGCATACACGGCAATCGGCCTGCCGGAACAGGCAAATGGATATTCCCAGATGCTGAAACTGAATTTTCCAGACAATGAATGGACAAAAAAACTGAAATAACCCCTGGTCCCCCCAGGGATTTTTTGTATTGCAGATGGTAGATAAAAAGCACTTGCATAAAATACGCGAAAAGTACTACTATACATGGCATAGAAAGGAAAAAATGACTGCCGAATTTTGACGGTGGTTTTTTTTCGGCATATTTTGAATTGAATTGTTCCCACTTTTCCGCAACATTTTGTCTCTCCGTTATGTCGTTTTTTAACCACCGTTTTTGTACGGCGGTGTGGATGTTTTTATTGGCGTTTTTTATTGCCATTCCAACATTTACAATAATGTCAACAACGGCATACGCCGCCGATGATAGCGAATACGACAGCGATGCCTGTCTAAACGAACAGGGATTTCTTTGTGGACGAAACGCAGAATGTACCATGCCATTTGGCTCTGATTACAAATGTGATGTTGTATCTGGTTGTTGTTACATGGACGACAGCTCATCATGTTCATGTCCATCGGGATATTCAGGAACATGCGAAAAAAACGATTACAGTACATGTTATAAATCATGTTCTATCTCGTGTTTGAATGCGGGTGGTTTGGATAAAACGGCGTGTAACAACAGTGTTGCCGGTGGTAATGGTTGGGTGGACTGCAACGACCAATCGAACTATACGATTTCTCCGGTTTCTGGAACCCAATACTATGGTGGCTCGTGTTCGTCCAATACAAAATGTGCGTTTTCTAACGACTGTGCCGGCACATGTCCATCGGGGTATACCGATGGCGGAACGGTGTTTAACGGCTGTAAATACGGTTATGGCGATGCATGTTATAAATCTTGTTCGTCATATTCATCTGGTGGGTACACATATACCCCCAGTGGTAATGCATATTATCCAAACAGTTGTTCATATTCTGCAACATGTACAACACATTGTAATACCAAATCAAACACAGCTGTTCAAAATTCATCAACAGAAACAGAAAGTGGTCTGTCCTGCAGCCAGGGATGCAGTACATCGTGCAGCACATCATGCAGCGAAACAT
>SUUQ01000005.1 GCA_015062445.1 Alphaproteobacteria bacterium | reverse complement strand
ACTATTATGCATCTGGTGTGACATGTCCGGCATGTCCAACGTCATATCCATATTCTGATGCAGGGACAACGTCTGATTCATATTGTTATGCGTCCAAGACGAGCACTGGTTCCCAGCTGGCATGCAGTACACCATCGGGCTGTGCATCGTCAACGTGTGGCACATGCACACCGGGAACGTGCGACTGGCGTGACTATAAATCTGCAACCGATACATCGTGTACACCAACGAACTGCACTAAGCCAGTTGCATCTGTAACGGCGAATGCAAATCGCTATGTATCTGGTACCACATGTCCGGCATGCGATTCCAGTTATCCATACAGTGATGGCGGCAGTATCAGCAGTGCATATTGCTATTCACTGGAAACAAGCACTGGTTCACAATTGGCATGCAGCAAACCTGCCAACAGTGCGACATATGCCTGTGGCACGTGCACACCGGGAACGTGCGACTGGCGTGACTATAAGTCTGCGACCGATACATCGTGCACACCAGATGATTGTACAAAACCAGTGTCCAGTGTGTCATGCAATACAGGGTATTATAAAGATGGTGTGATGTGTCCAGCATGCACGAACAAACCCGACAACAGTTATTACACCGGCACCGCATCGTCCAACGCATGTCCGTGGGAATGCGATGATGGATATTCTGTAACAGATACGGGGACATGTGAATCATTCTGCACATCGGGGATTACGCATATCCATTTAAGTACAGGGTTAAAGATACCACTATATCGCAGTGCACGCACCAGTCCGGCGATTAATGTTCTGTGGAACGATACCATTTGCTATGGCAGTCTGGCGGTTGGCGCAGGCAGTGGTCTGAACATAAAATACAACGGCACAGTATATCATGCGATTGAATAACCGCGTGGGTGTCTACCCCGGGGGCAAGTTCCATCAACTGGGCGGCTGGGTTTTGATATTGCATTGCGTATTCCCACTTTTCCGGCGATGCATATTGGCCCAGCCCCCCAGTTGATGGATTTTTTGACCACCCTGGCACTGCATGCCATCCCCGCCAAGAGAGAGAACTTTTCTATAACGATAAAAAAACACCGTGGGGAATTACTTCCCCACGATGGCTCCCTTCCTTCTGGATAACCAGAAACTGTGTAACCTATTTTGCACACACCACCCTAGGCAGCCATGGCAACATTGGTTGAAACTGTTTTGTCTGCAGAATCCATTACCTTTTTTGCTTCGGCAAACACCATTTCTTTGACACGCATCGCCAAATCTTTGGTTTCTAAACTTTCTGCTGCAATGTCAAAATTGTCTGTGCGAATCTGCAATGAAACATACGCACCAATCAATGACGGACGAGACAAATCTTCGATAGAACGAGGCGCATTGTTATGACCAATCTTTAATTCATCTGCCAGCGATACAATCTGGCGGTCTGCGTTGACCCATACTGTTGTGGTCAAAACTTGGTTTAATGCAATCATTATTTCTTTGATGTTCTTTGTCATGTGTGCCCCCTCCTGTTCTATGGGTAATTGTTGAAAAACTATCTGATTTTTTGTAAATACGATTGTGTTTACAAATTTACCTGATAATTTTTTATTATTGTTTTTATTTTTCCCAAAAAACCGCAAGTTTCGCAGTTTTCCGGGCTTTTTAATTCCTTTCCCTTTGTCTATACAAACATCTTAGAACAAAAACGAATCGCAGGTCAAGCACAAAATTCATTTATTTTCATTTTATTTTAATTTTTTTATTTTTATCTGAAAAAACCATAATTTCCCATAAAATATTTATAAAATGTCATTGACAACCATAAAATCCCGTGCTAAATTCACATCGAAGCAGGAAAGGGAAACCGGATATACAACCCAAAAATTAAGAGTTCATAAAATGTCATTGTTTCTCTCATCTTATGAAAATCGTTTGGATACCAAGGGGCGTATCTCTGTACCGGCCTCTTTCCGTGCTTCGGTGTCAAACGAAAAGTTCGCAGGTGTTGTCTTGTACCGGTCGTTCACAAGCAACTGTATCGAAGGCATGACAATGAGCCGCATGGAACAAATGGCCGCCGCAACAGATAAAATGGGCGCATTTGACAGCGAACTGGACGATTTGTCCGCAATACTGTTCGCAGATGCACGTCCATTATGCTTTGATGTCACAGGACGCATCGTTATCCCGACCGACCTGTTAAAGCATGCAGGCATTTCAGAGAGCGCTGTCTTTGTCGGGCGGGGAAACAGTTTCCAAATTTGGAACCCTGATGCATTCCGGGCGGCACAAGAAAAATCATTAAACAATCTGCGAAAAGCAAGACCAAACCTGAAAATTGGCGAATAGTGCAAAAAAAGTTTTCTTTCTTAATCAAAAAAATCCCCCGTTTGGGGGATTTAACTATTTATGATTCGCAACACGTTCACGAAATTCATTGCTGGGACGGAATGTCGCAACACGACGTGCAGATATCACCGCAGACTCGCCCGTCTTAGGATTACGGCCCATGCGGGCATTCTTGGACAAAATCTTAAAACTGCCGAATCCGGCAAATTTAACCTCTTCTCCGTTGATTAAAGACTGACCAATTTCTTCGAATACAACATCGACCAACTTATACGCATCGGCCGTCGTTAAACCAAACCGTTCACGCAATCTGTCTGCAAAATCACTTCTTGTTATCGTTGCCATTTTTTTCACCCCTGTTATATTTATTTAACACATATTTTCTAGACCCGGATTAATGCAGCGCCCCAGGTCAAACCACTGCCAAAGGCAGGATACAATACCAACTGGCCAGGTTTGATTATACCATTATCAAACGCATGCGCCAATGCCAACACACCAGATGCACCACTGGTATTCGCATGCCGATCTACTGTAACCAAAATCTTGTCCAATGGAAAGCATAATTTTTCAGCACAACTGGTTATTATACGCAAATTTGCCTGGTGCGGAATAATCCAGTCTACATTTTCAGCAGTTATACCCGCATGCTGCATTATATAACGGGCAGCATCTGGCATACACAAAACTGCACGGCGATATGTTTCTGGCCCATTCATCGATATCCGGTGATCAGGTGTTCCATGTAAACACCCAAACCCGCCACCATCAGACATAACAACCGTGTCAATAATACCAGAATAACTGGATGTTGATCGTTCAAATATTAATGCCCCTGCCCCATCACCAAATAATACCGCAGTCGAACGATCAGACATGTCAACAAATCGTGTCATCTTTTCTGCACCAATCAGCATTATGCGATTGTGAATCCCAGATGTAAAAAACGCACGGGCACAATGCAGCGCATAAATATAACCCGTACACGCACCACGAACGTCAAAGGCAGGAATATTATTCGTTGCACCCAGTCGCCCTGCAACCTGGACCCCGACAGACGGAAAGTCCAATTCAGGTGTTGTGGTTGCAACAATTATCAAATCAATATCATCAATAGAAATTCCCGCATTTTCCAACGCACGACGGGCCGCAGCCGATGCCATATCAACCACCGTTTCATCAGCGGACGCAAAGTGACGCTGTTTTATCCCGGTGCGTGTTGTTATCCATTCGTCAGTCGTATCCATGATGCGTTCAAATTCCGCATTCGTAACGATGCGTTCTGGCAAATAAGAACCATAACCGATTAAGCGATTTCCCATTATGAAAAATTCCTGTCCATTTTTTTAGCCCATGTATTATACAGGTGCAGATTAAAACTTGCAATATTATTTTGATATGAATAAAATAACACAACTGTAGTGTCCCCATAGTTCAACAGGATAGAACAAATTCCTCCTAAGAATTAAATCCAGGTTCGAGCCCTGGTGGGGATGCCATGAATTCTTGCATAATGACACAGACCACATACACCGGTACCATAACAAAAAAAGGACAAACATGAAAAACAAAGCCGTAAAACTGGGGATTGTTGCAACAATTTTTCCGCATATTTTCTGCTGTGGCATACCAATGGTGTTGGCGATTATTGGACTGGTTGCACCAGATGCAGCACATTTTCATTTGCTGCCACACTGGATGGAACCGTGGTTGTTTGTATTTTCGGGGGCAATGTTGATACTGTCGTGGTATTTGATTATGCGCGACTGCAGGTGCGAATGTGAACACTGTGGCGGCAACAAATCACATCGCACACAAAAAATTATCCTGGGGACAATTACGGGACTGTTTTTTATCAGTTTGATTTTGCACATAGTATCACACAGCCATTAAAAAAATCCCCGTTCGGGGATTTTTTACACAAACTTTTCAGGAACCAAATTACTGATACATTTCCAAATACGCCGAAACAAACTGGTATCAGGGGCATGTTTATGAACCTGGGGAACAACATCACCAGGACGACTGCCAGTCCAGACAGGATTATCATTTTCATCCAACGTCACACGCCACGATGTCTGGGTGTCTTTTAATATCATTGCACGCAACTTGTCCGCAAAATCACGACTTTCGAATATCGCAACATTTTCGGTGTTATAGTACGCACTGCGTGGATCCAAATTAAAACTGCCAATCCATGATATATCATCATCAAAAACCATGGTCTTGCTGTGCAGAACAGAAAAACTGGACTGCTTGCGCTCGCGATCATGCTGTTTACCACGCAGGTTTTCTGCAGACACCATAAATTCGTAAACATCGGCGCCAGATTTTATTAACTGACGTCTGTACTTTTCCCATTTGGCATAAACAGTTGGTGCATTGGTTGATGCCAATGAATTTGTCACAATCGTCATGTGAACACCAGAATTTTCTTCACGCAACATATGCTCTAACCCACCTTGGCCAGGAACAAAGTATGCCGCAGACATGTACACAGAATCTGTGGTCTTGTCCCACAAATGCTGCAGCGCCTTGATAATGTCACCACGATACGATTCTTTTTCAGACATGGTCATTTCCACTTTTTCAGGTGGGTCGGCCAAAAATTTTCCACGCCCCCAGCTGAAATCAAATTTATGCTGTTTGTATTCTTGCTGGGCCATTGAAATAATGTCATTATAGCGCTGAATATCATCAATGCTGTGCTGTTCTAGTTTTGCAAATGAACGTTCCAGTTTCCTTAGTTCTTTTTTTGATTTTGCCTTGGGGAATACAGATGCAGGTATTGATAAATGATGATTCCAATATTCGTTAAAACTGTCTGTTGCATAACGTGTCATATCACCAATAAATAAAACGTCCGTGTCCGAAAAGTTTGATGCAGTTTCTGGATAAAAATAGTTACTGCCAACGTTGCGGCCACCGGTGATGTATGCAAAATTATCAACAATAAATAATTTGTTATGCATGCGGGAATTCAATCGACTGAAATCCGTTAAAAACTGGGGATAATACAGCAGTTTAGACCGGTTACTGACCGTGTTAAAAACCTTGACCTCGATATTTGGATGCTGGTTCAGCAGCATAACATCAACAATATCCGAATTCGTACCATAATCGTCCAACAAAATGCGAACCTTGACCCCACGGTCGGCAGCACTTTTTAATTCACCAATCAGAACCTTGGACGAAAAATCATTACTGTAGATATAAGTCTGTAAATCAATGGTCTTGGTCGCCATGCGGGCAAATGCAGAACGAATAACAAACGCAGACAAACCATCTTCGATTAAGGTCGCGCCAGACATATCTGTGCCAGGACGCAAATCATCATTGTAGTACTGGGCAATTGGGGTACTGTACGGATTATAATCAAAATCGTGCGACGTGATTTTTGGACAATAGTTTTCTAGCCGCGCATCCGCAGTCGTTGTCGGAACAGTCGTACACCCAATCAAGGGCAATGCAAATATCCACATAGAAACTTTTTTCAACAGCGACAACGCGTTAACCTTTGGCTTTATGTATTGTTGTTATTGGCGATTATAGATGAAGGATATCACAGTCGCAACAAAAATTCATTATATTTTTTAATAATCTAGGACTATTTGCCTTTGCAATCAAGAAATATCATGACTATAATTCAAAAAAACAAAGGATTTTTGATAATGCAAAAAGTTATCGTCACAGGCGGAACAGGATATATCGGATCACACACAGCTGTGGCACTGCAAAACGCAAGATACCAGGTGATAATATTGGACAACTTGTCAAATTCTGACACAGATTCACTGGATGGGATTCAACGCATCACAGGAACAAAACCTGAATTTATAAAGCTGGACTGCACAAACAAAGACGACATGCGATGCGCATTCGAAAAACATCGTGATGCAGTCGGGGTGATTCACTTTGCCGCACTAAAGGCCGTGGGCGAATCTGTCGAAAAGCCACTGTTGTATTACCGCAACAACCTGGGGGCATTGATTAATGTACTGGACATGATGCAGGAATTCAAAATTCCATGCCTGGTATTCTCGTCGTCGGCAACAGTGTATGGTGTTCCAGAACAGTTGCCTGTGACAGAAGATACACCGCTGCAGCCCGCAACATCTCCCTATGGACAGACCAAGGTTATCGGCGAAAATATCATTACAGATACCGTGCGTGCAAACCCACAAATACAGGCAACATTGCTGCGGTACTTTAACCCAATCGGCGCACATCCGTCCGCAGAAATTGGCGAAAAACCCAACGGTGTACCAAACAACCTGATGCCATATATCTGCCAGGCCGCCGCAGGAATTCGTGAATACCTGAACGTGTTTGGAAATGACTATGATACACCAGACGGTTTTTGTATACGTGACTATATCGACATCAACGATTTGGCGAATGCACATGTTGCCGCACTGAAACACATGCAATCTGGCAAACACGGAATCAATGTGTTTAACCTGGGGACAGGACGTGGACAGTCTGTGATGGAATTAATCCAGGCATTCGAAGGCGCCACAGGGGTCAAGGTACCGTATAAGCTGTCACCAAGACGTACAGGCGATGTGCCTGCGATATACGCAAACGCAGATCGGGCAGAAAAAATATTAAAATGGCGGGCGAACGTTCCACTGAACGAAACATTGGCATCTGCATGGCGGTGGCAACAAAAAATTCTGAAATTAAAATAAAAATCTGTTGAATGGCATGATTTTTCATTTGTGTTATCGCACTTTGTATGATAAAATCTATCATAATAGAAGGGAAGAATACTGCCATGAAAAGATTTATTGCCGTACTTAGTGGACTGTTGGTTTTACCCGCATTTGCCGAGGTTGCACCACTGTACATGGACGAAGTTATCGAATACAGCGATGAAGAAATCGTACCAGAAGATGTCGAAACAACTGCAACAGACGATGCGGTGGCTAATGTCGCATTGCCAATAATTGTTCAACCGTCCAGAACAAATCCACGTGGCACGGTCGTGTCCACAGGACGTAACGCAGCACGCGCAATCCCCAGCAATAATGCAACAACACGTGCAACTGTCGCACGCGGTTCTGTGACATCACGTACAACAACAAATGCTGCACGCCAGGCACGCACGGGTGCAACGGGTGCACAACGTGGAACAATTTCACGCAATGCTACAACGACTGCACGTGCAGGGGCAGATTCACAAATCGCAACAACACGCCGGCAAATGCAAAATAACACACCAGGTGTTGCTGCACGCGCGTCAATTGTACAAACAGACACGGTTAATACACCACTGTATACCGGACGGGTCAGCACGCGTTCCAGTGCAGTACGCGCACGTATACCAACAATTTCAACACTGTCAAACAATACTGCAAATACAGCATCGCAATCTAGCGAGGATGCAACAGCAGCAATGGACGAACTGGCCCAGATAACCGATTTCTGCAAGGCACAATATACACAATGTATGGATAATTTCTGTAATGTGCTGGACGACAACCAGGGACGTTGTTCGTGCTCGAAAAACATCAAGAACTATGCCAAGACCGAGGCGGCATTAAAACAGGCAACGGAAGAACTGCAGGATGTCGCGCAACAAATTCAATATATCGGATTGACAGGCGATGAAATCGAAACACTGTTCACACAGACCGAAGCAGAACTGCAAATGCAGAAAACAACAGATAATACACAACTGAAAAATTCGCTGGACAATATCCGCGATTTGATTGTGGATGTAAAATCAGGCACTGCCGCATCAACCGATACGGGACTGAGTTTTGATTTGTCTGGATTGCTGGACTTTAATATCAGCAGCACTGGTTTTGATTTGTCTGCACTGTTTGGAAACCAGACCAACACAACCAGCATCAGCAACCAACGCGGTGAACAACTATTCAAAACCGCGACCGCACGATGCAAGGCAGCCGTTTTGACCGATTGCCAAGCACAAGGTGTCGATATTTCAATTATCACAAATTCATACGACCTGGAAATCGATAAACAGTGCATCGCATATGAGCGTGAATTAACCGATACAAACGATGAAATGGTTCAAACGGTTCGCAATGCAAAAAGTGTTCTGCAACGCGCACGTCTGTTGGTCGCCCAGCAGAAAAATGCATACGATTTGCGTGGGTGTGTAAACGCACTGGACGCATGCATGCAGGATGATTTTGTGTGCGGTTCAGATTATGAAAACTGTCTGGACCCAAGTGGAAAATACATCGTAAATGGCGAAGTGGTTGTTGGCTCGACACCGATTCAGACAGTAAAAGATGACTCTTCACTGCAGGGTGGATACACGTATGATACGAACAATTTGTTTGCAACGTGGAACTATACAAAATCAGGTGAAACAAGTTCAAAAAATGCCTGGGCAGATAATGGCACATTAAATGAGTACATAGAAGCAACAGTAACAAATGTACAGCCAAAGACAAGCGATTCCAGTATGTCTAAGTTCTTGCAGTACAAGATTGGATATAATGACGGCATCAGAAACTATGGTATGTGTATGTCCGTATTGAACAAATGCCAGGACATTACATATGATGGCACAAACAGTTCAGACAGGGTATACAATCCTGCGAATAACGTTATCAAGGAATATCTGCAGCGGACGATGACACAAATCAAGGCACGTCAAGATACGATATTGGCAGACTATGCGGAAAATTGCATATCAGATGTCACAGCATGTTTGGCACAAAACAATTATGACGAAGAAAAATCTGGCACACATAACATTGCCATCAATGCATGCAAACAATTAATCAAGACATGCATGTCTGTAAATGGTGATTCCGGCGCAAACCCAACGCCAGATGCGATGAAAACATGGGTCGAAGCCATTGTTTCAGACGATGATTAAAAAGTCCCCGATTCTGGGGATTTTTTTCAGCAAAAACCCACGGAAAAAGCCGTGGGTTATTTTTATCGTTATTCTTCGTTTTTGATTTGCGCACGAATATCCGATAATGCACGGGCACGTTCTTCGATTAACCCATTCAGATTTGCATGCGTCAAATCCGCAGTAAATTTAATCGAATTTGCAAATGCCAATGCATCACTGTTACCGTGCGTCTTGACCGAGAATCCACGCAACCCCAAAAAGGTCGCCCCAGCATAAGATCGTGGGTCAATCTTGTGCTTTAACCGTTTGAATACATGAACCAAGAAAAATGCACCAATTATTGCCAAAACCGATTTCTTGAAATTTTCGACAACAACACGTTTTACCAATTTGGCGGTACCTTCGACCGTTTTTAACACGATATTGCCAGTAAAACCATCTGTCACAACAACCTGAACACGGCCAGCACTGATGTCTGTACCTTCGACAAAGCCAATATAATCATATGGCAACCTGTCTTTGTTTTGGGTCAAAATCTTGTTCAAATGCACCAATGTTTCGTTACCCTTGGTTTCTTCGGAACCAATGTTCAAAACCCCCAATTTTGGTTTCGGCATTTTCCCGACCACTTCGGCATAGACACTGCCCAATACGGCAAAATCAAACAAAATCGTTTCGTCACACTGGACGTTTGCACCCAAATCCAGAACCACAACACGGCTGTCACCCGCACCAGACGGCAACATGGTTGTAATCGCAGGACGTGAGATTCCATCAACCGTCTTTAATGCAAGTTTAGACAACGACATCAAAATTCCGGTATTACCAGCACTGATTACTGCAGACGATTTACCTTCACGTACGTCTTTGATGGCCATGTACATTGATGTGTCCTGGGCATGGCGCAGAACATCCATAACCTTGTCCGTGGGTCGGATAACGTTTGGTGCATGAATCACTTCTACATTGCGGGAAACACGTGGATATTTCGCCAACAGTTTACGCAATTTCTTTTCATCGCCAAATAAACGAAAGAACACATGCCCTTCGCCATTTTGGTATAAATACTGGTTCATGCCCCCCAGGACCGCATTCGGTCCTTTGTCGCCGCCCATGGCATCAATTGCAATTACTTTTTTTTCTTCTGACATTGTTTCTATAAAAAGCAGAAAAAGGCACAATGATTGCGCCCTGTCACTTCTGCCCCTGTATTAATGGGTTATTTTATATTATTTTGCACCGCATGCAGGACAAACGTGATGTGGACGTTTCTTTTCGCCACATGTTTTGCATACGCCACATGGCATAACAGACAATGCGTCATGCGAACGGCGTTGTGCGGAACGTGCTTTACTTGTTTTACTTTTTGGCGTTGCCATTTTTTATCCTCTTTATTTTCTATAGCTGTTCTATTCTATTCTTTTTCTGGGCATTTGCAAGAAAAAGTTTATCACTGTCCGGATTTTCGTCCGGACAGTGCCATATCCACTAGATGTTTAACATCTGTTGTTTGTCGCCACCTTCACGTGCGATGCGTTCTGCACGTTCTTCGGCACGGGCAATTTCACGTACACGACGTACATAGGCACCCGTTCCAATCGGTATCAGACGGCCAACAATCAGGTTTTCATTTATACCAACCAATTTATCGGTCGCACCACTGATGGCCGCATCAACCAATACTTTGGTTGTCTGCTGGAACGATGCGTTCGATATAAATGAACGTGATGTCAATGATGCACGTGTCAAACCAACCAGTACCTGGGATGCTGTCGCCAAACGACCATTGTCACGGGCAACACGAGCATTTTCTTCTTCGAAATCAACACGATCAACAACCTGGCCCATCAAGAATGATGTATCACCTGGATTCGTGATTTCAACACGGCGGGTCATTTCACGGATTAAGATTTCAATGTGCTTGTCATTGATGGTCACACCCTGCAGACGATAAACCTGCTGAATCTTGTCAACCATAAATGTCGCCAGGGCCTTTTGTCCCAAAATACGCAAGATATCCTGGGGAACTTCGTCGCCGTCAACCAGTTTTTCTGCCTTTTTAACAGTGTCGCCTGTGCGAACCAACAGATTTGTTCCCTTGGGCACTGCATATTCAGCATTGTCAACAATGTCGATTCTGTATGTTTCAACAATACCATCTGCGGTGTCTGTTTGTACCTTGGTCAGACGAACTGTACCGTCATGTTCGGCATCTATGCCGTCCACCTTTTTATCTGCATTGGCAGCAACCAGCCCATTGCCAGCAGTAACAATATCACCGGCTTTGACCAAAATCGATGCGTATACAGGGATGTTTTCAACAGTTTGCTTTGGTTCAGAGTCAATCGAAACCCAAATCTTGTTCTTTTCATCACGCAATTCAACCGTACCATCAATTTCTGCCAATATCGCAGGATTGGTTGGACGGCGGACTTCCAACAGCTCGTTAACACGTGGCAAACCACCAGTAATGTCGCCTGTACGCTTGGTCTGGACAGGGATACGGGCAATAATGTCACCAGCATGAACCTTGGCGCCGTTGGCAACCGTCAGAACAGAATATACTGGCAACAGATATTCTGCAATCTTTTTGCCGCCCAGCGAAATAATACGACCAGATTCATCAACCAATGTAATTGATGGATTCAGGGCCTTTTTCGTGTTGGTTTTCCAGTTAATAACCTTGCGAGAAACGATACCTGTCATTGAATCCATTTCTTCCTGGAATGATACGTTTTCAACCAGGTCACAATAACTTACAGTTCCGTCTGTTTCTGCAATAATTGTGTTCGAATATGGATCCCATTCTGCAACCTTGGCACCCTTTTCAACTGTGTCGCCTTCGTTGACAATCAACATTGATGCATATGGCAAATTGCTGCTGAATAATTCATTGTCAGATTCATCAACAACCAACAGCTTGCCATTGCGTGATAATACAACAATACGACCATCGCTGTTCTTAATCGTGCGAACACCAGACAGTTTAATCTTGCCTGCAACAGGAACTTCGATGAAATGGCTTTCTGCGTCACCAGATGCAACACCACCAATGTGGAACGTACGCAATGTTAACTGGGTACCAGGTTCACCAATCGACTGACCTGCGATAACACCAACCGCTTCGCCAACGTGTACCAATGCATTACGTGACAAATCCATACCATAACATTTCGCACACAGACCATCACTGCAACATGTCAGAACACTGCGAACACGGACAGATGGCAGACCAGATTCATTGATTAATTTGGCCACGGCCTTGGTAATCAATTCGCCAGCAGGAACAATAACTTCCTTGGTCAATGGGTTGACAATGTTTTCAGCAGCTGTGCGCCCCAAAACAACATCGCCCAATGGTACAGATAATGTTGAACCTGTGTATACCGGTTTGGCTTCGATGGATTCAGTTGTGCCACAGTCGTGTTCTGTGATAACTGTGTTTTGTGCCAATTCAACCAAGCGGCGGGTCAAATAACCTGCGTCAGCAGTTTTCAATGCCGTGTCCGACATACCTTTACGGGCACCGTGGGTGGATGTAAAGTATTCAGACATGGTCAGACCTTCTTTAAAGTTCGAAATAATTGGAACTTCGATAATCGAACCGTCTGGTTTCTGCATCATGCCACGCATACCTGCCAGCTGCTGAATCTGACGTTTGGAACCACGGGCCTCGGACAATGCCATCATGTGGATAGAATTCCAGTTGTCACCGGTTGTTTTACCCAGCGCAGCATATGCCATATCACCCAGACGATCAGTTGTCTTGTGCCACAAGTCAACCAGTTTATTATAACGTTCACCACCAGATAACAAACCGTTTTGATATTGTTCTTCGATTTCGTTGGCAGCACGTTCAGAATCAGCAATCATTTTTGCCTTTTCTTCTGGAATAACAATGTCGTCATAACCAATTGAAATACCACTGCGGGCGGCCTGTTCAAAACCAGTGTCTTTTAATGCGTCAGCCAACAAAATCATGGCCTTGTCGCCACAGCGTTCATATGTCGTAGCCAGCAAAGATTTAATCGCACTACGTGGCATAACCTTGTTAACCAAATCAAATGGCATTTTGTCCGACTTTGGCAACAGTTCACCCAAAATCATGCGGCCAGCAGTTGTCTTGTATGTTTTGCCATTAATACGTGCAATAATTGGTGTATGCAACGTGATTGTTTTGTTGTCCAGCGCCAATTGCACTTCGTCCATATTCGCAAAACGTGGTGATTTTTCATCGTGTTCACCATTAATCAGCGAGATATAGTAAACACCCAATACCATGTCTTGGGACGGTACAATCATTGGCGCACCGTTTGCAGGAGACAATACGTTGTTCGATGACAACATTAATGTGCGTGCTTCCAATTGCGCCTCTAATGAAATTGGAACGTGAACAGACATCTGGTCACCGTCAAAGTCAGCATTAAACCCAGAACATACCAACGGATGCAGGCGGATTGCCTTGCCTTCTATCAATACTGGTTCAAATGCCAGCAGAGACAAGCGGTGCAACGTTGGTGCACGGTTCAACAATACAGGATGTTCGTGGATAACCTTTTCCAGGATTTCCCATACGATATCTTCGCCGTTTTCAACCATTTTACGTGCATATTTCAATGTGGTCGCATAATCGCCCGCCATCAATTCTGCAAATACAAATGGTTTGAACAATTCCAATGCCATTGTTTTTGGCAACCCAACCTGGTGCAGTTTCAATGTTGGACCAGATACAATTACCGAACGACCAGAATAATCAACACGTTTACCCAACATGTTCATACGGAAACGACCAGACTTACCACGCAAAGAATCAGATAATGACTTCAATGGACGGCGATTCTGGGATACCATTGGACGTGCCTTGTGGCCGTTGTCGAATAATGAATCAACAGCTTCCTGTAACATGCGTTTTTCATTGCGGATAATGATGTCAGGCGCATGCAGTTCTTGGAACTTTTTCAGACGGTTATTACGGATAATAACACGGCGATACAAATCGTTCAGGTCAGATGCAGCAACGTGACCCGCATCCAATGTGACCAACGGACGCATTTCAGGTGGAATAACAGGAATCACATCAGGCAACATCCAGGCAGGTTGGGTGTTAGAGTCCAGAAAAGCTTCGACCAACTTTAACTGCTTGATTAATGCCTTGCGTTTTGTTTCTGATTTAACATCCGCCAATTCTTCACGCAGACGTGTGCGTTCATCGCCCATATCCAAACCAGCAATAATTGAACGAACACCTTCGGCACCAATGCCAACACGGAATGCGTCTTCGCCAAAATCTTCGACCGCTTTTTGATATTCGTCTTCGCTGATAACATCATACTGTTTCAGGTTGGTTAAACCTGGTTCAATAACAATATATGCGTCGTATGAAATAACCTGTTCTAATTTCTTTTGTGGCAGATTGTTCAACAGTGTAGCAATTTTTCCTTCACGCAGGAACCATGTGTGTGCCACAGGAATCGCCAACTTGATATGCCCCATGCGTTCACGACGAACAGACGAGGAACATAATTCAACGTGACATCTTTCACAGAACAGGTGCTTTTGATGCTTGACACGTTTATATTTACCACATTCACACTCATAATCTTTGACTGGGCCAAAGATAACCTGACAGAACAAACCTTCTTTTTCAGGTTTCATCGAATGATAGTTAATGGTTTCAGGTTTTGTCACTTCGCCATTGGACCAGGACAAAATCTCTTCTGGGGATGCAATTGTAATACGCAAGGCATCAAATTGTTCCTTGGTTTCGATTTGTCCAAATATCTTTTGCAACATTTTGCTCATTATATTTTGCTCCTTATAAAATAGTTCTTAGTTGTTAGTGGCTAGTGGTTAGGGTGTGGGCAGTGTGCCCACACCAATTCTAACAACTAATCTACTTTCTTTGGTGTCATCGCCAGACCCAATCCACGTAATTCACGAACGAATACGTTAAATGCTTCTGGGGTTCCTGTTTGGATATCGTTGCTGCCATTAACAATGGCTTCGTACATTCTGTCACGACCAGCGATATCGTCAGACTTTACGGTTAACATTTCACGCAACAGATGGGCGGCACCATGTGCTTCCAGTGCCCAAACCTCCATTTCACCTAAGCGCTGACCACCCATGTGGGCCTTACCAGACAACGGCTGTTGTGTGACCAATGAATAGTTACCAATCGAACGTGCGTGAATCTTTTCATCAACAAAGTGATGCAGTTTCAGCATGTACATAATACCAACGGTCACAGGACGGGCAAACTTTTCCCCGGTCATGCCATCGTACAGGTCAAATTGCCCCGTTTCCGGCAGCCCCGCCAATTTTAACATGCTACGGATATCTTCGGATGAGGCACCATCAAATGTTGGTGTCGCCATTGGTACACCTTCACGCAATAATGCCGCATGTGCACGAACGTCTTTGTCGGTCATCTTTTCCAACTTTTCCGCAACGTCTGGGCCATAGATTTTGCCCATGATATTACGCAAGTCGTCCGTCACAGCACGTTTTGCCTTGACTTCGTCCAGAACCGCACCAATTTGCGCACCCAATGTACGTGCCGCCATACCAAGGTGAGTTTCCAAAATCTGACCGATGTTCATACGTGATGGCACACCCAATGGATTCAAAACAATATCAACAGGTGTTCCATCGGCCAAGTGTGGCATGTCTTCGACAGGCACAACCTTGGATACAATACCCTTGTTCCCGTGACGGCCAGCCATTTTGTCACCCGGCTGCAATTTCATTTTGTGGGCGATGTATACTTTTACTTCTTTTAATACACCGGCATTTAATGAATTGCTTTCTTCGGCTTTCTTAATCGCAGCATCTGCACGATCATTTAACATCTTTAACTTAATCGCATGTTGTGCGTTCAGTTCTTCAATCTTGGCCTGGACATCTTTGTCTTTGACAACCAGTTTCTTGATATCAGATGGTTTGATGCCCTCGAAGACTTCGGCGGTCAATTTCTTGCCGATAAAGCTTTTGTTGGCAGCGGCTGCAGATTCAATAATCTGGCCTTCGGCAGTCTGAAATACCTGGTCTGCAAAGCCCTTTTCGATGATTTCAATTTCTTCTTTGCGATCTTTGTTAATCTTTTCTTTCTTTTGCAGTTCAATCATCTGGGTGCGTTCGTCTTTCTTGACACCATGACGGGTCAACACGTTTACACCGATAACTGTACCTTCTTCGTTCGGACCAACACGCAAAGATGTATCTTTGACGTTCAGTGCCTTTTCACCAAAGATGTTACGCAACAGATTTTCTTCTGGGCTTAGAATCGTTTCGGTTTTTGGTGTCACACGACCAACCAATATGTCGCCCTGTTTCACACGGGCACCAACATAGATAATACCAGATTCGTCCAAATTCTTTAATGCATCTTCGCCAACATTTGGAATATCACGGGTTAATGATTCTGGCCCCAGCTGGGTATCACGCACCTTGAATTCCTTTTCAACGATTTTGATAGATGTAAATACGTCATCTCGTGAAATCTTTTCAGATATAACGATAGAGTCTTCATAGTTATACCCACGCCATGGCATAAAGGCAACCAATACGTTGCGCCCCAGCGCCAATTCACCATAGTTCATAGATGAACCATCGGCAATAATATCACCAGATGATACACGGTCGCCAACCTTGACCAATGGTTTTTGGTGAACAATTGTTTCACTGTTAGAACGTTCAAACTTTTCCAGATTGTAAATATCTACACCAGTTACAACGTTGCGACTGTTCATGCATTTGACCACAATACGGTTCGCATCAACAGATTCAACAACACCGCTGTGATTTACCTTGTCTTCGGTTGGAACAACCTTGCCGGTGCGGGAATCACGGGCCACTTCGTGTTCAATACCAGTACCAACCAGTGGTGCCTGGACACGCAATAATGGAACCGCCTGACGCTGCATGTTCGACCCCATCAATGCACGGTTCGCGTCGTCGTTTTCAACGAACGGAATTAACCCAGTCGCAATCGATACCACCTGACGTGGTTCAACGTCAATCAAATCGATTTCTTCTTTTGGAACCATGGTAAATTCACCGTCAACACGGGCAGTCACCATGTCTTCTGACAACATGCCATTTTCTGTCGGGGTGTTACCCTGGGCAATTTTGTGCCCCAGTTCTTCATCCGCAGTCAGATATATCATGCTGTCTTTGTCTTTTAATACACGACCGTCTTTGACCGGATAATATGGTGTTTCAATAAATCCATATGGGTTTACACGGGCATATGTCGACAAGTGGTTAATCAGACCAATGTTCGCACCTTCGGGGGTGTGAATTGGACACAGACGACCATAGTGTGTCGGATGTACGTCACGTACGTCAATGCCGGCACGTTCACGGTTCAGCCCACCTGGCCCCAATGCAGAAATCAAACGTTTGTGTTCCAATTCCGCCAATGGATTGTATGCATCCATAAACTGGGACAACTGGGATGTGCCCAAGAATTCAGATATCAATGACATTAATGGTTTAACATTGATTACATCCTGGGGCTGCATTTCGCCAATCTTTGGTGATGTCAGACTTTCACGTACCAGGCGATCTATACGCAACATGCCGGTGCGGAAATTCTGTTCCAACAATTCCCCAACTGTACGAACACGACGATTTGACAGATTGTCAATGTCATCAACAGAATCTTTGTGGTCGATAATGTTGGTTAATGTCTTTAATACCGCCAGGAAGTCACCCTTGCTTAACAAACGTTCGTCTTCTGGTTTTTTATCAGAAACAATCTTCAGACGTTTGTTCATCTTGAAACGACCAACCGCAGATAAATCATAATACGCAGAATCAAAGCCCTGGCGCTGGAATAATCTGATTGCAGCTTCCAGTGTGGGACGTTCGCCCGGACGGATAATGTTATAGATTTCAATCAGGGCGTCTTCACGGTTAGCAGTCTTGTCGGCCAACAATGTGTTGCGCATGTGGGCGCCAACAGTCGTGTTGTCAATGGCAATCAAGCTGATTTCCTTGACACCTTTGTTCGCCAAATCTTTCAAGACTTCTTCGGTGATTTCTGTACCTGCTGGACAGATGACTTGGTCATCAACAATTACCGGATCAAACAGATATTCACCAATCAATGATTCTGGTAAGATACCAAATTCTTTGGTTTCCAGTAATTTCTTGATACGTTTTGCGTTCAGACGGTCACCCTTTTCTGCCAATTTTGTCTTGCCCTTGACAGACAGCAGATCATAATTCAAACGATATTTTGGCAAGCCATCAAAACAGGCCGTTTCGCCAATCCACATGTCAGACTTTAATGTCAATGGGATACGTTTGTAGAATGTCGACAAGATTTCAGCATCTGACATACCATTAATAGATGGTTTGAATGGGTCTGATTCCCATTTCTTTTCATCTTCGATGGATGGCAGGCAACGCAACAGTACAGTTGCAGGAACCTTGCGGCGGCGATCAATACGCACATAGATGATGCCCTTGGATTCTTCGAAATCAATCCATGAACCATGTTCTGGGATTATACGGGCAGTAAGATTGCCTTCTTTGGTTTTTGCAAACACAACACCCTGGGCACGATGCATCTGGGACACAATTACACGTTCAACACCTGATGCGATAAAGCTGCCGCGTTCGGTCATTAACGGCACTTCGCCCATAAATACTTCTTGTTCTTTGATGTCACGCAGTGTTTTTTTACCATCTTCTGCGACATCCCATAAAATCAATCTCAGCTTCAGTTTCAATTTGCTGGCATATGTCATGTTACGCAACATGCATTCTTTTACATTATAGACAGGTTCGTCCAATGTATATTCAACAAATTCCAATTCAACAGTTTCATCTTTGTCCTTGATTGGGAACATTGTTTTGAATACGTTCTGCAACCCCTTGTTTTCACGTTTTTGGGGGTCAACATCTTTTTGTAAAAAATCTTTGTAGGAATCGTGTTGAATTTCAACCAAGTCGGGAAGCGGAGTTTGCAAAAAACTTTTACCAAAAGATTTTCTAAGTTTCTGGATAACTGCCATCGGTTTTAATCCTTTTTTTTATGCGTTTTGTGCAAACAAACGATATTGTTATACCGTTTTATTTTTATTTAGTGTTTTTCGCCGGTATGCCCGCACAGGTTTTTGACCTGTGCGGGCGGCGTTTTTGTCATGCATTCACATGACCAATTGTGAACCATTTGGTCCAAATCAAAAATGAATTATTTCATTTCGACTTTGGCACCAGCTGCTTCTAATGTTGCCTTTAACTTTTCTGCTTCGTCTTTTGCAACACCTTCTTTGACAGCTTTTGGTGCAGATTCGACCAAAGCTTTGGCTTCGCCCAAACCTAAACCTGTGATGTCTTTTACGGCCTTGATAACTGCCAATTTGTTGGCACCGACTTCGGCCAAGACAACATCAAATTCTGTCTTTTCTTCTGCAGCAGCAGCAACAGGACCAGCAGCAACTGCAACAGCGGCTGCGGCACTGACGCCCCATGTTTCTTCTAATGCTTTGGACAGTTCAACTGCTTCCAAAACAGTCAATTTTGACAATTCTTCAACTAATTTCTGAATGTCTGCCATTTTATTACTCCTAAGTTTTTTTAGGTCAGAATAAGATATTCTGATTTATTGTTCTTTTTTTCCATACTCTGCGGAAACACGAGCCAAACGTGACGCCGGTTCGACCAAAATGCGTGCAATAGTGCCACGGATTTCCAACAGGGAAGGAAGCTTGGATAATTGCAATACGCCCGCTGCATCCAATACATCGGCATCCATTTTGCCGCCCAAAATTGTTAAATTCTGGTGTTCTTCGGCAAATTTAGCCAATACTTTGGTAACAGCCAATGCATCTGTTGCAACAGCAACAGCGGTTGGACGTTTCAGCATGTCTGACACAGGTTCAAATTCAGTGTCTTTTAATGCCAACTTCATCAAACGGTTCTTGACAACCTTGAATACAGAAACCAATGGACGCAATTCATTACGCAAGGTTTCAAATTCACGCACTGTCAAACCATTGTTTTCAATTACGAAAACACCGTTTGCATCTTTCAGGGACGACTGCAACGCTGAAATCAAATCTGATTTTTCTTCGCGTTTCATCTGTTTTTCCTTCAAGCTTCTGTTTTGTTTAACTTTCCATCTGGGTTTCCCCAGGTGGGGCCATGGTTCCTGCCCCAAAGAATTTTTTCTTTGTCTATGATGGGAATTAAGTGTTGCCACACCATCAGTCTTGGACAGAAATCTGTTTTGCGATGGCAGACATCCGCCCACCATCGCATTTATTTATTTTGCATCTACCTTTAATCCAGGTCCCTGGGTTGTCGCAACAGACACACCCAAAATATACTGACCCTTGGATGATGCAGGTTTTACCTTTTTCAACTGGTCAATCAAGGCAATCGCATTTTCAACCAATTTGTCGGTCGCAAATGACATTTTACCAATGCCCGCATGGATGATACCACGTTTTTCTGCACGATATTCAATCTGACCCGCCTTGGCAGTTTTAACCGCATCGGCAACGTTGTTTGTAACCGTACCCAATTTTGGATTCGGCATCAAACCTTTGGGCCCCAAAACACGTGCAATCTTGGACATTTTTGGCATCATGTCAGGTGTCGCAATAACACGATCAAAATTGATGTTACCCGCCGCAACAGAATCAATCAAATCCTGGGCGCCGACAACGTCTGCACCTGCATTCTTGGCTTCGTCCGCAGCATTTTCTGTAAACACCGCAACACGAACCGATTTACCTGTACCATTTGGCAAGGACAACATACCACGAATGTTCTGATCCGCCTTGGTCACATCAATGCCCAAACGAATCGCAATTTCCAATGTTTCATCAAATTTCTTGGATGCATATTCACGCAAAACTTCAATCGCATCAGCCAAAGCATACACTTTGTCTGTGTCCAAGTTTTTCCAAGTCTGCTGTTTCTTTGTCAATTTCATGATATTATTCCCCCACCTTTACGCCCATAGAACGGCATTGACCCGCAACAATCTTCATCGCAGATTCAATGGTAGAGCAATTTAAGTCTGGCATTTTTGCAGTTGCAATTTCTTTGATTTGATCCTGGGACAATGTTCCAATGAAATCACGACCAGGTTTATGCGAACCAATTTTTGCCTTTAATGCCTTTTTAATATAGTATGACACAGGTGGCAATTTCATAATAAATTCGAAACTGCGATCTGTATAAACAGTGATAATGCATGGAATTGGCATTCCAGGTTCTTTATCAGATGTTTTGTCATTAAACTGTTTGCAGAATTCTGCAATATTTACACCAGCCGCACCCAATGCAGGACCGATTGGTGGCGCAGGATTCGCCTGCTTTGCAGGGACGACCAATTTGACCAATCCCTTAACTTCTTTCTTTGCCATTTTTCACTCCGTTTTTTTTTCGTTTGTGTCGTGGTACGATATGGCGCATCTACCACGGTTCGCTGTGATTTTACATGATATTTTTCAGAAAACCACAAAAATCTTGTCCTTTTGCCCTATACCCTTTCAACCTGGCTAAATTCCAGCTCGACACTGGTTTCACGACCAAAAACCAATACGGTCGCAGTCATACGCTGTTTTACATTATCAACTTCGGACACAACACCGTTAAACCCATTGAAAGGTCCATCGATAATACGAACCTCTTGCCCAACTTCATAGGTTGTATCTTCTTCTGTAATAACACTTTCTTCGATTTGCTCTAGCAAACGACGGGCCTGGGCCTCGCTGACTGGAATTGGTTTGTTACGTGCCCCCAAAAACATCACGACCTGGGGATTACTTTTTACCAATGTAAATGTTTCATTATCCATAACCATCTGGACAACAATATAACCTGGAAAGAATTTACGTTCGGCCTTGACCCGTTTGCCACGTTTTACTTCCATCACTTCGCGTGTTGGCGCAATAATTTCACCAAACATAGCATTCAATTTGCGTCTGTCAATCTGTTCACGCAAGCCACGCACAACCTTGTCTTCACACCCAGCATGAACATTAACAACAAACCACTGCATTTCTTTTTCCATTTAACTTCCCCTTAGTCCGTTTATTAGAAAATCCAACCAACAATTGCGTTTAATATGCTGTCCACAACAAAAAAGAACAACGCCGCAGCACCAGAAAACACCAATATCATTATTGTTGCACGAATAACTGTATCACGTGATGGCCACACAATTTTAAACCATTCACTGCGAACAGACTTAAAAAAATCCAGTATTTTCTTCATAAAAAATCGCCTACGTATACGTTTTACCGCAACTATCAATTTGGCAGGGGCAGAAGGAATCGAACCCTCATCCGCGGTTTTGGAGACCGATATTCTACCGTTGAACTATGCCCCTGTGATGAACCGTACCAAACCGCTTGGATTGTACCGTGTACCAAACCATAGTCTGCGACAGGATAGCACACCGTTACAAAAAATCAAGCGGAAATATTATAATATTTTTACCAAATTCGTGCAACAACATTTTTGACACATTTGCAGAATATTCAAATATTAATTTCTGATTTTTGTTTTTTCCCTTGCATAACAAATAACTTTTTGTCTACAATCAACATAATCAAGGGGGAGAAATTCGTGCAAAACCGCGTAGAACCGCCAATTTTAATTTCCAGAATCATGACGTTCGTGTTGGCGACCGCCGTTGTCGTGCTGGCAACACTGGTGATAACATTGGGCAAGCTGTTTCCACTGGACAGACCTGAAATATTTTTTCTGACAACGACTGTGCGGGCGGACCAAGATGTTAAGCTGATTGAAATGCAACCAATTGATGAAAACCTGGACAGGTACAAGCGGGCATTTGTACGTGAATATATTAGATACAGAAACGAAGTCTTTACAAATCCAAAAGCAATGCATGCAAAATGGAACAGTGATAACGGCAATGTGCGAATAATGTCAACAGACCAGGTATATGCGGATTTTATCAACACAACCATGTTCACCGCATTGATGAGCGAAATGCCAGACTTTGAGTTTACGTGCCCGGTCGTTTTTGAAGGCGCACCAATCTATCTGGCCAGCGAAGACAGATATCAGGTAAAAATTCGCTATTTCTGTGCAGATAGTACTGGACGAACATGGCCAAAAGATTATACAATCAAACTGAAACTGGACACAGATGATGAACCGCAGATGAAATGGAAGGACAGAATAGACAACCCATTAGGTCTGCGTGTCGCAGAATACATGATTGTCGAAGGCGACGGCGATCCACTGGATACGGGCTTTCTGGCAACAGAACAATAAAAAAAACAGAAAAAAGGAAAGGGGCAATGTTGGCAAAATTTTTTAAGTTAAATATATCTGTTTTCTGTTTGGTCGGGATTTTAAATCTGCCCGCCTATGCCGAGGTGTATGGGGTGCAAAACGCATGGGACAACCCAACTGCAAATATGGCCAGCGGCAGCATAAAACCAGGATACGCACAACTGGCATGGTCTGCGGGATCTGTACTGCCGATTAAGCTGCGCAATGGAATGGTCACAATGCTGACACTGCCAAATGGCGAACAAATCGCAGATGCCGTTGTTGGGAATCAAGGACTGTTTGATATTGATGCAACCCAGGGCGAACGCACAATGTTCATCTCGCCTAAGGGGTCAAACCAGGGTTCTGACACCAACATGATTGTAACAGGCAAATCTGGCAATAAATATATTTTCTATTTACGCAGCGAACCATCAAATTCCAGCGAAATCACATATTCACAGGTTGATGTTATTCTGGATAACAACGGAACATTGCCAATGGCAACAGGCACAACAAATTCATCTGGTGGGGCCAGCTCTATCTTCAAAAAAGCCGCACCCGCAACCAGTGTTGTTGGCGCAGACGGTGAAGACTATGGTTGGATAAAATCAATGAAAATCGATCCGTCTGAATTCAGATTCGATTTGGATATCTTTGTACCAAACCCAGACGACTATGTCATCGCCCCAGAACGTGTATGGCGTGACAGAATATTTACATATATCGATTTTGGCGACAAGGTGATTTCTATGACACAACGTCCGGTCGTATCACTGCTGGTCGAAGGTGGTGAATCACCTGTTGGGTTCCGCACAGACGGCGAAGACGGACGACTGCTGATTGTCGAGGCAGTGGGCGATATGGTGTTGCGCAGTGGCCAAAGAATTGTATGTATAAAAAAACGTGAAAAACCATTCTTAATCGCAGACACCGCATCTGTTATGGCACTGGCCGAGGCGAATGTTGCACAAAGCATGCTGTCGGGACAGTCGCTGAACAATATCGCATATACAGACAGCATGGCCGCAATGAGCATGGGCGCAAGCTATACCGGGACACCAATGTTTGTTGGAAACACACAGACAGTTAACCCAACAACAGGTGCAGGATACTATATGCCAGCCGGTTTTACTGCACCACAGGTCATGCCACAAATGCCTGTGCAATCATCAGGCAGTGTCGTTAACATGTTACCACAACAACGGAACACCGCTGGGGCATATCTGCCACAGACAAATATTCCGCTGATTGCCAGCAACCAGGTCGGTGTGGCCGTCGAATTGAAATCGGACACATCGGTTAAGGCATTGGATGAATACTGGAATACACTGATGGCAAAATTTAGCGGCGAAGATGGTCAAGGATTGCTGACCCCGTACAAGGACATGGTGTTCTTTGCGGTCGACGAACAAGGTGTCGGCGAACTGGGGGCAGAATCAACCACTGCACGGCAATATCGTTTGCGGGTGGGCCCATTTGCAGATATCGACACAGCACAAACACTGTGTGATAAACTGCTGCGGTTCAGCGGAACCAGTTGCAGTGTTGTACGCATGCAATAAGTACATACGGATGTAAAAAATATGAGCAAATTGGCAAAACAATTTTCTGAACTGAGACAAAACACACCAAAACGGGTGCAGTGGTTGCTGATGGCGGCAGCATTTGTGGTGGTGCTGATATTGTTAATACTGCTGTTCAGCGACGGTAACAAGTCAAATACCAAGGACGAAACAGATGCTGTGCCAACGGATCTGTTGATTAATCCAGATGTTATAAACTGGGCAGACACATTGATCGGACAGAAAAAGACCGAAACAATCAAAGTTTCTGCAACTGCACCAGTAAATGTTATTGATGTCAGATTACACGAAGATGTACCAGGGGTTTCCCTGCGTGACACATGCAAACAGATTAAAAAAGTTGATGCAAAATTGGCATGTGGGATATATCTGGACTATGCACCTTCGACAGTTATGCAAACAAAAAACCTGCCGGTGTTTGTTGACTGGCACGATGCAGACGAAACCGATGCAATGGTACACACTTCGAAAATCGTCATTACACTGAGTGCGGTTGCACCACAGGTCGAAAAAAAACCAGAACCTGCCCCAACCCCGATATCTGAACCAGTGCCAGAACCAGTGTCAGAACCAGAAAAAGAATATGAGTCAGAACCTGTCTCGTACACACCAATAAAAGAACAAATCAAGCAGGAAATTGAATTAATCGCCCCCAGCGAACCCGTTGCAATCACAACAATAACAGAACCAGAATACATAATCCCAGATGGATGTTCGGACTTTGCGTTCCCGGGATATAACAACGCGGGCAAACAAATTGGATGGATAAAACCCAGTGGCGGCGCGTATCTGTTTCACCCATTTTCAGACCGGGACTGCAGTAACCCGACAGGCACGTACAATCCAGACAACGGAATCATTACAGATGACAATGGCAAAAAAATCGGAACAGATGCAGATCACATCGGGTTCGCTGCAATCAGTGGTGGCGTGTTGCCAGAATTATCCAATGCACCTGCAATCGCAGTGGTAAATCGGGCACAACAATTGGAACTGGATGAAATACCAGACAGTGGCGGCGCAATGCGACTGGGGGCCGAAGAAGGTGGATTTACAAATGTTGTAAAAAAACCAAAAGATACTGGGGTTATATTTGGGTCATCGGGCGAAGGAACAGTTACATCCAGTGCACCATATGATCGCAGTTTTATTCTGCGCCAATATAAACCAATTCCCGCAACAATCGTGTCAGATATACGTGCAGACATTCCATCGTTAAGCTTGGGCGTACCTGTACGTGCAACAGTCGACAGAAACGTTTATTCTGATGATGGACGAAATGTTGTTATCCCAACTGGGACACTGATGCTGGGGTATGTGACAGGCGAAGTGCCAGGACCATACAAGGCAATCGGACGTATGCAGATAAAATGGTATCAATTTATTCGACCAGACGGGGTGGAATTTAATTTCCCAGAAGGGACAGACCCATATTCTGGCGACTCGCAAGGGCGTGTTGGGGTGCCAGGACGGGGCAGCACAGATTATTTGGAACAATTCTTTATGCCGATGCTGACCGCATTTGTGCCAGCGGCAGTAAACCTGATAAACCCAGTGGCAGATGCATTTGTAAACCAAATCGATTTGGATAACAATACTGTGGTGCAAAGTGGAACTATGCGTTCATCAGAATTGGCGAAAAACGAAATCATTACCGCATGGAACCAGGTCGCACAAAAATTAATGGTCGATATGATGGACAATACTGTTCCGCCATTTACAATCGCAGCAGGCACACGTATAACTGTATATTCCCCTGTTGATTTACAAATCACATGTGGGCCAAGTGACGGACCAAACGGAAACAAAAAGTGTGCAGTCGCCCCATTTGGAACAAATAAAAGACGAACAATCACACCAGATGACATGGAACTGTATGCCGCACAAGATGATTCATGGGTCGGACAGTCACGTTCGTTCACAACAGGTATATACTGCGAAGAAGACGCACAAGGATTGTGGCGCGTCAGATCCGAATGCACCGGACAGGATGCAGGCAAGACTAATGTATGCGGGGGGCATTCGTATAGTACACTGAAAATGTATTGTGATTCGTTGAATTATCAATCGAAAAAGGCGCTGCAATACGATATCTATCGCGAAGATCAACAGCAACAGTATCAGCAAAAAATAGAAGACCTGGGGGGTGTTGGCTCGCAACAGTTTAACCAGGAAATACTGGGGGTACAATATAATGATGATGGAACCGTTAAAAACCCATATGCCAGTACAGCAACCGCCACAACAATTGAAGAAACGGCAGTGCTGACATGCGAAGATGGCACACCACCAGATGCAAATGGATGCTGTGCAGGGGAAATCTATACCGATATGGGCGAACAAGGATTTAACTGTTGCCCAGAAAGTGGTGGCGACTGTTTCCCGCCGATACTGTGATAAATGATATACCCCGCTGTTTGGCGGGGTTATTCGTTATAACAAATAAAAAAATACGACCAAAGGATACCAAGATGACCAGTTAACATTGTTAAATGCAAAAAAAATATGACAGCACGATTGTGCTGTCTTTTTTTTATCAATTTACTAATCCAGAACGATATAGCCAAGAACAAAAAGAAAAACGATTCGCAGAAGAAATTAAAATACGCATTCCGAATCTGTTTTCCGATTCATGTTTCAACCATTGGTTGTAAAAATTTACAGGAATCTTTTCTTAGTCTATATATACAAACATGAACAAAAAACCAAAGGAGAAAGAAAAAATGACACAAACATTGCCAAATATATCAACAGAAAAGTTCCATAACGCAGAACAGTTATGGTTCTGGTTTCTGTATTCACGTCAAATGCGGACAAATAATTTAATCAAAACACGTGGGCATGAAACACGCAGACCATGCGAATTACTGGATGTGGAAACATTGATTACAAAACTGTATTTGGCAGGCAAACTTAGCGATGAACAATTGTTGGTTATGAAAAAGTTTGGTGATAAAAAACGGGCACCACATCAATATATCTGGGCAGAAAATCGTGCAGCAGCACAATGGAATACCGCAATGAACGTACTGGAGGCGGCCGCCAAACAACGTGGTTGGATTGAATAACCCTAAAATCCCCCACATACCTGGGGGATTTTACAACAGACCAAGGATACAAAAATGATTATTATCGGATTTTCACGCAAAACGTCCAAGATTCTGCCGAAATTATTGTGTAAAAATTTCAGACATGTGGCAATCATCGTCCCAAATGCAGATACAGCGACCATGATGCAATTTGTAAAATACAATCAAATCATCCCAATAAAAATAAGTTTGCGGGATATTAAAATACTGAAAAAATTTGGCTGGGAATTTTTAATACTGCCCCGGAAATACAAAGATATCCCGCCCCACCCCAGGGCACTGACATGTGTACAATTTGCCAAGAATGCAATCGAATTAAAAAATATATGGATTCAAACACCATGGCAACTGTATAAAAAATTGAAGGCAATTTAATCAGTTGAAAATTTTATTTTTCTGGGGCATAATGCCATCGACCTGATAATCAAAGGTCTGGGTTTTCAAGACCCATAAACACACGGCATGCAATGCGTGTCGATATTTAACCTGGCCCCCATGTGTGGTCGGGTATCTGTGGTTATACAACAGGGATTCCCAAAATCCACAGAGTCATTTGTGTTTATGACCTTGAAAATGCCCGGCCGTCATTTTTTGACGGTTTTTTGTTGGCAATAAAAAGGGACATAAAAATGAAAAAAATTGATTTAGTATATATGTGGGTTGACGACAGCGATAAAAATTGGCAAACAGAAAAAAATTTCTGGCTGCAGGAAATTCAAGGCAAAGAACCCATGTATGACGAAGCCGCAGTCGATGCACGATGGCGAGATAACGATGAATTAAAATTTGCACTGCGCAGTGCAGAAAAATTCGCACCTTGGATAAACCATATCTTTATCGTGACCGCAAATGGTCGAGGACCAAAATGGCTGAACACAAACCATCGAAAAATCACAATTGTTTCACATGAACAAATTATGCCGGCAGACAGTCTGCCAACCTTTAATTCAGTTGCAATCGAAATGTGTATCATGAATATACCAAACCTGAGTGAACATTTCCTGTTGGCAAATGATGATATGTTCTTTTACAGACATGTCGGTCCGGATTTTTTCTTTGACGATAAAGGTCGCGCAATTGTTTGGTATAAACAAAATAAAATATCAGATGATATCGCATACGAAATGGAGATGGCAGAATCTGATTACAGACGAACTGTCTTGGTGGCGGGATATAAAATATGGCAGCTGTTTGGAAAAAAATTCTGGGATTTTGCCCCAGCACACAATATCGACCCATATATCAAATCTTCGATGATACAATGCAGAAATCACCCATTGCTGGCGCAAGATTTTAATAAACAAATCAGAAATAAGTTCCGAACAAACTGGGAAATTCAACGGTGGATTTTTAACCTGTATGACCTGGCACATGGACGGGCAATCTTTAAGCGGGTCAGATACAGAAAAAAATCAAAACACTGGATTTACAACAGATTGTACAAGGATAATTATATGAACGCACCGATCTATTGTGACAATATCAATAATATTCCAATAAACGCAAATCCAAGTTTGTTTTGTATCAACGATACACCAAATATAACAGATGATGTCAGAAAACAAAACTGGGATTTCTTGAATCGAATGTTTCCAGATAAATCACAATTCGAAAAGTAAAAAAAATCCGCCCAGTGGGCGGAACTTTTTTATTTCGACTGACGTTTGATTATCTGCATCTGGATAATGCCAAATATGTTCGATACCGTCCAATATAAAACCAAACCCGCCGGCATCCAGGCAAACATTACTGTAAATAACAGTGGCATCCAACGCATCATGCGTTGTGTCTGGGCAACAGCATCATTGCCGGTGCCAGTCGCAGACGATGGCGACTGAAAACGTTGTTGAATATACATTGTCAGCCCCATCATTATAGGCAATATAAAGTATGGGTCCATCGCAGATAAATCTGATATCCATAAAAAGTGTGCGTTACGCATCGCAACAGATACCAACAAGGCCTTGTACAATGCAAAGAATATCGGAATCTGAATCAACATCGGCAAGCACCCAGACATTGGGGATGTCTTGTGCGTTTGATACAGTTTCATCATTTCCATCTGCAGGCGCATCTTGTCGTTTGCGTACAGTTTCTGGATACGTTGCATTTCGGGCTGCATTTTCTGCATCGCAGCCATCGATACATAGGATTTTCGTGTCAATGGCCACATCAATAAACGCAACAATATTGTCATGATAATTATCGCAATGCCATAGTTCATCACAACGTGATGTATCGCATTTAATAACCACAACATTGGACGTGCCAAAAACCAAAACCACCCATAGTCAATCGTTTCGGAAATGCCTGGGATTTTCGATTCGACTGTGTCCAAAATTGTTTGATCACGGGGACCGGTGAATATGGTGGTGGTAAATGTTGCTGTGCCGTCATTTGCAATCGGTGTTGCCGCCGCCGCTGTGTCAGATACATAGTTTTCACCACTGCGTTTTATCCGAATCGTTTGGTCAGGCGATGATATGGACGCAACTGTTTCCCAGTACTGGTCTGCGAAGCCCGCAAAACCATTTGTGGTCGAATATGCATATGACTGGTTATCCAGTTTCGTCCAGGCAGTTTGTTCTGTGTCTGAATTGACATATGCAATCGCACCAGTCGATATACCAGATGCAGATTTCATGTCGTTCGCACGCACAATTCGCACATATGGTGCAACAGATATGTCATGCCCAGAATTGTTCTGAACCGTGTCTAAAACAGTTGTCACATATCCGTCAATCGTTATAGAACGGGTGAACACAACACCATCTGAATTCGTCCAGGTGTATATGTTGCCCTGATCTGTCCAGACGGTTTCAGCCACAGGCGATGTCGTGCCAGTTGCAATCAGACCAGATTCAATATAATTACCATCACTGCCAAATAATACAACATTTTCTGTGCCATCAGGGGATAACTGGTATTCAGACAGACCAATATCGGATATCCGCAGTCCCTGGACAGAAATACTGATTAAATCTGATGAAAAATTTGATACAGGTACCGCAGATAAATCAGATTCTGTAACAGATGTGTCAGCCACATCAACCGTTTGACGAGGCCCCATTATCGCACCAATCGCCCACCAACACGCAATAAATATAACAGTCCACCATAAAAAACCAGATAATGGTGACCGTTTTGACTGGGCCGCCGCACGATTGGCATTCCACATGTTAAACCCAGAATTTTTATTATCCATATAACGAACCATTTTATTTACCATCCTTTGTTTGTTTAATGCAGCGACAACGTGCCAGGTACATGTTCAATATATACAGACCAACACCAACAACAATGCATATGTCCGCAATGTTAAACGCAGGCCAATGCCAGCCACCAATATGAAAATCTAGAAAATCAATAACTGCACCAAAGCGTATGCGGTCAATCAAGTTGCCAATCGCACCACCTGCAATCAATGCCAATGGAACACGTTCAAACGATTTCGAACGGTAAAATAAATAGTGCAATATAAAACCAATCACAAAACCAGTCAGTATCACAATAACCAATGGCGCAGATTCACCCAATGTCCGAAACAATGAAAACGATGTGCCAGGATTCCATGTAAATACAAAATTAAATATATCACATACATGGGCCATCAAATACGGAACAGGAACAATTTCCCACGCAGGACCATATAACGGTACACCGCCAGTGATTAAATACAACAATATACCCTTGGACAATTGGTCCAGGATTATCGCACCAAATATTACAGATAAAATCATTGATATTTTTTTCATATCTTCTTTCCAATTCTAGATAGTCAAAAATATAACAAGATACAAGTGCAATTGCAATTAAAAATCCCCACATCGGGGGATTTTGTTAATCTTTCTTATCTGATATGACAGTTGACAGACACGCATAGTCATCTGCACGCATATCTGTTAACATTTGTTCAATTCCCTGTTCAGGCACACCCAAATAATCCAGGACACTGTACCCCAGGAAAAATGATGATTCAATCGTTTCAGGCATCGCAGCCGCAACCCCCAATGACATTAACATCTTGGCATCGGCCAAGTTGCGGGCACGGGCAAATATGCGCATGCGTGGGGCAATCGATTTTATGGTCTGTATCGTCTGGCGGGCGGTGGATGCATTATCCAGCGCAACAACAACAGACTTTACACGTCGGGGTCGCAACCCTAAATCTGTCAAGACATCACGATTGGTCGTATTACCATAGGCAACATTAAAACCCATTTCACGTCCCATCATCACCGCACCAATGTCTAAATCAATCGCCAGGTATGATACATGCTGCGCATCCAGCATTTGACATACAGTTTGACCAACACGACCAAAACCACAAACAATTACATCAGGTTGTATCGATGATTCTGGATGCTCTAGACTGCGTGCAGTACGACCAAACGATATCCGACCACTGCGTTGCAAATAATCATGCAGCCACAACAATAATGGTGTCGCCATAATAGACAGGATTATTATCGCTGTTAAAATCTCTTCGTGGCCAGATGGTATTGCACGAATACCACTGGTCTTCATGGTTTGCAACATCAACAATGCAAATTCGCCACCCTGGGACAATATCAGGGCAATCATCATGCTGTCGGGAAAATTTACACCACGAACACGTGATACAATAAATATCGCAAAAAACTTTATCACCATAAAACCAATCAGACCAAACAGTACAATATGCCAATTCGCACCCAACATAGGCAGATTTAATCCCATGCCCAACGAAATAAAGAAAAATGCCAAAAACAATGTCGCATAAGGTGAAATTTCTGCCGTGATTTGATGACGGTATACTGTTTCTGACATCAACATACCCGCCAAAAATGCCCCAAGACCTGCAGGCAACCCCATGAATTCAACCAGGGCCGCCCAAATTATAATATTCAGCATGATGGCCAGTAAAAAGGCCTCTTTGGATTTTAGTTTGCCAACATGACGAAATATAGGTGTCATCACAAATCGACCAATCACAATTACAGACAACACCAATGCAACAGATATCACAACGACGTCAATCGCTGTGGCACCCAGACTGATTGATGCGCCAGAAAATGCCGGCAGCATTGCCAATAATGGAATTGATAACAGGTCTTGGAATAATAATATGGAAAATGTCTTGCGGCCCATTTCTGTGTTTAACTGGTTGCGGTCTGTTAACAACTGTAAATCAGCAGATGTACTGGACATCGCCAACATTAACGCAACCATGATGCAGCCCGTTACCGTCCACTGGGTAAATCCAAACAAAAACGGAAACAACATTATCGCAACCATTAAAACCTGGGTCGCACCAAAACCAAATATCGTTCGACGCATGCGCCACAGACGACGCATGTTTATTTCCAGACCAATATTAAACCATAAGAATAATATCCCTAAATCACCCAAAAATGTCCAGGTGTCTGATAACTGAAAAAAATTAAAAACGTATGGTCCTGATAATACACCTGCCAATAAAAACGCAACCAGCGCACCAATGCGGGCAACACGCAACATATAAACCAATACAAATATTATTGCAAAAAATGCAAGCAGCGATAGGGACATATTCTCTCTCTTGTTATTTTATTTCAAGACGAAATAATTATATCAGATTCTTTGCCAACAGTGCAAATGTTTCTGGGGACAAAACTTCGGCACGTTCGGTCCCAGTCAATCCGTAAACTGACCAATCAACGTTCGGCATGATCGAACGTATCATCTTGCGGCGCTGGCCAAATAATTTCGCAGTTATCTGTTCCAATTTTGATATATCGTCCAGGCGGGCAATCTTGTCCGGGTTGGGCATAATTTGAACAACTGCACTTTGCACACGTGGACGGGGGACAAACGCAGTATTTGGAACATCAAATAATATGCGTGCGTCCGCAATTAACGATGTTAATACCGCCAGGCGACCATAATGCTCGTCCCCAGGACGTGATGTAATACGCAGGGCAACTTCACGTTGAAACATCAATGTTAATGAAGCAATCGGTTCACCACTTGCAATTTTCTGTAACCAGCCAATTAATAATTCTGTGCCAACATTATACGGCAAATTCGCACATATCGCATACCGACCCAATCCAAAGTCTGCAAAATTAACACGCAGCGCATCACCATAAACAACAGACAAACGACCGTTCGATGCGGATTCAATCTGGGATAATATCGGACGGGTCGTCACATCTTTTTCCACCGCAATAACACGGGGGGCACCCGCCAACAAAATTGCACGGGTCAGACCACCAGGGCCCGGACCAACTTCCACCACGGGAATATCATGAATATCGGGAACACTGTTCGCAATGCGCCCCGTCAAATTCAAATCAAATAAAAAGTTTTGACCAAACTGCTTTTTCGGTTCCAGACCACATTCACGCATCATCGCAGATACAGGCGGCAAAGATGATATCATGTCTGTCATAATGCTTTACGTCCCCCAAATGCCAATGACAGTGTTCCATCGTCCAAATAATCTAAATCACCCCCCAGCGGAACACCAGATGCCAATTCTGAAAATGATACACCAGACGCATCACCAATAATCGACATGATATAATGCTGGGTTGTTTTACCTTCGACTGTGTTGGGTAATGCAAATATAACCTCGGTAATATTTTCAGATGAAATGCGACCAGGCAATGTTAACAGATTCAAATCATCTGGCAATGTCCCAGATGCACCAGATATAACACCACCAATCACATGATAACGACCATGAAAGACAGATGACTTTTCCAATGTCCAAACGTCTGACAGGTCACGTACAATACATAACTGGCCATTGCGACGTGATGTGTCACGGCAATATTCACATGTCCCTGCCCCACGATCAGTCAAAATGCCACAATTGGGACATGGTGCAATATTTTCACACGCATCAACAATCGCATTTGCCAACGATGCGCCACGGCCTGTTTTATCCTGCAACAAACACAGGGCAATACGCTGGCCACCACGGGTGCCAACACGGGGCAACTTTGCAAATAACTTAATTAACTTTTCTATTTTCGGATTCATCGCAGATATAAAATACTAGTGAAAAACATAACTGTCAATACCGTTTGCCGTCGCAGATGATTTTAGTTGCCCCGCCGCAGATTCTGACAGACCATATACACGTACACGGTATAATCCAGTGCCAGTAGGTTCAACAACGGCATTTACACCCAATTTATTTTTGACATTTGCAACCTGGGTGCGGGCTGCAGATTCTGATGAAAATGCACCAAACTGGACACCTGCCCCACCTGAACCACCCGACACAGCGGCACCAGTGTATTTTGGCATCGCATTCGATGTCGCCGCATTATACGCAGACGAAAATGATGAAACAGGTGCCGTATCAGATACAGAAGCCGCATCAACAACATTGTCCGATAAAATCGGCTGGCCGTGGGTGCTGTCAATTGGGGGTACCGGGGTTGTTCGAACCACAGGGGCACTGCCATCGCCCAACATTGTAAAACCACGGTTTAACATCTGGGCGGCAACATTTGCACGAACGTCTTTGTTTTCAGCCCCCAAAACAACAGACATCAGATGCGTATTGCCACGATGCGCAGTCGCAACCAATGAATACTTGGATTTTTTTGTATACCCGGTCTTCATCCCATCACAGCCGTTAAATGATGTCAGCAAACGGTTGCCGTTGGTATAGGTCTTGCCATTATATGTCCAGGATTTAATCCCGAAAAAGTGCCAGTACTGGGGAAAATGTTTATATACCGCCATGGACAACAATGCAATGTCACGGGCCGTAGACAGATGGTCGTCATTTGGCAGACCAGATGAATTTTCAAAGTTGGTATTGGTCAGACCAATCTGCTGGGCGACACGGGTCATTAAATCTGCAAAGGATTCTTCCTGGCCCCCTTTTAGATTTTCCGCCAAAACACGTGCAACGTCATTGGCACTGTAGACCGCCAATGCCTTAATCGCGTCTTCGACACGGATTTTTGACCCCGCCGCCAGTCCCAATTTTACAGGTTCTGCATTCGCAGCCGCCGCAGACACAATCAAATAATCGTCCAATGCCAGACGACCATGCTCCAGCGCATCAAACGTTAAATACAGTGTCATAATCTTGGTCAAACTGGCCGGATAATTTAACTGGGTGGCATTTTCCTGGTACAGGACACGACCGGTGTCCATGTCTGCAACCAGGGCGGCACGATACTGGGCACCATAGGCAGTGTTGCACAGTATACATGCGATTAAAAAAACGAACATTCTTCTCATGCAATCTATGTTAGTAAAAAATCTGTATGCGGGTCAATCATTAAAAAAATGCCCCATGCAGGGCAGTTTTATTTTCCATAAATAAAGGCAGTGTTTTTTGATAATTCTATTATCGCATCCATGCTGTCATCATCTGACGTATGCTGGCGGCGGGTATGTCCACAGACCGTACAACGATGCGTTATCACAAATCGTGCCCCCGCAGATTCAACCGACACAGGTTCCATCATACCACGACAGGTGGATGCACGGTCGCCAGGGTTATTATCGACATGACACGACCACAGACAATGCGGACAATGGTTCGTATAGCCATTACCATGCACAACTGCACCACAATGGGTGCAGCTGAAATCTTCGACCGTTTTTGTGAACGTTTTCATTATATGCCCAATGCGTTGCGATACATCTGGGTTAATTCATCGGTTTCATCCAATTCATCTGGATCCATTTTACGCAGACGTATCATTTGACGGATATACTTTGGATCAAAACCAGCAGATTTCGCTTCGCTGTAAATTTCTTTGATGTCGGCGGCAATGGCTGCGGCATCTTCGTTTAATTTTTCAATTCTTTGAATAACACTTAACAACTGTTCGTTGTCAATGGCACCGTGATTTGCTTGCTTCATTCTGTTTTCCCCTTGTTTATTTATGCCATTTATGATATATCATTATTCGAAAAAATCAAGAAAAACAAAATCGAAATCAGGAAGGAATTATTATGAATAAGTTTACAAAAATTACCGCATCAATCGGACCAAACTGCGAAGATCGTGAAACACTGACGCAAATGATTTTGGCCGGGGTTAATATGTGCCGACTGAACTTTAGCCACGATACAGGTGATGTCCAAGGTAAAAAAATTGATATGATTCGTGAAATATCAAGTGAACTGAATATGCCTGTGGCAATTATGATTGACCTGCAGGGGCCAAAACATCGCATTGGAAACTTTGAAACAGAAAATAAATATCCACTGGTAATTGGGCAGACGTTCACATTTGATTCAGACCCAACACCAGGTAATGAAAAACGTGTGCATTTGCCCGATGTGGATGTGCTGGATTCACTGAATGTTGGCGACAGAATTCTGTTGAACGACGGCAAAATCGAAATGCAGGTGACCAATACTGAACATGGCAAGGTTGATGCAACAGTTGTTCGTGGAAACGAAATCTGGTCCAGACGGGGTTTTAACCTGCCTGATACAGAAATTAATACGTCTGTGCTGACCGGCAAAGACAGGGCAGACCTGGAATATGCAATCACAAAAAAACCAGACTATGTCGCAATTTCTTTTGTGCAAAAACCAGAAGACGTTGCAGAAGTGCGCGACTTTATAACACAACGCAGCAGCGCACCAATTAAAATCATCGCAAAAATTGAACGACCAAACGCAGTCGAACGTATAACCGATATTGCCGCCGCTGCAGACGGTATTATGATTGCACGGGGCGACCTGGCGGTCGAAGTACCGTATGCTGAAGTACCTGCAATTTCACGACACATAATTCGTGAATGCAGAAAGATGAATAAACCTGTTATCGTTGCAACACAAATGCTGGGGTCGATGGTGTGCAGCGAATTCCCAACACGGGCCGAAATTACAGACGTGGCAAACACTGCGTATTTGCGGGCAGATTCAACCATGACCAGCGAAGAAACAACAATCGGAATCAATCCTGTGAACGTCATCAAAACAATGGCAAATATTCTGTCGCATGCAGACGCAGACGCAATCGCAAATCCATATGACTGGTCACGGGTCGAAAATATCCCAGAAAACGACTGGTCACGGTCGGTCGCATCAATGGCATATCTGAACCGGGCATCGGCAATCGTTGTCTTTGCACGGGATACAATTGCCACAACACAAATCGCATGCAGAAAACCAGATATCCCAGTTATCGCAGTTTGCAACGATTCAATGATTGCAAATCAACTGTGCCTGTTGCGGGGTGTGTTCCCAATGTTTGATACAGAACTGTTCGGTATGCGGGATGGATTTAATGCCGCACGGCAATGCCATATCAATATGGGAAAACTGGTTATCGTTGATGAAGAAAAAATCAGTTTAAGAACTATGGACTGATACTAAAAAAATAAAATAAAAAATCCCCAAACGGGGATTTTTTTATTTGCGGAATTTTGGTCGCCAATGACGGGCACGTTCAATTAAAAAGAACAATGCAGGTGTCAATGTAAATGTAAATACCAAACTGGCAAACATACCACCAATCATAACAGCACCCATGGCAACCTTCATGCCGTCAATCGACCATAACTGGGGCACCATACCTGCAATAACTGCGATGGACGTCATTAAAACCATGTTACGTTTGTCTTTTAATTCTGTCCACAGGGCGGTGTGCATGTCTTCGCCATTATTAATCCGGTTAATCGTTGGTTCCAATACCAAGATGTTATTATTAACAACCAATCCAACCAACATAACAAACGCCAACATCGCACCAATATTCATCGTTGCACCAGACAAGAACATCAACACAAACACACCTGTAAAACTGGTCAAAATTGATGTCACAATTGTAAATGGATGCGCCAAGGAATTCATTATCGCCGCCAACAACATAAACGTTAAGATGGTTGCCAGCAAGAATGCTTTGCCAATTTCACTGCTGCTTTCGGCCTGGTGTTCGGACATACCACCAAATTCAGCATGATAGCCATATTCCCAGTCGATTTTATCCAGTTCGGACTGAATCTTCATCTGAACCGGCCCCATTGTGGACTTACCAATGTTAATGTCGATTTCTGTCAGACGATTTTTATTTTCACGGCGAATATCAGGGGTCGCACGTTCCATCTTGATTTCCCCCAGGGCAGATAATGGTATCATGCCTTTTTGCGAATTTACATAGACGTTATCAAAGAACGATGCAGTTTTGAACGGTTTGGCAAATTCCAAAATTATCGGATATTCTTCGCCGTTTTCTTTGTACTTGTAATCATCGTTCCCGTACAGTGCAGTACGCAGTATCGTACCGGCATATGCGTTCTGAACACCCCAGAAATTCATCTTGTCCTGGTCGGGGACAAACTGGGTTTCCAGTGCAGGTGTCTGTTGGGCACGAACGGCAGATTGCACTTCGGGTATCTGATTGATTATGTCAATGATTTTAGATGCATAGGATTCACGCAGGGCATCGTCATCACCAAAAACATTCAACACCAGGTCAGATGTCGAGCCAGCCGAGTGCGCTTCGCCCGCACGAATCTGAATTTCTGCATCGGCAATATCTGATATCACAGGCAACATTTTTTGTGCCAACATTTTATCAGATATGTCACGGTCGGAAACGTCAACCAATTCAACCGTAATGTCAATGTTCTGCAATCCTTGGTCGCCGATTTTCACAGTGGTTGCAGATACTTCGGGGAACTGGGATAAACGTTGTTCCAACTGCTGGGCGATGGATTCAGATTTTTCAAAGGTCGCACCCATTGGGGCACGGGCAGTTATAGTGATTTCATTTGCATCGGTCGTGGGTGAAAATTCGTTCCCGACAAAACGCATCAACATTGTAGATGCAACAAATATCACAGCAACCAAACCAATAACACGCCATGGATGGGCAGACTGGTATTTATACCAGCGGTACAGCCAACTGTTGTTATCGCTGTGTGATGTTGCAGATGGAGTCTGTTCCGATTTGGAACGCTTTTTCCCACCAGTCAATCGCAAAAACTGGGCAATCATCATTGGTGTTAATGTAAACGAGAACATTAATGACAACAATGTTAAATATACAACCGTCATACCAAACTGAACCATGAACTGGCCAACAATTCCACCCATAAATGCCAATGGCAGGAACACAACTACGTTTGTACCAACACCCGCCAATACGGATACAGCAACCTTTTTCGTACCATCAATCGCTGCATCGATTGGGTTCTTGCCAGAATGCATTTCCTGCAGTGCAGATTCAATCAGAATAATCGCATTCGATACCAATGTTCCCAACGCAGATGAATATGCCAACAATGTCATCGCATTAATTGTAAAGCCAGAACCGTCCATAAAGAAGAATCCAGCAATCAATGATGCAGGAATTACAACACCGGCAATAACTGTCGAACGCCAGTTGCGGGTAAATGCCAATAATACCAAGACAGTGAATATTACCCCCAAAATAATACCGTTAATCGTGCTGTCCGTTTCGTCAGATACTGCAATCGACGAATCCGCAGCAATTAATATTTCTGCATTTGGAAATGTCGCACGCAGGTCTGATTCAAATTCAGGCATACGTTTTTGTATTTCACGCGATATGTTTATCGCATTACCGTCTGATGATTTGACCACAGACGCAATAACAACAGGTTCACCATTATAACGGGCCCCCGTTTCAATATCACGGGCAGAATCTGTAATGGTGGCAATTTCTGATAATTTAAACTGGTCACCTTCGGCGGTGGTAATCTGCAGATCTGCAATCTGGGAAACAGATGCAAATTCACCAATAAAACGAACGTTCGATGAACTGACCGATGTTTCAATTTTACCCCCAGGTACATTCAGGTTATGCGCCCCCAATGCAGATACAACATCCATAATTGTTACACCATGGGCCGCCATCGCATCTGGATTCATCGCAATGCGTATCGCACGTTCACGACCACCAAATACCGATACACTGGCCACACCAGAAATACCTGTTATCTTGGTCGACAAATGATCGTCAACATATTCTTCCAGGTCACGGGCATCTGCACCACGTAAAACAATATCAACCACAGATTCCTGTAATACATTTAACTTTTCAACAACAGGTTGTTCCATGTCTGATGGAAACTCGGACGTTAATGCATCCAGTTTCGTTTTTACCTCTGAGGCCTTGTCATTAACGTTTACACCCAGATTAAATTCCGCCATTACCATGGCACTGTTTTCATAAATGTATGATGTTATCTTTTTTAATTCAGATACTTCGGATATCGCATCTTCGGCACGTTTTACAACCTGGGATTCCAATTCGGCAGGCGATGCCCCAGGATATATAAACGTTGATGTTACCATTGGAAAATCAACCGATGGTGTACGCTCGATATTCATATTCGGAAATGATACCAATCCCAATACAACCCATACCAAAACAAACATTAATGTTGTAATCGGTCTGCGAACAAAAAATTTCAACATGTTATGTCCCCTTTTATTTTTTCATACATACACTTATTCAATCACACGAACCTTGGTTCCGGCAGATACAGATGACAATATAACAACATCACCATCATTTAACCCAGATGTTACATAGGCATTTTCTGCATCTTGGCGGGCAACAGTTATGTCACGAGAAACTGCAACACCATCTTGGGCAACCATAACAGTGCCATTATTTATCGCATACAGCGGAATAAAATGACCCGTGGTCGTAAACTGGGCAAATTGCAAACCGTCAGATACACCAGATGTACGAACAACAAAACGGCCAGTATCTAAATCCAAATTACGTGACACAGATACAATCTGGCCATTGCCAATACGCTGGCCCGCCTTCAGATTGGCAGCAACATCGCCAGATACGTATGCACGATTGTTCTGAACCGACAGTGGTAAATACAATGTGCCAGATTGCGTTGCAACATCCAGGGTCTGAATTGGTGCACCAGAATCTGCAGCAACACGGGCCGCATTAAATACATAACGGGCATTTTCAGACGCAACCGCCGCAAAGCGAAACACAACCCACCCTGCCATCAGCACAACCAGCGCAACGTATAAAATATGTTTTAATTTTGTTTTCTTTATCTTTTGCATTTTCTTATTCCCCCAATTTTTTTACCGTTTCTGCAGACATTAAAATATTGTATCGTGTATTTAACAATGCCAAATCCAACTGATACAAGCCAGCAGACACATCCGCCAATTCAACCGCAGATGTCTGGCCAGATGCAAATCGATTCTGGGACAAAGTATATGTCTTGGCCGCCAAATCACGTGCGTTTTGCAATGTCGATAAATTGCCACGCAGATGTTCATATCGCTGGACCGCAGTGTTATATTCTTCGGTAATCATCTTCTTGGCCTGGGCCAGGTCTTCACGGGCGGCGGCGGCATTCATTGCCTCTATCGTGGCATTGGCACGGTTCAGACCACCACTGAAAATCGGCATCTGCAATGCCAATCCCCAATATGTTGACTGGCCCCCGGATTTATCAAACAAATGACCAATGTCGCCCGCCATTGTCGAATATGAATACGATGCAGTGGCCGCCAATGTCGGATATCCGTTGGCACGTTGGCTGCGGGCCAGACGTTCGTACATGTTTACCTGTTCTGACAGTATGTCCCATTGGGGTGTTGTCTGCAATTCACCCGCATTTAATGGACCAAATTCAGATGGAAAACTGTCCGTCAATGTCAGTTCTTCGTCCACATCTATCCCCGCCATTATTTTTAACATGCGATGGGCAGTGTCACGATTGAAGTATGCATCAGATACATTTATTTCCTTGGATGCAATGTCTGATTCAATCTTTAGCAAATTGCTGCGATGGGCACGGCCCGCAGCTGTTAATTTACGCCGGGCATCACGGGCATTTTTCAAATCGTTTTCTGCCAATTTTACAATGTCATCTGTCATGCGGGCCGTCCAATACAAATCAGCCGCAGCATAACGTACCTGGCGACGGGTCAGTTCACTGGAACTTTCCGCCATCTTGATTGCAGATTTAACAGATTTGACCGCATTGCCAATTTTACCAAATGTGTAAATCGGCTGAGTCAGGGTCAAACCCGCCTGTAAAATATTATCTGGGATTTCAATAACAACAGATTGATCCTTTAATGATTCAGAAATCAGACCACCCATTTCAGGCGGCAATTCAATCTTTTGTGATTCTGTTGGATTTTTAATATTCACCATGTTCATGTATGACATAGAACCATCTAATTTAAACCAACGATTTGCATTGGCCGCATCCAATGATGCCTGGGCACGGGCCAGGTTGGCATTTGCCTTTTTAATATCGTGTGATTCACGTTCTATCATGCCAAGTGCATCTGATAAAGACAAGTCCAAAGAATAAGCCGGCATCGAAACACCGGCGAACAATGCCACAAGTAATGGCACTGTGCAGATACGATTAATCATTATTTAACTCCACCTTTTTTAATACATCATGCATTGTACGCAGGGCATCAGTCAGACGTGCTTCGTCTTCACGGGACACGTTTGCAAAAACACGTTCAATACCGCTGCGAAACAGGTCCATCGCAACAACCGCCAATTCAGAACCACGTTCCGATACACAGTACCATGTGTTACGGCGATCGTCTTCGTCAATGGTGCGAACAACCATACCATCACGTTCCAGTTTGCGAAATGCCGCACACAGATTCGGTGCCGAAACATGTTCACGACGGGCAATATCCTTTAGCCGGGCACGACCGCCATTGTGCAGGCGCACCAAAATCGACATCAGCTGACGTGGATATCCAGTTGTATCAACACGGTCCAGTCGCAGTTTGTCTGCGATTTTGTCCAGTGTCCAAATGTTTTCTTCCATAAGACGAACAAATTCCTTGCGTGCCAATGTAAACTCCTGTATAATGGGTCCGTGTTGGAAATTTATTAAATTTCTTAATTATTATATGTTTTAATAATTTTTTTTCAAGTAAAAATTTGTATTTTTTTGCAACAATTCTTTCTGATGCAAAAAAAATGCCACGGATGTGGCACTTTTATAGCTAGTTAAACAGATTTCGCATCTTTTGATAATTGTTGTCATACAATTTCTGGTCAGATGGGCTGAACGTGCCATTGTACGAAGTTACAACACCTAATGGGAACATGGCATTTATTGTCGAATATGCCAATGTCGATGCTGATGGGAACTGGACCCCGGACGCATTTTGGCCAACATATGGCGAAACCGTGCGTGGCATCAGCATGCGATTTAACAGCTGGGTAATATCATCCAATTTAGATATACCGGTTGTTGGTGTTTGTGGATACGTATTAAACCAGCCGCCATTTGCACCAATCCCCAGCAATGGAACCCATGTGCCAGCCGATGCATCCAGATAATACGGCAGATTATACCCACGATACAACACCACAACCACTGCACGATTGTTTATATCCACGATTGGTGCGTATGTATTTAATACAGTTGGCAGTGGTATTAATGTAATTTCATTGTTGTCTACATATCCCAATACCCCACCTGCCACAACCATCAGCGATTCCAGTGCAGAATTGCCTGATGTGTTGGTATTTGATTTATTGGAATCATTGCGATCTTTGCCAACCAATGTACCGACCAGTACACCTGTTCCGACCAGCCCCGCAACAGTTGCCGCGGCAATCCAACCACGTCCGCCAGAACGTTCAACAGAATACGGTTGAACATTACGCCCCGCATCGGCAGACACCGGAATCGGCGAGACATAGATCTGATCTGAATTGAAATCAGAATTATTGGGAACCGGTTCAATCGTATCATCAATGATAATGTCATCAAGAATAACCTCGGGTTCTGGAATTTCGTCTGCCCCAGGTTTTACCGTTGGAACCTTACGCGGCGGCACAACAATCACTGTGTCATCGAACACAATATCCGTTGGCAGTGGTTCAATCGTATCATCAATGACAATGTCATCAAGAATAACCTCGGGTTCTGGGATTTCGTTTGATTCCTGTGCCCAAGAACGCTGAACAATAAAATCAGTATCGTCTGGAACCATAATCAAGCCACCTGTGCCAATACCGATTGGCACCAAACCATATGGATTCATAGCCGCACCCTGGACGATTGTTTGCGTAGTAGGATTCCACATCAATTCTTGGCCAACTTTCCAGCCCATCGCCTTTACAAGTTCCGAATTCGTTGTGACATTGTTCAACCCCAGCTTTGCAGCAACTTCTGGAATTATCCGATTGGGCATTGATATCCCACGCGTTCCCCATGCATTAACCTGGGCCAAAACCCCGATATTTTTATGCCGTGGCATTGCTTCAACCCTTAGACGCAGAAGTTCCCTGGATTGTTTGAATATCGTCCCCATATTGGACAGCATCTTTAGTGCGCCACCCGCAATCATCATGGTGTTTCCAGCAGTTCTTGCAACCTGCCAGAACTGTGCACTTTCTTTGACAACGCATGTTTGTGGATCGGTAGGAACAGTGCAATCAAAGAATTCAGGATTTCCAAAGAAATCTGTCCAGAATTCAGAATCTTCTGGTATCATCTGTATCAGATGTTTGAATGTTTCATCCAGTGCAGCCGCTTCGTTATCTGTCAAATCTTCGGAATAACTTTGCATAGAATTCAGTTCGCGAACAACCAAATCTTCTGCACATTTGGCATCATTTTCTAAAATACATTTATTTGCAGCTTTTACAAACGGATCCCATATTCCATATGTCATAACCGCTTCAGACCCAACAACGGCTGCGCCACCTGCGTATAACAATACACTTCCTGTTTTGGCCACAATTGCCCAAACCCCTGGCGCCGCCGCACCACCAGTCAACACACCAACGGCAACACCTGCAACAACAACACCAGCCGCCGTAGTAAATTCAACGGCTTTGTCGATTCTGGTCATGGCACGGGCAGATTTCAAAACACACAACCCCAGCCCTGGGTCCCATTCAACCTCTTTACATTCTGGACAAACTGTTGCGTTTTCTTGTTGCAATGCAGTGCACGCCTGCTCGTTCAGGGCAACACAATTTTTGCCGTCAAATGTACCGTTTTCTGTGATACACATCACCCCCTGTTGACCTGCTTGGGCACGGCTATCACTCCATTCATTAACATCGTCAATCAAGAAATCTATCTGCTGATTGCCCGCATAGCATGAAATAATATCATCTTTTTGTGCAAATATCCCCAGGTTGCAACCACCACTGGTTCCACGAAATGTTTTAAATGTTGCGTCACAACGAACATCGTGCATGGGGGTTCCACACTTGTCAGATACATGCTGTTGCAACAAATCATATAACCCCAAATTAGATTGCAACTGCAAGTCACGTTTGCGACAGAACGTTAACGGATCAATACCACAGCCCTGTTTGATTTCACTGAAATCACTTATCTGGTGGAACAACAGATAACATTTGTCAGATTTCCATTCGACCTGGACACCAAGTGTCTTGGAACCATCAGATATTTTATCACAGGTTTCTGGTGTTACAGATGCACAGTAATCACCCGCAGACCAGGAACCATCGTACAGTCTGCACACACTGTCACGAACATCATCTTGAATCCTGTTGTCAATCGACTCTTTTACATCGTCAAATTTAAATTCGTAAAACGCACCAGTTTTTAGCGATTTACATGATAACCAATCATCATTTTCGGCCTGGTTGTATGTATTGCTGCAAACAACACCGTCATCGTTCCATTTTACACGCGCATACATCTTGGCCAATTCAACCGCTTGGACCAACTGAACATTTGTTTTGTTAAAGAATTCCCGCTCGCATTTTGATATGTCACGAATATTTGTATCCAAGATTTTCTTGAATTCATTCGCATTGCATACACGAACATAATTTTTGTCAGAAAATGTAACCAGCGATTGTAAAAATGCCTGACATCTGGCCTTGCCCGAGTTTTCTTCTATTTTTATGCCACCGGCCGTGCAAACAGACCACATATCAACAGCAGAAATGCCATCTGGTGATTTTTCCAACAAATCTCGAACACGAATGGCTACATTTACTGCATCTTCTGCGGAAAAATGACTGCTGATAGATGCACCCAATGTTTCAGAATTCAGTTTCAACAAAACATCAGCTGCGTTTGCAGAAAATGTCAGTAAAAAACATATTAATGTCGTTATTACTTTCTTCATTTCAATACCTCCGTGCATTTTTCTGCAATGTCTGATACACGACGTATCGCACCAATTTGGGTCGCATTAAATATGGTCGCCGTCGCAGAGGCCGCAGTCGTCGCACCCGCCATTATATTCGATGCCGTGTTCAGATTCTTTTCACGATGTTTGCCCGTGTCTGTATTATCGTCACGCACTTTCTGGGAATTCGCACTGGCCGACAGTACCGTACCAACCGCACCAGTGGTCGCACCAATCGCAGACGAAATTGTCGCACCACGGGCCTTGGTATTAATTTTCGACAAATCTGCATAATCATATTCGCCACATAAACGGATGATTTCCTCGGCCTCGGTTATGTCTTGGCCGTTCAGACGGGCCTGGATAATCGAGTTGCGCAAATTCGCAACAGATGTTTTACACAGCTCTATTTGAACAAAAATATCACCGTCAACCTTGTTCGAACTGGCAATAACCGCACCGGCAATGTTGGTGGCTGTGCCGCCCGCCAGTAAACCTGTTCGCCAATTACCCAACTTTTTAGACTGGGCAACCGTCTTGTCCAGTTCTGATTGTATGGAATCAGTGCTTTTCAGCGCAGTTTCATAGTACGCATTAAATTCAAACATAAATCTGTCAATTTCATCTGTGGTCATCGGGGCAGAATTTTGTGTCATTTCTTTGATTTCATTTAATATGGCCTCTAGCGATTCTGCCTTTTTATCCTTGGACGTTTTAACAATACCAACCACAGTCGCACCAGCCCCTGCCGCAGTACCAGCCGCAGTTATCGCAGTGTTGATGCCCGCCATGCGACGCAAATCGTTTAACTGGTCGTCAATACCAACACACGCACGATATGTGGAACGCAACGCATCATCCAATGGCAATACGTCTGCAAAACACGGTGTGCATAAAATCGAAAAAATTGCACTGTAAAAAAGAGCCCTCACCCTTGTCCTCCCTGGGTTTTATATACCTTTGCCAATGTCGATTTTTGACGGTGGTCAAAAAACGACATTTTTCTTCTGTGATTTTTGCCAGATTTGTGATAAAATACCCACCAGGAACAATGTCGTTTTTTGACCACCGTTTTTGTGCGACATAACCAGAAACCTATCACGGTTTTAGCCAAACAAAAATTTGTTATTGCAAATTTACAAAAGATAATTATAATCAATGTTGCTTTTGGGGTGTCGTCTAATGGTAGGACAAGAGATTTTGGTTCTCTTTATCATGGTTCGAATCCGTGCGCCCCAACCAAAATAAAACAATGCCCACAAGGGGCATTTTTTATTTTGCTATTCGTCACGATTTGTACAATCAGTTACAGTGATTGTACACCAAAACATTATCAATGTTTTGTACGTGTTTCGAAAAATCACAGATTTCCCAAAACACTAGTGGGGAACATCCCCACTCCCCTGTGTGCGCCCCAACCAAAATAAATAATGCCCACAGGGGGCATTTTTTATTTGGTATACGTCACGGATTGTGTAAATAAAAACCGCCCGTGGGGGCGGTGGATATTTTTTAACGCGACATTTTTTCAAGTGTACTCAACGTCAAATCAATTGATTCGATAGCGGCCTTGGACATTTGTTCAAGTGCATGCAACATCGCATCAATTGAATCGGTAGTGGCATTGATATCCTGTTGGACAGACTGATTCATGGTGCCCATGGCCAACATTAAATTACGATGCTGTTCCAATGCGGTTTTTAGCATATCAAAAACAACATCATACAGTTTCGATTGATTTTCTATCATTTCACGGACCGATTGGACCGATTCTACACCAGGGTCAAAATCGACCGCATTCATTGACGCAACCAAACGATCCAATCTTTGTGCATGTTTTACCAATTCTTGTTGTGCAATGTTTACAAGTTCATTTACTATATCTGTCATCTGCATCTCCTGTGTTTGTTTGTGGGTATTTTACAGCAATTAAGGCATTTATTCACCTAAAAACTGCCCCTGAGACGAATAGTACAACCTGGAATACTGCGACAAAACATCCGTCATCAGACCACGATAGCCGTTCTTGTTCCAAAAGCGCTCGGCATGGCGCAAGGATTCACGAAAATCACAAAACTGGGTATTTTCCCAATCCAGAAAACAAATAATGTTCATGTCGTCATCCATCAGAAAATTCTGACCAATATCATTGTGAAACCACCCATACATGAACCCCGGACGCGATGTTTTTGACGGCTTGATATCGCGTATCTGGGTCGGGTCAGCGCAACCAATGATATACATGAAATTTGCCAACTGTTTCGCCAAATGTTCACGATGCACCAACACACTGTCTGTGGGAAAATCACACAATAATTTACCACGAATAAATTCATATCTGCGAACGACCAGACCGCGCCAATGGATAATTTCCATGGACGGCATCGGAATTGGCGTTATCGTGCGCAATGCAGAATAAATTCGCAACTCGCGCTGGGCAAGTTCGTTACCACCAGAATGCAATGGAAATTTAAACACATCTGAATCGTTTAACAAAACAACCAAGTTTTGACATCCACAACCCAACGATATCTTTATCTTGCGTACACCACCACGGTTTTTTTCCGCCCATTCACGAACAAATCTGATGTACAATCGACAAGACGGATTATTCAAAAACACACGAACACGATGTCGCAAATCGCGCGAAGGTATCAAACCACAAATGATGTTTGTAAAAAAACTGCGTATAGAAATAGCCATAACGACAATTATCCTAGGACATAAAAAAATATGCTGCAAGGGAAAAGTTTCATTTGAAAATCGCAAGATTTTGTATATTATGTACAGAAACAGTTAAAAATTTGCCCCCATCGTCTAGCGGTCAGGACATCAGATTCTCATTCTGGCAACACGGGTTCGATTCCCGTTGGGGGTGCCAAGAATCAAACAATTGGCACGGGGTGAAACGGCGAACCTTGTGACGCAAACCAGTCATTCGTTGCTAATAACGCAACTCATGCGGTTTTTATTCACTCGGTTTCCCGTTGGGGGTGCCAAGAATCAACCTTTTGGCACGGGGTGAAACGGGATATCTCGTGACGTAAACCTTACATACAGATATTATATTTTTTGGGTGTGAATTATGGATAAATATGAAAACTTTAAAAAATCGCTGAGTGGTATTTTCGAAGTCGTTGTGTTCTTTGCAGTTATGGCAACAATCACAACACTGATTGTGCAGTATGGCGAAAAAGAAAAGCAAATACAGGAAAAACTGGCCAATACAGAAAACCAAATTTTGAAAACACGTAAATCTGTGGACAGTTTGCGGTCTGTCGTGCCGTTGCTGGTCAGAGATTCACTGAACAAACACCCAGAAAATGACTGGGTCATGAAAAACCAGCATGCAATCGATGATCTGAAATACAAAAATCGCGTCTTGACTGACGAGGCCTTTTTCGCAGCACGTGCAGATGCACCTGATGCAAAAATTCGCAGAAATAAAAAAATGTTCTATGACTTTTATCACCTGCCGGCGGTTAAAAATGCATACTGGCAGATTTATATGAACGAAAAAAAAATCGAAGAATTTGATAAACAAAAACAAAAACTGGAAAATCTGTCCAGCAGTATACAAAAACACTTTGACAGCACAACAAATGCAAAAGTCGCTGTGCAGATGCAAAAATTAAAAATGCTGGAATCACAAAGAGACAGTCTGATAAATAAAAAGTCTAGGTAACTGCACCCAACACTTGACAATGTGATTTTTTGTACTATTATATATTGTGTAAGAAGTGCATATTAGACAAAAAAAGGAGACGATATGACAAAGATGAAAGATATTTTTATTGGTACATTGAGTGCCGCAGGTTTGGCAGGGCTGATGTTTTCGATTTGTGTTCTGAGGTACGATTCACCAAACTATGACGATACCAAGATGGACAGCGCAAAAAAACATCTGGATTGGGCCGAAGCAAAATACGAAGCCGCGCAGAGACGCGCAATTTTAATCAGTTCTGACACACTGGCACAGGACGAACAGTATCTGAAACTGAAGGCGGAAAGCAACAAGGAATTTACGAAGTCGACCACAAAATCGGCTTGTAAATACTTTGAATTGACCGAAAAAATGGAAAAACTGGCAGAAGACTTGCAGTCGCAGCATATCAGCAAAAATAAAGAACTGATAAAGGCGGCAGACGATATGAAAATCGCACAAGACCGTGTCGCACAGTTGCAACGCGATAGTGTGCGTGCAGACTCGCTGGCAAAAGTACCGCTGTCCATGCGTTTCAGCAGCAACTGGAATAAAATGCGCCAGGAATACCACAACACGCAAATCAAGCAGCACACATTGCAATTACAAAAACTGCAAAATGAACGTCATTAAAAAAACCGCCAAACGGCGGTTTTTTTATTGCAAAATATTCTTGGCGGTTTCCAGTAAACTGATTGCCAGATTCAAATCCGATATATCCACAGATGGCGCAGCCACCACATTTGTCATGTCTTGCACAACTGGCGGATTCATTAACAATTCATCCGCACTTGACGGCAAATTGCCGTCACGCAGCAATTTCTTGACCCCTGCAATGGTTAAACCATGCGTATACAACAGGTCACGAATTACAATCAATTTTGCAACCGTTTCCGTGCGATAATAACGGCGCCCCCCTGCCCCCGTCGTGGGACGGATGGCAACAGGAAACTGTTTTTCCCAATAGCGCAAGGTATGGGCCGGCACGTTCAAACGTTTTGAAACATCGTTTATTGATGCAAAATATTCATTTGTATTTTCCATGCCGCCCCCATTTTATTCAGACACTGCATCGGTTGCAGCCCCAGCAGACTCTTCTTCGCCTGCACCTTCGATTGCAATTGCAGATACAACACGTTCATTATCCGCCGTACGGAACAATGTAACCCCCGCAGTCGAACGACCCGCAATACGAACATCAGACACAGGTGTACGGATAATCTTGCCACCGTCTGTAACCATGATGATATCTTGGTCATCAGATACAGGGAACGAACCTGCAACGGCCGTATTCTTGCCCCCCAGTTTGATATTTGTAAAGCCGCCACCACCACGATGCGTCAGACGATATTCATACGAACTGGTACGTTTGCCAAAGCCGTTTTCAGATATAGTCAAGATAAACTGTTCTGCCGCAGCCATTTGTGCCATCTTGGCATCGTCCAGAACCAGTGTTGTTTCTTCTTCGTCGGCAGAGACCTCTTCTTCGATACCAGTGGCAGCACGACGTGCCGCACGTGATTGCTTGATATAGGCCGCACGAACCGCCGAATCAGATTCGCCACGGTTTAACATTGCCATGCCGATAATCTTGTCGTCTGGCCCCAATGTGATACCACGAACACCTGTCGAATTGCGGCCTGCAAACACACGAATTTCAGGCACAGGGAATCGTATGGCACGGCCACGATATGTGGACAAGAATACATCCTGGTCTTCGTTGCACGGCAACACAGATATCAAGCTGTCACCTTCGTCTAATTTCATCGCAATTTTACCGTTGGCACGGATGGAGTCAAAGTCACTCATCCGGTTGCGGCGAACCGTGCCAGATGCAGTCACAAACATCAAGAAGTGTTCAATACCAGATTCTGCAACACGTGCAACATCTTCGTCCGGCACAGGTAAAATCGCAGTGATTGTTTCGCCCTGTTCCAATGGCAACAGATTTACCAATGGACGCCCCTTGGCAGCGGCCGCCGCCTCGGGCAATTTATAGGTTTTTAATTTATAGCACAAACCACGTGAACTGAAGAACAACAGCGGTGTATGCGTGTTCGCAACAAATACCTGGACCACATAGTCATCGTCTTTGGTGGTCATGGCATTGCGCCCCTTGCCACCACGTTTCTGGGCACGGTACGTATCCAGTGCAACACGTTTGATATATCCAGTGTTGGAAACCGTTACAACCATGTCTTCACGAGCAATCAAGTCTTCAATATCAATATCGATTTCCGCATCGGAAATTTCAGTCCGACGGGGCGATGCCCAATTATCACGAACCATTGTTGTTTCATCGCGGATAATTTGAATAATACGTTCGTGACTGCCCAATATTTCTAACAAATCACGAATTGTCGCACCCAACGATGTCAAATCATCATGAATCTTGTCACGTTCCAGTCCCGTCAGGCGATGCAGTTGCAATTCCAATATTGCACGGGCCTGGTCTTCGGACATATAGAACATGCCATCTTTATACTCTGTGTTTGGATCATCAATCAATTGGATATATGATTCAATGTCCGACGCACGCCAACCACGGGACACCAGGGCGGTACGCGCATCTTCTGGATTGGCACTGGATTTAATCAATTCAATAACTTCGTCCAGATTACCAACAGCAACAGACAACCCCAATAACGTATGCGCACGATTGCGTGCCTTGTTCAAATCAAAGATGGTGCGACGACGAATAACTTCGGCACGGAATTCTATAAAGGCATCCAGCACACCACGAACATTAAACAACATCGGTCGACCACGATTCAATGCCATCATATTAACCGGAAAACTGGTCTGCATTTCTGTATACTGAAACAAATGATTCAGCACAACATCTGCAATCGCATCACGTTTTAATTCAATTACAATTCGCAGACCTTCTTTGGATGATTCGTCACGAATTTCAGATATGCCTTCGATTCGCTTGTCTTTAATCAATTCGGCGATTTTGATAATCATCTGCGCTTTGTTCACCTGGTATGGAATTTCATCAACAATAATCGCCTGGTGATCACGAAAATCTTCGACGTGTGTTTTTGAACGAATTATAATAGAACCACGACCTGTGGTGTGTGCTTTGTACGCACCGGCATGCCCCATAATCATCGCACCAGTCGGAAAATCGGGCCCAGGGATAATCGTAAACAATTCGTCATCAGATATATCACGATTGTCCAATACCGCCAGGATACCATTGCACACCTCGCCCAAGTTATAGGTCGGAACGTTTGTTGCCATACCAACCGCAATACCAGAACCACCGTTTACCAAAAAGTTTGGAAACTTGGTCGGCAGAACAACTGGCTCTTGCAAGCTGCCGTCAAAGTTCGGCATCCAATCAACCGTGTCTTTGTCCATATCATCCATTAATGACGCACCCAGTTTGGATAAACGTGCCTCGGTATAGCGCATAGCCGCCGCCTTGTCCCCGTCACGAGAACCAAAGTTACCCTGGCCCTGAACCAACATTTCACCCATAGAAAAATCCTGACCCATACGAACCATCGCTTCGTAAATAGAACTGTCGCCATGTGGGTGGTACTTACCCATAACATCACCGACAATACGGGCAGACTTGACAGTCGGTTTGGTCGCAGGCGCAACATCGTTCATAACATACAGAATCCTGCGATGCACAGGCTTGCACCCGTCACGAACATCAGGCAATGCACGATCAACAATAACCGACATCGCATAGTCCAAAAAACTGGTTCGCATTTCGTGTTCCAATGAAGACTGGGGAACACGTGTTTCAATTACTTCATTTGTATTTTCTGACATACTACCTTTCCCTGTGTTATTTACATACGAAATATAGCAGATTTTTGCACTTTTGGTCAAGAATTAATACCAAAAAAACACATTGACAAAACACGGTTTTGTGATATACTATCCCAAAACAACAAAATAACATAAAATAATTAAACATGAGCATATTCAAAAACGCACTGAAAGAAGCATACGAACATACAGGCAACCTGAAAAACAGAACCGGATTAACCGAATCTGAACGGTTGATGTATGCATGTCAAAACTGGAACATAAAACAGATTATCCAGTTCGTGGCTACAATCGAAAAACTGGCAAAAAACATTAACACCAAACAAAAGTAAGGAAAAACAAATCATGTTTCTACCATTTTACAGACTGTTTGTCGCAATCTTTGTTTATCACCTGATGTTAGAAGGGATGAAAAAGATGGGTTTAATAAAATCTAAATAAAAAGGTTGCGTTTTATTAAAACGTATGATTAAATATACGCACAAACGGATTTTTTCCAGGGTACTGATGATGCTGCTCGGTGTACTTTGGGACAAGGAAAGAAAAAGTAAAAAAAGTAAGGATAAAAACCATGGCAACAAAACGTACATATCAGCCATCTAAAACACGCCGTGTTCGCACACACGGATTCCGTGCACGTATGGCAACCGCCGGCGGTCGTGACGTATTAAATCGCCGCCGCGCAACAGGTCGTAAACGGCTGGCTGTGAATGCAGCAAACTAATAAAAAACCGCCAATTGGCGGTTTTTTTATTTTATTTCCTTATTCAAACCAGACCCACACCATGCCAGCAGGTGGTATGCCAGACGGACGATATGTAGCAATCGTATTAAACCGCGCATCATCACCAGCCGCAACAGTACCAGTCGCAGTACCAACAGATAAACGTTCGGTATTTAATTTGCCGCTGGTAATATTTTCTGCATTGGTTGTGTCGACATTTTTCACACTGCCCAAACCAACCTGGGCCGCAGTGACAGAGTGCGGGTTTTCAACATCAGATTTATGTGTAGCAATCGCAGCCCCAACATACCCAGAACTGGCCACACCAGCATACGCATGCGAGCACATAAAACACAGTAAAACTAACAAGATTCTATGCACAACACCCTCCACAGTTTGCACATGTTGTAACCAACTTGGTTTTATTATGGCAAATTATAGAATATTTAGCAACAGCTAATTTCATCCCAATGGCAAATAACAACCGCATGAACCGTATCGCCAGAACAAATTTTATGACGTGACACCAGACCATCAATCGCAACATCAATTCGTATTTCAGGGGTGTCCGGGCTGACTTCTTTCTTAAAATTAATATCGATTTTACGCAATGTGTGATTGCTGCGATATTTATAACCCACACTTTCGGTCGCCCAGACCGCATAAACCGCATTGTTTATATGCTGGTTTACATCAATATCATCAAAGCGACACTTCATAACATGCGTTTTGTTTGTTTCAAAATCTGGGAACTTTTCAAATGCACACCCGTATGCACGGTGTGGCACAACAACATCAGGCGACAAATGATTCGCCAACGGCAACGGACGACGTGACGACATGTCAATCAATATCCATTGGGATGTGGCACGAACCATTAACCGACCATCGGCCCCACGAATTTCAAAGTCACGGGTCGCACGCAAGGCATCTTGGCATGACGGCCAGGTGGTAAATGTTAACTCTTCGGATTCACGGGGCAGTTCAATAATGTCAACCAGGTAATACATCACAACCCAGCCAACATTATTTTCCAGACAATACGTGCGACCACAGCCCAAAACTTCGGCATGACGGTCTGCAATCGATTGCAGTTCATTCATCAAAATCAGTGGACGAACATTTCCAAACCTGTCGCACTGATATGCCTGAAGCACACGCCGTTCTGTTAATTTATCTGCCATAACCGCCCCCGTTTTTTTTCCCTAGTTCTGCTGGGCAACAACAAAATCCAGCGCATCACCCAATTCGATATTATTGGCACGTGCCGCAGATTTAATCAAACCATGCAACTCGGTCGGTGTATCGGATGGAATTGTCAATGTTTCCAGCTTGGCACCGTTTCCAATTTTGCGTTCGGTGCGCAAACCACGGATATTTTTTAACAATTCCAGCGCAACATCCATTTTCGATACGTCTGTGTCATATTCTGGTTTTACCAACGGATATTGGGTCAGATGTAATGTTTCGCCACCTTCGATATCACGATAAATCTTTTGCCATAATTCTTCGGTCAAGAATGGAATAAATGGTGCATACAAACCAATTATCGCACGCAGGACGGTGTACAATGTCCACTGGGCAGATAATTTTGATTGGGCGCTGTATTTTTCCGGTGCCCAGAATCGGTCTTTGATAAATTCCAAATACTGGTCACAGAAAATATCCCATAAGAAGCTATCGATTGCAGCACGTGAATTATAGTTATCATATTTATCCAAATGCTTGCGTGTTTCGGCGATTGTCTTGTTCAATTCAGACAAAACCCATCTGTCTTCGATAAAACGTTCAGACACCGGAACCTGCGTGGCTGTTGCCGGTTCAAAATCAGACAAATTCATCAAGACATATTTTGATGCATTCCATAACTTGGTCAGCAGTTTTGAACCACGTTTAACCTCGTCATCGGAATAACGAATATCTGTACCAATTGGCGCTGTGGAAATCCAATAACGCAGGGCATCTGCACCAAATTTATCAACCGCATCCAGCGGATCTGTACCGTTACCCTTGGTCTTGGACATCTTTTGCCCTTTGCTGTCACGAATAATGCCGTGGAAATTTACGGTATGGAACGGAACATCACCCATCACATAAATCCCCATCATAATCATACGGGCAACCCAAAAGAATATAATATCCGCCGCTGTGTACAGCAAATCTGTTGGATAATATTTAGACAATTCCAATGTCTGTTCAGGCCAGCCCAATGTTGAAAATGGCCACAACCCAGACGAAAACCACGTGTCCAAAACATCAGGATCACGGGTCAATGCCTTGCCCCCCGACATTTCAATTGCTGCGCTTTCCGTTTCTGCAACATAGACATTGCCATCCGCATCATACCAGGCAGGTATATGATGCCCCCACCACAATTGACGCGAAATTGTCCATGGACGAATATTCTTCATCCACGACATAAACAGGTTATAACGATGTTCTGGCATAAACTTAATCTTGCCGCTTTCTACCGCCGCAATTGCAGGGATTGCTAATTTTTCCGCATCAACAAACCACTGGTCCGTCAGATATGGCTCTACAGGAACCTGGCCACGTTCAGAATATGGGGTCGGAATAACCTTGTCTTCAACCCGGACCAACAGCCCCGCCGCTTCAATATCTTCAACAACAGCCGCACGTGCCGCATACCGGTCCATGCCACGATATTTGGTCGGTACCACTGGATTATCATTTAATTTCGCATCTGGTGTCAGAATGCAGACCGGTGTCAGGTTGTGACGAATGCCAACCTCCCAGTCATCAAAGTCATGCGCCGGTGTAATCTTTACAGCACCTGTCCCCTTGTCTGGATCTGCATGTTCATCACCAACAATTGGAATTTCAATATCAGTTAATGGAATAATCGCATGTTTGCCAATCAGGTGTTTTAATTTTTCATTTTCAGGGTGTACCGCAATTGCCTGGTCACCAAATAATGTTTCGGGACGTGTGGTTGCAATCTCGACAAAACCACCGCCGACCAATGGATAGTTAAAGTAATAAAACTTGCCGTGTTCTTCACGGGTTTCAACCTCTAAATCCGATACAGAGGTTTGCTGTTTTGGGCACCAATTAACCAGACGTTTTTCACGATAGATTAAACCTTCGTTATACATTTTCACAAACAGTTTTGTAACCGCACTGGACAGCCCATCGTCCATAGTAAAACGTTCACGATGCCAAACAGGGGTCACACCCAGAATATGCAACTGGTTCATAATCTGGCCACCTTTGTCAGCACGCCATGCCCAGGCGGCATTCAACTTGTCAGACAACGATAGTGAATGTGGATTAATACCACGTTTGGACAAATCACGTTCAACCAGCAACTGGGTCGCAATAGATGCATGATCGGTTCCGGGCTGCCATAAAACGTCATAGCCAGACATACGTTTATACCGACAAACAATATCTGTCAGAACATTATTCATCGCATGCCCCATATGCAAAGACCCCGTCACATTTGGCGGCGGCATCATAATGCAAAATGATGGTTTATCCGAATTAACATCATTGTTCCAAAATGTGTTTTTATCCCAAAATTCTTGAATTCTGGTTTCTATTTCACGTGGGCTGATATTCTTGCCAAGTTCTATGTTCATTTTATCTATCCTGTTTGTAAAAAAATAACCTGTGTAAAATCGTATCAGATTAAAATCAAATTTCAAGAAAAAGACCGCATGAACAACCAAATTATTGACAACCAAAACATTTGTGATAGCATATTACAAAGCCAAGAGGTTAGTAATGCAAAAATTTCTGAACGAAGTTACAAACATTCTGAAGCAAAATGATGTGTACCATACAATCGAAACATCACGGGATGCCAGCGGCGAACAAACATCTTTGACTGACACATATTCCGTGTTCTATTTCCAGGAAATAAAACCAAGAAAATCAAAGAAGACAAATAACAGTCAGGAATCTGGCGAAAAACGCAAGAAAGCAGAAAAAGAAGCTGTTAAATGCGATGCAATTCCGGTGCTGCAAATAAAACACAACCCGCAATCATATAATCTATCAATCTATGTCGACCAAATTCAGGCATATAATTTCGACAAGTTCAAACACAATTATCGACCTGTTGGAATCAGAAACAATATACTACAGTCCGAAACACAACAAACACTGGACAAGATACTGGATTTATGTATTACAAAATCAAACAAAATGCACCCGATTCAAATCACCGGAATAAAAAATATCTTGAAAGAAAATAAAATCAGATAAAAAAAGAATGCCCGAACGGGCATTCTGTTATTTTACAATAACCGGTGACCATGTGGTGGTATCTGGCCCCTGGATATCCGATGGCAGTCCCGATGCATCCAGCACATTCCAATTCTGGGTGCAACCAAATGGCCCAATCTTGCCACGAACATGCAATATCGTTGGAACATCTTGCCAAACGACAGACGAACAAACCTTGACAAAGCAACATATTGTGATATACATAAATGCAACAGCAAAAGTAATACAAAATGAACGTAATTTCATCAGATCAAGAACTGCAAACTTTGTTGCAGAAAATCATATCCGCAGGAACCGTTTCGGTGTTTATAGACCCAGATGGAATCATGAAGGAATACAGCGTTATAACACACGATGGGGTGTTGCTGACATGCGCATGCATGCGTACAACGAACAACAAAAATATGTTGGCCTATGAATACAGTGTCACACTGAACGAAAACACCGTGTCAACCGTGATAATCCCTGCGGGACGCACAATATATCTGCCAGAAGAACAAAGTATTTTGAACCTGATTAAAATGTGTTCAGACAAACTGATATGGCAAGAAACAAAAAATCAACTGCAAAATATTTTTGGCGGCGCAAAAACAAAAATCTATCAGGCATAATAAACTAAATCGCACGAACAACACGACAAAACGATACGCCGTATACAGCCACAGCACCAGAGGCAATCAATATACGGCGCAACTCGGCAAACGTTGCGCCCGTTGTCATAACATCGTCAACCAATAAAATCTTTTTGCCACGAATCTTGTCCGGTGATAACACACTGAATACCCCGTGAATATTCACAGCACGTTCCCGGGAATTTTTATGCCCCATATCTGGACGATATTTGCGGCGAACAGAATCTAAATCCATCGGCACACCCAGTGCACGTGAAATCGGACGTGCCAACAATGCCGCCTGGTTATAGCCACGATGAAACAAACGACGGGATGCCAACGGCACAGGCATAACAATATCTGCATCAACATCAATATCACGCAATGCCCATATCATCGCATGCGACATAAAACGGGCATAACGTATGCGACCACCATGCTTGAACGGCAACATCGCAGAACGTGACGCATCATCATATACACACGCAGACCGTATCCAATCCAGTTCACATTTGCCAGCCGCACATACAGGACACATTGGACGGTCATCTAAATCCAAATTCGCAGGAAACGGATAACCACAACGGTAACACTTTGGATTATCAATCCAATTTATCGCCGCCCAACATGTACCACACAACTGACCATGTGTGGATACCGGAGTATCACACAATGGACACGCCGGCGGAAATAAAAATCCAATCATATGATTCCAAAAATTTACCACGACATACTTTTATAGGTCTTTTTATTAATCGTATCACCAAATATATCACGTTGTTGCTGGGTCAGGGTTTCATACTGATCACCAGAGATTATACGCAATACAAATCCCTGTTCGTCACGACTGGATAAAACCGGCACAATTCGCTGCTGGGACACACCGTTGTCGGTTAAAACCTGTTCAACAATCGCCAGGCGGCGGGCCGCCAATTTGCGAGCATCCTTGTTAGTGGTCATTACCTGGGGGATGGCAACCTGGATGGCACGGGTTGGTTTGCTGACCACAATGCCGGCATATTCAGTTAACAAATTATAGTTTTCACGTGATAATGCAGAATCTTCGTTGCGAAATTTAATCTTGATTTCCAACGGACGAATGCCACCAGTTTCAGACAAATCACGACGGGCTGTAAAACCTTCGATAGATGCAGACATATCACTGGCAACATCAAAGCCATCATCAATCGAATATGTGGACAGATGTTTGTTTTCTGATAAAAACGTCTTTCTGAATGCACGACGAAGTTCTGCAGGACTCATCTTGGTCATATCATCACGAACCGCAGCAATACGTGGCGAAATATTTTTTTCAACACTGCGAACAACAACATCATCTGACATCGGAACAACCAATCGACGCAGCGATACATCAGAATCTGCAACACGGGGCGACGCAGGCAAATCAACCACAGCCGGCACAGCAGGTTCCACAGCTGCAACAACAGGTGCAGCCGGCATCGCCGGTGCCACAGGCGCAACACGGGGCGATACAGAACGTGCATTATCATTGGCATGCTTTTGCAACTCAATCAAACGTGCAATTTGATTATCCAGTTCCGACACAGACTCAGAAATCGATGCAACAGGCGCAGCCGGACGTGCCGAAACAGACGCAACATATGCGTTATCTAAGCTTTCTTCGGGCAAAACACCGTCAGAACGAATAACAGAAAATTCACTGGGGCTGGGCATACGCAAGGCACCATCGCTTTTCGCCCATAAATCGTTGCTGGGGCGGCGAGGAACCAAAACATCATTCGATGCAACAAACTGTTCCCCACGGTCCACGGTCCTGGCCGGTGCAACCGATGCAGTCACAGGACGTGAAACAACCGAACGTGTACGTGTCGATACCGACGGCGACGCAACAGATGGCAATGTACCGCCAGATACAGATGCACTGACATCTTCGCCAAATGCAGAACGTGCAGACACACCACCAGATGATACATTTACAACCGGCATTCGTGCCGATGCAATACCAGGCACAATCAACAGTACAGCCAATATACTGAATGTTAAATGACGCATAATTCCTTTCCTTCCTGATGCAATCATAGAACAAATCACGAATCGCACGCAAGCAGAAAAATATATCAACAAAAAAAATCCCCCCATTTGGGGGAATATATCTTACATTTCAACACGACCATTGGTTGCAACCAAATCAGCCAGCATTTCTATGCGACCGCCAGACTCGCGAATAATTAAATCACCAGCTGCAATTTCTGCATAGTCCAACGGGTCTGATATATATGCATCCAACTTGCCGGATGCAACCCATGCCAAATCCAACGCAGGACAGCCCGTGCAACGAAAATCACCAACCATCGGACGACCATCAGAAACATTATAGCCAACTGTTATTTCAGATACATCTGATAAAGATGAAACACTGATGCGGGTGGAATGATATGCAGAAAATACATACGCACCGTTGCCAGATTCTGCATAATACAAACGATCGTCAATTGGCGAATAAATTAATGCAATCTTGGTTTCGTCGTTTGAACGCAGGGCCAAAGATATCGCAAAATGCGGATTGCCACGAACAAAATTCTGGGCGCCAGACAATGCCAACACAAATTCGTCACGGCCATCACCAGGACGTGACATGTTTGGTGTCAGGATGCCCGCAGACGGACGAACCAACAACAAATCAGACAAAATGCTCTCTTCGATACGATTCGCCGCCTTGTGCACAAAGTCACGCGCACTGCGAAGCGATTGTTGCAAGTTTTCAACTTCGCCAAAATCACGACGCAAACCAGCAGTCGTGCGCTGCAACGCAGCAAACATCTTGTTTAATTCTGTTGAACCTTTGATTACATGTTCCATATCGCCGCCCCCGTCAGACGAAATTTACATTAAAATTTAAATCCAGCAAATTTTGTTTTGAATTGGCTGGCACGCTGGCCCTTTTCACCGGCATTTGAACGTTGGCCAGTCCAGGCGGAATGGTTCAAGTTATCTGTTGATAAAACCAAGTCTTTCTTGACAGATGAATACATCTTGACCGTTTTGCCATCTGTACGTGTGACATTGATTTCGTGATATTCAGGATGAATTCCTTTTTTCATGATTTTTACCTTTGTTTTAGAATTTTAGCCAGTGAATTATACAGGTATTTTTACAGAAAGCAAGAATTTAATAACGACCAATGCATCCCAAATACGAATTGCCAGTCGATTCCAAAATATTTATAAACTGCCCCTGGTTGCGACCAGAAAACAGCGCCAATATCGTGCCCGCATCCGTTGCCAGCATATCTGCAACCGTTGCAATGCCAGAGTTCATCTTTTTGAAAAAGCCACTGGTTGGATAAATCTCTGCTGCTAATAACTGGGTCGTGCCACGTGGACGGGCCGTTTTACCCGGCTCGATAACCATTAACTGGCATTCTGGCGATATTATCAGTTTGTCACACACAACCGCATCACCACCCAATAATTCACCCCACCACCCCGTCGAACCACAAAATACAGGATAATATATAACCGCACCAGGATTGTCCTGTAAAAATACCGCAATATTGACATCTTCGGTCAATACGTCCGGCATAACACCAGTCGTGTTGTTTATCACTTTGCGTGCCAACTGGTATTCATTGTCACCAGTCGTACGGCGAGGCCAATAAAGAATCGGAAACTTTGTCATTGGTATGAATTATATCAGATTCGGATGATACAAAAAAGGGGGTCAGGTTAAATAAACCACTTGATTTTTTATTTTTTTATTGCGGAGTACCACTTTTTCAGGTTTTCCCATACAATTTCAATGTTCTTTTTGGTCGTGTCATAGAATCGGGTCGACATTTGTACGTTGAACAAGGTCTTGGATAATGCAGGTATCATTATCATAAACATCGCAATAAATATACCCATCAATATAATGGTTACCAAACTGTCATTGCGCATCATCAAGGCATCCATCATAAATTTCGAATCGTTTTGAGTTAAGGCAGTCGATAAAACAGATACCCCATTCCAATCGCCAAATATCGCATCCAGGAACATTATCGCAAACGTGACAAACACACCTGTTATCGCCAACGCAAAGGTCGCATTTATTACATCGTCAATAATCCCACGAATCGTTTTGCCCGCACCCGCCAAAGATATCTGCCAGCCCTGAAACAACCATGCCAACAACATAAACGGCAACATTACCAAATCCAGTGATAATGTGATAAAAATTTCTAAAAAGTATATCGGTATGGGCAGCAATGCCGCAAAAAACAGCACCATTATCAATAAACCCGAAAAAAACAATATGATGTTTGGAAAAATAGGAACATCCCATAAAATCTTGTGCATATAATCTGCATCAAATGCCATATTCAGCATCGTCCAGCCAACTGTCATGCCCATACCTGTCATTTGATGAATGCCCGCCAATTCACATGCCAGATTATGACGCATGGTCGGTGAAAATGCACCAGAATCCGCCGCAGCCGAATCAACAGACACAGGATCTGCCAACGCAGTAGATATAACACACATGTCAAAATTATCGTCATGTACAACCACACGATTTAGCGACATGCCAATATTGAAAATCGGTGTAATCGCAACATCTGATATCAACCGTGGCAGGGGTGCCAATAAAAATATGCAAACAATCCCCAGTCGCACCATGTGATTCACAAATGTACTGGTCAATGACCAACCATCTTCCATTTTCCCGTTCATCAAATTGCTGACCAATTTCCAGGCCAGCCATATCGCCGTTAACATTATTGTGAACGGAACAATCGTTTCACCCAAGGCATGATAAATGCGGGGCAATATACCAGACATTGTTGCCATGATGTCAGAAAACATTTGGCATGTCCAACAACTGGAAAAAAACTGATACGCATCTGTTGGACTGACCGGAACCGCTGTGCGATATATCGAAAATCCCGCCAAAACCCCGACACCTGCAATGCCGCCAACCAATAACGGAACAGCCGCACCCGCCGCCCATGGCAAGAACGATAAAAATACAATCCAAAATTTTTTTAATCGGTTCATCGTTTTTAAGTATATCATATTTTGCACAAAATGTGATATAATTGAAAAGATAAAAATAAAAACAGAGAATGTATTTACTGAAAAAAGTTTTTTTTGGGTTGTGTTTGGCGGTGGCAATGCTGTGCCCAGATTTGGCATATGCAGGAAATATCATCGATTCACTGAACCTGGCGCCGTTCGTTCCAATGGTACTGGATGCGATGATGTTGGTAGCAACCGGAATTTATGATTTCTTTGTCGGAAACGGCAATGGTTTTATCTATGCGTTTGTTTGGATATTCTTGGGGATTACAATTACGATTTCGCTGGTAAAAATGTACTTTCCAAAACAGTGGCTGTCATTTCTGGGAATATCAGGGGGCGGCGAAATTTACGATGGAAAAATTACCGGGACACAGATTGTCGAAAACACATTAAAATCAGGCGGGCGGGCAATTATTGCCGCACTGTTTTTGTTGCAGATGAAACCAGTGTTTTTAACACAGTGGTTGGTTAATCCATTCTTGGAACTGGGGGCGATTTACACCAGTCACATCACAGAACAAATTAACGCAGCAGGTGCACAGCCACCAAAAGTTGAGTGCCCACCGGACATTCTGGCACACGATTGGATTTCACAGGAATCGTGTGAATTTCTGGTACAGCCCGTATCAGAACTGTCACATGCAAACAATCAAATTATCAAGCGGGGATTTGATAGTCTGACCCAGGGACTGAAAGGTTTGATGACACTGATACCGCACGGCGGACAAGATTTTATGAATATCGTGACAGGAATTATCTTAATACTGACATTCGTCAGCAGCAATCTGTTTATGGCACTGCTGATTATCCAGGGGATATTTAATTTCGGGATGCAATTAATTCTGTATCCATTCTATGTACTGACATATGTTGTAAAACCCAGTGATAAATGGTTCGATGTTTGGCCCGCATTCAGCGGCATTACCAAGGCACTGCAACAATTAATCGTGACAATGATTGCGTGTGCATTTATGCTGTGTATAAATCTGGCAGTTATACGGGCACTGTTTATGGAAAATGTATCAACTTTTGTCGTCGCCGCAGGTGGCAGTGCAGCCAGCAATGTTCCACAAATCGCAAATTCTGGCGCAGGTTTTGGACAACATTCTTTGATATGGATGTCGGCAATATTAACACTGTATTTGATGTTCAAAATTTATGACAAGACACAAGAACAATTAAAGAAATATATCGGCGGCGGAATGGATGGACTGTACAACAGTGTAAAATCTGACGCAGGCACAATTTGGGGAAACATCAAAAAAACAGGAAAAGCAATCGGAACCGCCGCAGGATGGATTAAAAAATAATGAATAATTTCGCATCATCTTTGGTGGAAAATGCAGTGCAGTGTTGGGGCTGTGGGGTGTTTGACAGACTGTTTCAAATCATATCTGTTGCAGCTGCAGAAATATACGGCACATTCAGCCAAATTTGTGTTGTACTGTTTGTGATGCTGTTTGCAGTATTCATGGTTAATGCAATTTGGAAAAATTTCCAAAATGATTTCGCAGATACACTGTATGAAAAATCAATTCAAAAAGTTTTTATAAATGGCATTGTCGCAATTGCGCTGATGGGGATGGGGGTTATGCTGCCACGGATTTTAACAACTATTACGTTTGAGCCAGTTGCACAAATCACATTGACATACACCCAGACAATCACACAAATGGACACAGATGCGGTCGAAGAAAAAGTAACATACCAACCAGAAAAAATGACCGAAGATGGTTTTTTCAGACCACAACTGCGGGACAAAATTATACTGTTGATGAAAAAAACAATCACACAATTCCAGGCATACATAAAACTGGGAATCGCAATGATGGACCAGGCATTTTCATGGCAGGCACTGTTGGGACCAGGTAGTTTGATTAAACATATTATTTTGTTCTTTATCGGACTGTATTTAGCATGGGGATTCTTTAAGCTGTTCTTTAGATATTGTTGCTATTTCGCAGATGCAATTGTGGCGATGGCTTTCTTTGCGTTTTTCTTTCCAATCTCGCTGGTGACATTCGCATTCAAAGGCGCAGAACATGTGCCAGAATGGATTGGAAAACTGGGGTCAGGGGTCGGTGTTAATCAAATTAAAAATCTGATTAATGCAATTGTCACGTTGGGGTCAGTGGTACTGACATACACAGTCATTATGGTCATTATCGCAAAATTCTTTTCTGCGCCAGATGCGTCGGCAGCCGACTTGATGAACGCAATTACCACAGGACAAATATTCGAAGCGGATTTGAATACAGAAAACCTGCAGGCAATGACGTTTATGAGTGCGATTGTGTTGGTATATGTGCTAAACTATATCCAAGGACAAATTCCACAAATCACAAAAATGATTCTGGCGGCATTTGATGTGTCCGAGAAAAAAGATATGGGTGAACAACTGGCAAACGACATGATAACACTGGTCAAAGATGCGGTCGACACAACTGTTAAAATTGGAAAAACAATCGTGTCAGGTGGCGATAAAAAGGACAGCAAATAATGTTAAAAGCACAATTAATCTTAATCGCTGTCAGAATAGTTATGGGACTGGTTGCACTGGGGCTGGGGATTTGGTATGTATCTTCGTCAATTGGTGGGGCAGCAATAACATATACCAGCATGGATAATTTCTTGGTCGCAGCAGGTGTTGAAAATGGCGACATTGCAACGGCAAACGGATGTTTCCTGTGTCGATATATCGCAGATTTATTCGGTGTACTGGGCAGCGCAACAGAAAAATTCTGGACGTTGATGGTGGACAACCTGTGGATTTTGATGGTTATCGGGTTCGGTATTTTTATCTTTATACACACCGTACAATACATATTTAATCACGCAAAGCAGACAGCAACACTGGAACCTAAGGAACATAAAATTGAATTCCACCCATGGTTCGAAAAAATATGGAAGCAAGGCATCAGAATCATATTTGTTGGTGTTCTGATGGGGGCGCTGGGAATGGGCGGCACAGATGCACTGAAGACCGTTTCACAAATCACCATCACGCCCGTGCTGTATGTCGGGGCCGAACTGTCAATGGCGGCAACTGGGGTGACAGATGCGGCACAATGCAATGCGTTGGCATCAGGTCATAATACAGAATCGTCAGATATACTGAACCCGGTTATGAACCCTTTTATGTGCGTGATGGGAAATATAAACTCTGTTATGCTGGCCGGGGCCGCAGGTGGTTTTGCAATGATGAACTATGCATGGATGGGGATGGGCGGGGGCGCATTCACATGGATTGCAGGATTGGTATTGGTGATAATGTTCATGATTATCGGATTTGATTTATTCTTTCAAATATTGTCTGTGGTGTTCAAGTTAATTTTCTTAATCATTTTTATGCCACTGCTGCTGGCGGCAAGTGCATTTGAAGGAACCTGGGCCAAGGCCAGCGGACTGGTCAGCAAGGCATTAGAGATGCTGATATCGTCTGCAGTAAGAATCGTGGCAATCACATTGAAAGTACTGGTCATATACGCAACTGTATCATATACTGCAGACACATTTATGCCAGGTCCAAATGACGGCTACAGCGCAATACTGCCCCCAATGATGGGCCAGGTTCCAGAAAATCCAGATGCACAAACGTTAAGTGTCATGAATGTTTTCAAAACCTGTGAACAGGTCGCACTGGCAAATGGTGAAATGGATAAAGATGCATTCAAAAACTGCTTTACAGCACGGCGGGCCGAAGTAGAAAGAAAATACCCGGGGGCATTCGATTTTATGAAAGACGGATGGAATTTCTTGCTGATGATGGTGTGCCTGTTCTGTTTGTACTATTATGCAATCAGTCCGAAAATCGATAAACTGTTGCCGGCGGGCGGTGTGAAACTGCCGATACCAGGCGAAAATGCAAATGTCGCGACAGGTGAACAGTTTGACTTTGGTGCATGGATACATGACCTGGGACAAAAAATATGGCATGTACCTGTGCAAATAACAGAAAAAATTTCCAAGGCAATGGGTAAAAAGTAATGAATGTGATAAAAAATTTTTTATCAAAAATCGTGCCTGTCATTGCGATGGCAATCTGTCTGATGTCGCCAGGGGTCTGTGCAGAATCAAACCTGCCGATGGCAGATGTTGGCGAATACGGCACATGGGCAACAGAAAATAATCACCAGCGATTTGTAGAAACACTGGGCAATGATGTGCAATACTTCCAAGACAATGCACAAAAACAAATCGTGGCAGACTTTGTCCCCGTCGAAGCAAAAATTGGACTGGCATTTATGAATGCGTTTTCATTTGTAGCACATGTGCTGGACACTTCACTGGTGCGCTTTGTGATACTGTTTATTATCATTGCATACGGGTTCTGGATTGGGTTCGAAGCATACACAATCATCACAGGTCAAAGTAAACCAGAAGACAAAATCAAGGAAATCGTAAAAAGGGGTGTTATGGTCGCAGTCTGGACAGGCATTCTGATGATTGGACCAGCAAAAACTTTTATGTTTGTTATGTCACCAATACTGCAAATGGGAACAATCATTTCAGATACAATTCTGAATGCAATTACACAGACGGCGGGAATTAACCTGCCAGATACATGCGGGGCAATTCATGAATATGCCGCAAATCACACGTTGCCAGAAAACCTGATTGATGCAGAACATGCTGCAAATATTATGTGCGTACCAACCAGATTGGCTGGGTTTTGCTATACCGTGGTGGCACTGGGGTGGAAATGGATTGGCATGTCAGTCGGAAACAGTGTTTTTGGATTCGCCGCCGGTGTAACACTGATTATATGCTTTATAATGCTAAGCTGGCGATTTGCGTTTATTGCGTTCGGTGTGATTGCAGATTTATTCTTGGGAATTATTATGTTGCCATTTACTGCACTGGCAGAAACAATCGGAAAAACATCGTACAAGGGTATCGCAGGTGATATTTTTAACGGATTTATGGGAATATTTAAACCAGAATCACTGCAATCGCAAATTTCACGGTTTATTAATGCGGCCCTGCACTTTATAGTGTTAAGTATCGTTATCGCAATTTGCGTGGCACTGTTGGGATACATTGTTGATTTTGGAACAACTGACACAATCCCCCAGTTTGATAACCCTGGATTCTTTGTCACACTGTTGATTGTTGCAATCGCAATGTACCTGGCCAAGAATGCAATGAAAATCGCCAGTGAACTGGGTGGGACAATCGACACAAAAATGGGCGACATGCTGAAAAGCGATGTAAAAACACTGTGGAATAAAACCAAAGCAACAACAAAAACATGGTACAATATTATAAAATCTGGTGGTAAAAAATAATAACTGTACCAGATTGTATCTGCATGGTCTTATACCTGGGCAAGAACAGTTATGTATTCACGGGCAACCTTTTTAATGCCACGTGTTTTGAATGCAACTGTTAATATCGAACCATTGTCTTCGATGACAACACCGCCCCCCAATTCAGAATGCGATACCAGTTTGCCAACGTATGATGCAGACTTTATTCGGGCAGGACGTCGTTGCGTATCATATGAACGTGGAACAGTTTTATACGTATCCGAATACATGGGTCGTGGGGTACCACCCTGGAAATCCAAATAACGATTGTCCATTTCGGTTATAAAGCGACTGGGGGAATTATACTGACGTGAACCATACATCAAACGTGACATAGAATTCGATATTATGCAACGATGTCTTGCACGGGTTATTGCAACATATGCCAGACGACGTTCTTCTTCGACCGAACCGTCACCGATTGATTTGTCGTTGGGGAATATACCCTCTTCCCAGCAGGGTAAAAATACCGTATCAAATTCCAACCCTTTGGCTGCGTGGATTGTCATAATTCGAACATTATTGTTATTGTGCGATGTGTCATTGGTATCATCGTCGTCCGTCATCATCAGGGCTGCCTGTTCCAAGAATTCAGGCAATGTATCATACCTGGATATCACAGATGACAACAATTCACGTATGTTCGATATTCTGTCCTGGGCATCAGAATCACGAGACTGGGCCCACATGTTCATATAACCACTGCGTTCCAGCAATGTATTGGCGGCATCACGTGGCGACATAGATGGCCACTGAAAATCAAATGCAGATAAAAATTCATCCGCAACTGAACGCATCTTGGGCGACAATGCGGCTGTACGCAATGCACCCATTAAATGTGTGCCAGATGAACGCAAATTTTCAATCGCACGGGGGCCAAAACCACGACGGGGCTTGCCAATCACACGCAGAAAAGACACATCGTCAAACGGAAACACCAATAAACGCAGATATGCAATCACATCACGGATTTCCATACGGTCATAGAACTTGGTCGCACCAATAACACGATATGGTATGCCACGGGTGGCAAATTCTTCTTCGAATACACGGGACAAACCACCGCTGCGAATTAACAGTACATACTGGGTAAAATCATTGGTGCCATCACGTGAAATCGCATCGGCGATTATGCGTGCCTCGTCCCGGTCAGATGGCAATGTCAAAACATACACGGGTTCACCGGCACCACCGTTGGCCCCGGGAACAGAACGCAGGTCTTTGCCCAGGCGACCACGATTGTGACGAATTAATGAATTGGCGGCATTCAAGATATTCGATGTACTGCGATAGTTTGTTTCCAGACGAATTATCTGGGCATTGGGAAATGTTTTTTCAAAATTCAAGATATGTTTTATCTCGGCACCACGCCATGAATAAATAGACTGGTCATCATCACCAACACAGCAAATATTTGGTGTGTCTTGGCCACGGGTCAGCATCTGCAAAAATTCCATTTGGGCATTGTTTGTGTCTTGAAATTCGTCCACCAGAATATATTTGAACTGATTTTGATAGCGGGACAATATATCAGGATTTTTTTCAAACAATTCCAAAACACGCAATATTATATCGCCAAAATCAACCGCATTTAGACGCAACAATTCTGCGTTATAGGCATCATAAATACGGTCGTGATATGACAATGCCGACAGCCCCTTGTCTTTGATACGTGAAAATTCTTCGACATAGTCTTCGGGCTTTTTCGTTGATTCTGACAATAATGATTTTATGACTGATTTTTGGTCGTCTTCGTTATATATGATGAAGTTACGATTCAGTCCAACATATGGTGCGTTGGCACGCAATATACGCAGACACATTGAATGAAACGTACCACACCAGATGTCATGCGGATTCCACAGGCCATCGGATAAATCTGTCAGACGAGTCTGCATTTCACGGGCGGCCTTGTTCGTAAAGGTCAGGGATAAAACCTGCCACGGCATCGCCAGATGTTTGTTTAATATATATGCAATGCGAGTTGTTAGAACACGTGTCTTGCCCGTGCCGGCGCCAGACAATACCAACAGTGGACCATCGGTCGTTTCAACCGCCAGGCGCTGTTCGTTGTTAAGATTTTCTAGCATTGTGTCCATCGTTTCATTATAATACCACAAACATTTATGATAAAGGAATGGATTTTTAACAATGAAACGTGTTATTTGCTTTGACATTGAAACAACAGGTTTTGACTATATGCACGGCGACCGTGTTATCGAAATCGGGGCTGTCGAAATTTTAGACGGAAAAATTACAGATAATTCTTTCCATGAATACATTAACCCAGAAGGTAAAATTATCCCACCTGACACATATATGGTTCATAAAATTTCAAATGCATTTTTGGAAGATAAACCAAAGATGTCTGAAATCGCACCACGATTCTTGGAATACATCGGGGACAGCCCGATTGTCGCACACAATGGACTGGACTTTGACTTTCCATTTGTTAACCAGGAATTACAAAGACTGAACCTGAAAACAATTCCACGTGAACAACAGATGGATACACTGGTTATCGCACGAAATCGTGTGTTTGGGCCAAAAAGTTATACACTGGATGCGTTGGCAAAATGGTATGGAATTTCACTGACGGCACGTGCAGATGCACACGGGGCATTGATTGACTCGGAAATTCTGGCCAAGGTGTATTTGGAACTGGAAAACACAGAACCCGCACCAGATATTCACGACATTATCGCAAAACAGCATGCGGCAATGCTGGCACATCCAAAAGTTGGTGGAAATTTCCCATACAGAAAGTTTGAACCAAAACCAGATGAATTGGAAAATCACGAAAAGTTTATGAAAATTATTAACAAATAAAACCCCCCACATTTTTGTGGGGATTTTTTAAGGTCTATTCGCATGTACCATAGGCATTGCGTGTTTTATTGTCCGTACATTTTAACAGACACGCATTACCCCAGGCCTCGTAGCCATTATTACATTTGCAATTGACGTTGACATATTCACGGCCATTGCCAACGTTCTCTGCACCCACCGCAGTTGCAACATAGGTCGAATTGTCTGGACACAATAATGACTGATAGAACATTTCAGATATGCTGTTGATGCATTTATCGGCATTGTTGGCTGGACAACTTGTTGTATCAGCGGCAAATACCGCATAGGCACAGGTCAGCGCAACATTGCGACACGCACCACGCATAACATTGTATATGTTTGTCACACTGGCATTTGATGACCATGCGTTTACCTGGGTCACCTGCTGGTTGTAACAGTTGGCAATATCAACCATGCATGTGGATGCATAGTCCGAGATTATATTGTACTGGGCCGCACGGATGTTCACCATGGCACGCTGGACATAGTTTTCAACAATGTCATTGTATGGCATATAATTGCCATTGGCATCGTATGTGTAACGCTGACACTTGTCCAGGACAGCACGACAGAGCCCCTCGTCTGTGACCTTTTGACCAGTTCCAATTTTTTGCAACAAATACTTTACCATGCAAGAACCGTCATTCCCCCCCATCTTGACCTTATCACCCGTGGGGGCCGCCTTGCATGAGTCATCCGATATTTTTTGGACACTGTATGCATTTTTCAAATATCCATCTTCTGATATCATTGCGTTATTGTACCCAGACATAAATGCGGTGATATTCGATATGTTTTGCCCCAATACAACTTCGCCATTTTCATCGATATATTTTTTGGTTGGGTCAACGCACTTGAAATAGTCATCGCCACAAACCATATCATCCTTCATACAGTTTTCCAGCGCCGCAACACACCCCTTGGCATCGTATTGGTTTTTGTTCTGCAATACCGCCAGGCGTGCCTTTTGCAACATTAAATTCGCACTGCGGACATTCGACACCAGGGTTTCATTCATCTTGGTCAACCCCTGTTCGTATGCAATACAGTCTTTATCAATCGCCAGGTCATAATTACCTGTTATCTGCTGTACGGTGGCACCTGCCCCCTTGCAACGGGTCAAGATTGAATTACAACGCCGCTTGGCCGCGTTGTACAAATCTGTGCCACGCAGGTTAGAAAAACTGCCACTGGTGCCACTGGATAAAAAGTCCAGATTAAATAAATCCGATGCATCTGATGAAAAATCCAGGTCTAAATCCAGACTGGTATATGTGTCAGCCGAATACGATGTGTTTGAGACAGGATCACGAATTAAATCTTCGATTTCTTCCAACATGTTGCGGTTGGTTGATGTGTCGACAGCACCACTTAGCGCCTGTTCGGCTTCGGTCTCGTTCATGATGGCGCGTATTTCATCCGCAGACAGGCCAACATAGCGAATACGCTGGGCAACTTCGTTCAACTGGGTATTGGCATCTTTGACCGCAGATTCAACACGTGTGTACCGCGACAAATTTGAAGAACAAGAACAGCGCCCCTGGTTGGCATCAATAACAGCACAAAACTGGTCCATGCAATCATTATACTGTTGCTGGCACGATTGGTTCAGTGCAGCCGTCTGTTCCAGGCGAGCCGTGGCATCTGCAATCGATTCACGGGTGGCAGTTGCAGCCGCACGTGATGACACTTTTCTGATGGCTTCGTCCATGTTGGAACCGGTTTGTGTTCCTGTTTCGTCAATGGTGGCGCGGCCGCCAACCTCGGCTGTAGAGGGACGCAAAACCAACCCTGCGCGCCGAACAACTGGATTACTGTTGATACTGGCAGACGATACACGACTGTTACGACCAACGGTACTTACAGTGTCGTCTAAACTGCTGCGGGCAGAATTAGATACAGTATTCGCACTGAGCGCACGTGTTATATTTCCAGTGCGACTGGTTGAAGATGTTGGCTCAGCACTATCAGTATTAGCATTAGATGAATTTGTGGGTATACTGCGCGATATCGTGCCACGCGTAGCCACACGTGATGTGCCGGATTGTGTTGTCGTGCCAACAGTCGCCCCAGGCAATGCACGGGACACAGCAGAATCAGCCGCAACCGCATACGGTGACGCAACCAGCAGTGATATAAAACAAGTTAATAACTTTCTCATTTCCGTTTGGGTAATTATATCATATTTTATTGATGATTAAAAATGTTTTCATAAAAAAATCCCCCAATCGGGGGATGGTTTTTTATTCTTATTGTTTCTGACGATTTTCTTCAAACCATTTTCGGATACTGTCAACCCCGCTGTCAATCAAACAGTCTTCGCGGATGGTGGCAGAATCCTTGCTGGTGTATGGGTCAAAGTCAGAACCAATATTGCCAGCACCTGTTCCGTTCAGGATTTCGTTCAATGTAACAATATTGCGACATGTGTTTGTTGTGTAATCCTGGGTGTTATCACAGTTTGTCGAATCCGCTTGGTCAATAACGGCTTTGAACTGGGATGTCGATGGATTACAAATCATTTCTTCATAGCAATGCGGAACGTTCGCAATCTGGGAACAATATGTTCTGATACGCGCATCCGGCCATGATGGATTTGATGTCAACTGTGTTTCATAACAGTCATAAATTTCACTGATACATTCGTTAAAGTTTGTACCGGCCTGAATCGCCGCGGATAATATAGAATCAGATTCTTCGCGGGCAAATTCCAGACGCTTTTGTTGCAGCGCCTGTTGGGCGGCAACCTTTTGATAACCAATGTTTTGCGCGGTGGCACGCAACTGTTCGCCATACGCATCACAGTCGGCGTTCGCGTCCAGTGCATATTTTTGCATAATGCTGCGGCGCGCATCTGCAACAGGACCACGCAGACTGGAATACGGATCGCCAGATGCAGATGTATAACCAAAGCATGTTGCAGAATTTGATGCACTGTAACCACTGGACGCATTAACAAAGTTCAATTCGTATGTACCAGTGTTGTTTACAGTTATGTGACTGTTGTAATTATATGGACACTGGGACGCACCATTGCTGCACTTGGTGCCAGATGGCGGGGTACCGCAGGCCTCAAATATACCGTTAAAGCACGAATCCAGCACGCGGGCACAAACGTTGTTGTGGGCATATTCAAACAATTCATACCCCCATGTTTCTGCCAGCGAGTCTGACAAGGTATCTGATACAGATAATGCACCACCAATCCCGGCCATGCCACTGACAACCGATGACAGGTTATCAAACGCAGACAACAATGTGTCTGTGTTATCGGTGATAATCGTTAATGTTTGCTCTTTGGCATCAGCCCAGGCCTGTAAGGATGCCAATATGTCCGAACCACTGCCATCCAAACTGGAAACGTTAAAGCCAAAATCATTGCCAGATTCAGAACAATATGATGGCTGGGCACAGGACGACACACGACCGCCGCCACTGCCATAAATTCCATGGTTATAGCACCAATCTATTGCCTCGCTGGAATCCATGCCGTATTTTTTCGTTACATCTTGCCAGGAAACACAGTTCATAACCTTTTCCGCATCGGTTAATTGGAACGCTTCGGATACATCTTTACCCTTGTTCGCAATTAACAGGGCCAATTCACCTGAAACCTTAATCAATTCTTCGTTGGCGGTTTCCAGGGCTGTTTCCGCCTCGGCAAAGTCGCGAACACGACCTGCACAGGCACAACGACGTTGGGCCGCATTTCGCGCAGTACAAATTTCATCCATACATGTATAATAACTTTCCATACAATTATTAAATGCGTCTGTTGAAATCAAACCTGTTGTTGAATCGATGATATTTGAGTAATTGCCAGTGTATAATTTGCCTGTCAAATAGGAATATGACGAACCGGTCGATGTCTTGGAACCGCGTATCGCACTGCCCTGCAGGGAAATACGGGCATTACTTGCCATGTCTGTTGTTGCAGTACGGGCACGTACAGCGCGGTTCGCAACCGCGTTGGCACGGGTCGTCACCGCACTTTTACGTGAAACAACATTACGTGAACCATTTGAATTTACACGCCCCGCCGCCGCATCAGCACGATTTGTCGCAGCACGAGATGTAACCGCACGTGACGTCACAGTATTACCACGACCCGCCGCAGGCGCCACATTTGTAACACCACCAGGCACAGCCGTACGGGCAACAGTCGTACGTGATACTGAATTTCGTGGACTGGTCCGACCAGGCGCACGTGCCGTTGCTGCATCCCGCCGCCCAGACTGGGGGCCCAACAACATATTTGCATCAACCGGCGCAATCGGATCCGCCAAAACAGAACGCATAGATAACAATGTTGAACATACAAAAAAAGCACCAGCCAGTAAAAATACTGTACTGACCGCATTCTTGACAGAATCTGCAATTTTTTGACTTTTCATTAAACTCTCCCTGTATTCCGAAAAATATCGGAAATCCAACCTTTCTGTGACGTTACAACATGCATGCCGCATGTCTTGTTTGTTTAATTATATCAATTTTTTTTATTTCTGTAAACAATAATTAAAGCCCAAAAGACAAACAAATATTAAGAATTCTGTCTGATAGATAATGTTCATTTTTGTGAATATAATTTCCCTATGAAAAAATTTCTGATTTTATGCGCATGCATGCTGGCAACCAGGGCAAATGCAAACCCAATGTTTGCAAACAATACACAAAACAGTTTCGGCATCTGGATTGCCCAGGGTACTGGCCAGGGCGATTTGGGACATCTGATACTGCCCTGGGATTGGAATATCAACCCAATGACATTGGCCATGCTGCAGTACAGCCAACCAATAAAATTACTGCGGTTGCCGGCACGTGTTAATATCAGTTTGCTGCAAAACATCGCATACCGCAGCGCAGATGGGACATCATTTGGCGCAATGGGGGTATCATGGGATGTCGTCCTGGCATCGTGGTGCGGTTGGTATGTCGGTGCAGGAATCGGACCATATATGCGTGACAGTGGCGATAAATATGTGGAAAGCAGACTGGTGTTCGGTGAAAAGGTTTTTGTTGGAAAAAATCTCACAGACAAACTGCATGCCGAGATTTTTACCCTGCACTTTTCCAATGGTGATTTTACAGAACTAAACCGGGGATTTAACTTCCTGGGGATGGGGATAAATTACAGTTTCTGATAAAAAAAAGGGGACGCAATTCGTCCCCATGATTATCTATTTAGTTACCTGGTCGCAAATTAAATCAACCGCATCATTTTTTACCAATGCCTTGGTCGCCATTTTTTCCAGGCGAGACGGATTGTCAAACAATTCTGTTAACGTGGCAGACAACCATTTCGGCGTGAATTTAGACTGTTCAATCGCAAAACCACCACCATTTTTTGCAAAACTGGCAGCATTGGCGGCCTGGTCCGGGTTAATCCCCAACGGAACCAATATCGCAGGACGACCAATCGTTTGCAATTCTACAACAGTGCTGGCACCACTGCGACCAATTACCAGGTCTGCACCCGCAATCGCACCCGCCATGTCATGGATAAACGACAAAACGTTTGCACGAATACCATTGTCTGCATAAAATTGCTGCAGACGTTCAACGTTTTGGGGACGGGTTTGGTGTGTGACAAATATCTTTTTGTTCTTCATCGATGCAATCGCAACCGGCACAACATCATCTAAAATCTGGGCCCCCAGCGACCCGCCTGTCACCAACAGACGTGAAGAATTTGGTATCGCAGAACCTGCATGTGATAAAAAGTCATTACGTACAGGCAGCCCTGTGTAAACAACACGGGTGTCCGAATTTGGAATGCCTGACACGTTCGGAAAACTGGTCATCAATGTCCGGACCCAACGCATCGAAAAACGATTTGCACGTCCAATCGCAGCATTCTGTTCATGCAAAAATGTCGGCACACCCCACACATGTGCTGCAAACACCGCAGGCACAGATGCATACCCACCAAACGCAACAACACGATCTGGGCGAAACAACATAAAACGCAATGTTAATGCCGCCGCAGACACCGCAATCTTGGACAATGCAAAAATCTGTTTTATACGACTTTTCGCACCAACACCAGATGCCCAAACATGCACCAAACGCGCGCCAGACGGCATACCACGGCGAACCATTTCACGAACACGACCATCACACGAAATTGTTATCTTGTGACCACGTGATGCCAAACACTGGGCAACGCTGAGTGCCGGATAAACATGCCCGCCTGTGCCACCTGTTGCAATCCAAATCTTCATAACATCCCCTTTTGTTCTTATTTCCATTTGTCTTCACGTATAATCGCCAATATCAGACCAAATAAAAAGCAATATGCCAACAAAGAACTGCCCCCGTATGATATAAACGGCAATGTCATGCCCTTGGGCGCAAACAGGTTCAATGTCGTTAACATGTTAAAGCATATCTGGGTACCAAACAATGCCGCCGTTCCACCAACTGCATACAATACAAATAAATCACGGGCACGGGTCGCATTTAATACTAATCGGCGAAAAACATAAAATAATACCAATAACAAACCACACGACATTATCGCACCAATGTCTTCGGCAATCGCTGCAAATATAAAGTCTGTATGCACGTCTGGCAGATATTGTTTTACAAATGCATCATCGCCCGCCCCCAGCAGACCACCATTGCGTATCGCATCAACAGAATTATCAACCTGGTACGTGTCACCGGTGCCTGTAAAAAATGCAATGATACGGCGATGTATGTGACCAAATGTGAAAAATCCAACAATCAACATTAACACACCAACACCCGCCAGTACAGGTATTAAAACCAACGGCAATCCTGCAATAAAAATCATCGCAGAAAATACCGCCAAATACAGTACAGACGTTCCAAAATCTGGATGATTAAATATCACAAACAAAACAATCGCAAACAACAACAGATAATACACCCAACTGAGCCATGTATCAAACCGCCAAGCATCTTTGTTGAAAAATATTTCAGAACCATATCGTTCCTTCATCAATGACAAAAAGTATGCCGTCATTATTATAAAACCGGGTTTCATAATATCTGATGGCATAATGTTAAAAAATCCAAACGACACAAATCGGGCAGAATTATTTATTATGTGCGGCGCAATAACCGTTAACGGTAATAATGCCAGGCCAAATGCCAGATTCAATCCAGACAATATCAATACCTGTTTCTTGGTTAAAAAACTGGTCCCAAATAACAGAAACAACCCCAGGATATAAAACGGTATCGCCTTGACTAAAAAGAAATGCCACGACTGACCAATGCGCTCTGCTGCAACAGAACCTGCAGACACAACAAATATCACAGACAACAACATCAACAGCAGTATACACCCCAGCAAACGTCGATCTGTTTCAAAATACCAACTGGTTAACTTACTGTCTTCGCTGCGTCTTATCTTGAACATATGTCTGCCCCCATCCCCTTAGGCAAATTTTAACAATACCAATGCCAATCCAGAAAACAGAACCGACACAATAAAGAAACGTTCAACAATCTTGGTTTCTGTCCAGCCCAATTCTTCGAAATGATGATGCAGGGGGGCACGCAAAAACACACGACGACCAGTGCCACTAATTTTGCGAGTCGCCTTGAAATACATGGTTTGAATAAATGATGACAACAATATCAGTACCATCATGCCCGCTGCAATCCCCATAATCAATTCAGACTTTAACAACATGGCAACCGTTCCCATAAAGCCCCCCAATGCCAATGAACCAACGTCCCCCATAAAAATAGATGCAGGTTTGGAATTAAACCACAAAAATCCCAATACAGCACCAAATGCCGCACCCAATACCGCATACAGACCACTGGCCATCGGCAGGAACATTACTGTATCCATAAACCCGATACGGGTCGCACCGTATAACGCAACAACCAATACAACCAGCACAGGTAAAAATAACTTGGCCAGCATACCATCCAAACCATCGGTAATGTTGGTGGCATTGGCACTGCCACAGATTACAAAGTAACCAAAAACATAATACCATATCCCCAATGGCAATATTATCCCGGAACCAATCGCCAATGAATATTCAGATATGTATGGTGGCATCGTCTGATTTATCAAATATGCCAAAATAACAACAAAGATGCCTTCGACAATCAACCGGGTCATTGGTGACAGACCGTTTGATGCCTTTTTAGATTGAGATGTAACCTTTTTATAATCATCAATAAAACCCAATGCACCAAACATCACCAGGGCAGACAAAGCAATCCAACCCGTCGGATTTGACAGCGGCATAAACAATAAACTGCCAATCAAAATGGCAACAATCAGCAGAATCCCCCCCATGGTCGGAGTACCCGCCTTTTTACGGTGCGATTCTGGCACATTTTCACTGATGGGTTGCCCCTTTTTCTGCAACGTATGCATCGCACGAATAAACGAACGACCAAACATCAGCATTATCATAAACGCAACAAAAAAACCACCAGCAAACTGAGTCCAGCCACTGGCAAAAAAAGATAATCCTGTTTGATAAAAATAATCTGTCAGCATACAAAATCCTTTCCCTGTATGCTGACATTCTATCACAAAAGATTTCAGATACAAATGTTATTGTGGGAATTATTTACATTCAATGGCGGCACCTTCGTCAATAAACATTGTCCAGGTATCACCATGAGACCACAAAACAGCATGATGCGCATCTATGACACCGTCATATTTGGCACCAGATGCAGACACAACCAGATAAAAATTAACCGGCACATCGTTTACAACCGCATGCAACACCGCACCATCTGCACCGAACGTCATGTCAGACACATGATAATCGCCACAATGAATTCTGGAATCATCATTGCCACACGCACACAGGCAAACAGCCAAAATAATGAACAAGATTGTTTTTTTCATGCTTTCGCCCCCTTTTTTTTATACCTAGAAAACACCACCAACAACCGGCCCCTGGGCACTGGATGCCTGGGACGGCGCAGGATTCGGCATTTGACCTGGTTTGAATGCCTCTTGTATAATCGTGCCAGATGGGTCTGAGGATGCAGATGCGCCACTGCGGCGATTTACACGCATAAACGTCATACCATCTGGCACAGAAAACGGCTGATTCTTTTCATTTGCCAGCGCAACACGCATAAAATCTGCAAAAACACGTGCCGCCATGTGCGACCCCGCACCACGGCCCAATGACTTTGGTGTGTCATACCCCAGATAAACACCCGCAATTAAATTCTTGGAAAAACCAACAAACCATACATCTTTGACATCGTTTGTAGTGCCCGTCTTGCCCGCAATGGTGTGGCCAGGAACACGGGCCTGTTTGCCAGTGCCACGTTCAACCGCCCCCTGTAAAATGGAAACCATTTGATACAGACTTTGCGGGTCAGACAAGGGTTCAGACTCTATCACCGTTTCAGGTGGCAGTAAATCAGGCGACCATTCTATAATCTGTGTTGGTGTGCCATCAATAACACGACCATATCTGTCTGCGATATAGTCAACCAATTTTGGCTGAATCACACGACCACCGTTTATAAAGGCAGAATAACCCAAAACCAATTTTTCCAGTGTCGTTTCACCAGAACCCAATGCCATTGATAAATTCATGTTCGACATGTCTGATGGATATACACCAAAACGTTGGGCGGCCTCGATTGCGTTTTCTGTTCCAATTTGCTCGACCAAGCGCACGGTCGGAACATTGCGAGATGTTTCCAACGACAGACGCAGTGGGACATCACCCAAAAATTTCTTGTCATAATTTTCAGGTTTCCATAATGTGTCATTTTCACGCCAGCCAACAATCGGCGCATCCAATATCATTGTTTGTGGACTGTACCCACGTTCCAATGCCGCCAGATACACAAATGGCTTTATCGTTGAACCAATTTGTCGGTATGCCTGGGTGGCACGGTTAAACGAACTGTCACGAAATGAACGACCACCAGTCATCGCAACAATGCGCCCCGTGTGCGGATTCATTGCGATAATCGCCCCTTGTAATTTTTCGTTGCGCCCCGCATTATACGCATCCAGTTCTTTGTTCAATGCGTTCGAGGCCGCAATCTGCAATTCAGGTACGATTGTCGTCTTGATGTACAGCCCCTGGTTATACAATGTTTCACGACCAAGTGTCCCCAATAACTGACGACGAACATCTTCGGCAAAATATTGAAATTCAGGTTGCATCTGGGCAGTAAAACCGCTGTTGATATTTAACTCTTCTGCAGATGCAGCGGCCGCCTGGTCCGGTGTGATAAAACCTTCTTCCTGCATGCGGCGAAGCACATAGTTGCGACGTTCAACTGCACGGTCACGATTGTTTGGTGCCTTGGGCAATGATGCCAAAAATGCACATTCTGCCAATGTTAATTCTGATACGGGCTTGTTAAAATACATCAAGGCAGCAGACCCAACACCATATGCACGGGCCCCCAAGAATATCTGATTCATATACAGGGTTAAAATATGCTGCTTGGAAAATGCACGTTCCAGACGCAGGGCCAATATCGCTTCTTTTATCTTTCTGGAAATAGTGCGTTCGGATGTTAAAAAGAAATTCTTGGCAACCTGTTGCGTTATGGTCGATGCGCCAGACAATGTTGTATCATACCCCATCATTCGCAGCCCATTATTGGCAACTGCACGAATTATACCCTGGACGTCAATACCGGGATGCGTCCAGAAGTTTTGGTCTTCGGCGGCAATAAACGCATTTACCAACTGGGGCGGCATGTCTGCATAATCAATAAAGACACGGCGTTCTTCGGCATATTCAATCAACAGTGAACCATCAGACGCATACAGACGGGTCGCAACCGGTGGTGCATAGGTCGCCAACTTTTTATAATCAGGCAAATCGTTACCATATATCAAAACCAGCACCGCCAAAGATGCAATACCCGCAACAAAGGCCCAAAAGATTATGTTTAACAGTATACGTATGATTTTCTTGAATTTCATAATGTGTAATATTTTATGCTAAAAAAGCCAGGTTTGCAATTGTTTAGTTATTTTTATCTGATATAATGAAAAACAGACGGGTACCACGGAGATAGCATATGGTCAGTAAAATTAAAAAAGCCATTATTATGGGCGGAATCGCCGCAATCAGCACAGGTACACCCGCAAAAACCCCAGCAAAAAATAATGCTGAGTCAATAAAAAAAGAAGTTCAAATTTCAGACACCAGACAAATTGTTGGAAACTTTATCGCAAAACGTGAATCAGATGTTTATATCATAAATTCCGAAAATAAATACATGATGTGGTATCTGGATACAGATAAAGATGGACTGGAAGATACAATACTGACACAAATTATCGGACCAAATATTTTGCAGACAGACTTTTTCCCTGGAACACCACTGAAAATAACGGAAAAGAAAATAGATAACCGGTGGATAATTCAAAAAATAGAAATAGATAAGAAAAGCAGAACAATTAAACCTGTTGAATTTTCCAGATAAAAAATCCCCCGATTGGGGGATTTGTTTTAGTTCTTGCGTGGGTATTTGACCGCTGCCTGGGCCGCCGCAAGACGTGCAATTGGCACACGGAACGGTGAACATGACACCGAATTAAATCCACACTGGTGGAAGAACATAATGGATTCTGGATCACCACCGTGTTCACCACATACACCCAGATGGATGTGTTCGCCCTTGGTATCACGTGCCTTTTTCACAGCATCTTTTATCAACAGACCAACACCGGCCTGGTCAACAGATGCAAATGGATCAGCAACATAAACACCACGTGCACGGTATTCATCCAAAATCTTGGCCGTGTCGTCACGGGACATACCCAATGTTGTCTGGGTCAGGTCGTTGGTGCCGAATTCAAAGAATTCACAACTTTCTGCGATTTCATTTGCCAGAACCGCTGCACGTGGCAATTCAATCATAGAACCCACTGTGTATTCAACGGATTCACCAGTTTCTGCAAACAATGATTGGGCGGTGGCATCGATAACTGCCTTGACAATATCGACTTCTTTTTTCGAACCAACCAATGGAACTTCGATTTCTGGGAATACACGAATGCCTGCCTTTTTAACCTCTAATGCAGCAGACAAAATCGCACGTGTTTGCATTTCACAGATTTCTGGGTATGTAATCGCCAGACGGCAACCACGATGACCCAACATCGGGTTCTGTTCATGCAACTGTTCTGCACGCTGTTTAATGAATTCAACAGATTTGCCGATATGCGATGCCAATTCTTCGATTTCTGCATCGGTGTGTGGCAAGAATTCATGTAATGGTGGGTCAATCAGACGAACTGTAACCGGCAGACCATCCATAATCTTGAACAGTTCAATAAAGTCAGCACGCTGGTATGGCAACAATTTTGCCAATGCCGCACGGCGCCCGGTTTCGTCTTCGGCCAGAATCATTTCACGCATATCCTGGATACGGGATGGGTCAAAGAACATGTGTTCTGTACGTGCCAAACCAATACCTTCGGCGCCAAAGTCACGTGCCTGTTTGGCATCTTTTGGTGTTTCGGCATTGGCCTTGACCGTCAATGTTTTGATTTCGTCAACCCACTGCATCAATGTGCCAAAGTTACCAGTCAATTCAACAGATACTGTTGGGATTTTTCCTTCGATAATTTGCCCCTTGGCACCATCAATAGAAATCCAATCGCCTTCGTTAATTACAACACCAGATGTTGTCTTTAATGTCTTGGATTCATAGTCGATTTTGATGTCAGGCGAACCTGATACGCATGGTGTACCCATACCACGGGCAACCACAGCGGCATGTGATGTCATACCACCACGGGCGGTGATAACACCCTGGGCTGCGTTCATACCGGCGATGTCTTCGGGTGATGTTTCGATACGGATTAACATAACCTTTTTACCGGCGGCCGCCCATTTTTCTGCGTCTTCGGCATTAAATACAGCCATACCTACAGCCGCACCAGGCGATGCAGGCAGACCAGTTGCGATAACTTTCTTTTCCGCCTTGGGGTCCAGCATTGGGTGCAGCAAATGGTCCAGTTGGTCCGCACCAACACGCAAGATTGCCTCTTCTTTGGTCAACAGGCCTTCGGACACCATTTCAACCGCCATACGGACCGCAGCCGCCGCAGTACGTTTACCATTACGGCACTGTAACATCCACAGTTTCCCATGTTCGATGGTAAATTCCATGTCCTGCATGTCTTTATAGTGCTGTTCCAATTTTTCACGAACATCACACAGTTCCTGATATACCGCTGGCATTGCTTCTTCCAATGACAGGCGGCCGGAATCATCCTTGCTCATCGGTTGTGGGGTGCGAATACCCGCAACAACGTCTTCGCCCTGGGCATTAATCAAGTATTCACCATAGTATTTATTTTCACCTGTGGCTGGGTCACGGCTGAAACATACGCCAGTTGCAGAATCATCGCCAGAATTACCAAATACCATTGCCTGGACGTTAACTGCGGTACCCCAATCAGCAGGGATATTGTTCAATTTACGATATGTAATGGCCTTTTTACTCATCCACGAGCCGAAAACCGCACCGATACCCATTTCCAACTGTTTCCATGGGTCTTGTGGGAATACTTTGCCAATCTTGACACCGATTTCTTTGAATTTTTCAACCAATTCTTTCAAATCTTCGGCTGTCAATTCTGTATCCAGTTTATAGCCCTTGTCTTCCTTCATACGTTCCAGTGTGTGTTCGAACAGGTCAATATCTGCACCCATCACAACTTCGCTGAACATCATAATAAAGCGGCGATATGAATCATATGCAAAACGTTCGTTACCAGAAATTTTCGCCAATGCACAAACTGTTTCGTCATTCAAACCCAAATTCAAAACTGTGTCCATCATCCCAGGCATTGATACACGTGCACCAGAACGCACAGATACCAATAATGGATTTTCCATGTCTGCAAACTTTTTACCCATAATGGATTCAACATGCGCAATACCGGCACGTACCTGGTCCATTAAATCAGATGGATATGTCTGATTGTTATCATAGTAATATTTACACACATCGGTCGTTACTGTAAAACCCGCAGGAACAGGCAAACCAACCAAGTTCATTTCAGCCAAATTTGCACCTTTACCACCCAGCAGATTTCGCATATCTGCCTGGCCTTCGGCCTGGCCGTTGCCAAAGGTATATACCCATTTATTAGTCATAAGTTCTCCTTTTAATAAAAATTTAAGGCCAGACGATTGTGGGGCATGATACACATAATTGCAAGAAAAAAATCGGCACTTTTTTAATATTTATCGGTTCACCTTGTGTTTGAAGGGGTAATGTGCTATAATTTTTTTGAATCTGCAGGGATGTGGATTCGGGACTTAGAAAATCCCATAAACACGCAGTGCGATTTATTGCACTGAATCCGACATAAAATGTCGGCACATTTGTGCCGTTGTTTTTGTCCCGACAATTGCGTGTCGGGAAGCTGTGGCTATACAACAGGTTTTTACCAAAGGCCACAGGGTCATTCGTGTTTATGATTTTTCTAACTTCCCGACCACCAAATTTTTGGTGGTTTTCTTTAATTCTTAGCACGGGGGGCAATATGATACATATGAAAATTTTAATGTTTGTACTGGTATTGGGAACGTGTACATCAAATGCGTTCGCAGATTGCGCAGATGGATATTCAATAATTGATGACAGCGGTCTGTGCAAAACAGTATGTGAAGCAGGATACTTTGTATCCACCGCCGGCCAACCATGTAAACAAATACCGGATTCTATTGGGGCATATTATTCAGAAACACATACGGTTGTTTATGGCGAACAATCAGGAAACAATCTAAAAAGATGCCCGTCTTCGCCGGCATGCATTGGCATCATAGACTATCCCAGCAATGCCAAAATTGGGGCACATGACAGTATTACAAAATGTTATTGCAGCAAAATATTAACCAGGATATCCGTGTGGCCGTACAAACCACCATCTGAAAATTACAATGGGGCAAGGTTAACAAATTCGCACGGCACAGGTTATACAGCATGCTATTATATCAGTGGAACAGACGGCAATGCAGTGTACGGCCCCGAATCACTAAATGGACAGGGTTGCATCAACGGACTGCAACTGGTCACGTGCGATGCGGGATTTTATGACGTACGAAACGGCAAATGGGTGGCCGGATACGTACCATATCAATCGTGTCAACCTGTTGGGTATGGATACTGGTCACCAGATGGCGACCTGGCCCGATACCCGTGTCCAGCCGGCACACAAACATGCGGATATGGAAACTGTGCAGATGATATTTCAGACTGTGTAGCAACACGCACACTGTATGCTGGAACAGATGTCGCAATCACACTGTACCCATATAAAAACACAACACCAGCACTGAATATAAAAACATCAGACGATAACAGGGTGTGGTATGCAGATATGACAACGCGCATACAAAATGGAACACTGCAAATCAAGACGGATAATGACGTTCAATACTCGGTCGTGAATCCGCTGGATAAATTTTACAAGTATACAGGCAGTTCTTTGTATGGCGATACAAATATGGAAATATTCGTATTACCGAACATGTGATTTTCGCATCGTACATGCACAGCACACTGAATACAATTTCGATTGTTCTGAATCAGAACGTGAATTTATAACAATCGGTGCACGTGCCCCTAGTACAACACCACCAAAAAACCAATCGCCAAAATTTACCATGGCCTTAATCGTGTTATTGCCCGCTTCGATATTATGAAACAGCAGTATGTCTGCATCACCCGCAACCGGCCCTGAAAAACCCTTGGCACGAACAGCGTCAGAGGACACCGCCAAGTCAAACGCAATCGGACCAGATACAATACAATCTGTGATTTTGCCATCAATATTCATCGTGCGCAATGCCGCCGCATCAACAGTCGCCTGCATTTTCGGATTTAGTGTTTCAACCGCACACAGGGGCGCAACACGTGGCATCGCAACACCCATGTGGCGGGCAAATGATACCGCATTTCTTATCAGGTCAACCTTTTGTTCTAAACTGGGGTACATAACCATCGCAATGTCCGTCATAAATAACTGACGCTGGTATGTAGGCGAATATACAACCGCAACGTGCGACAATATCCCGTCACCACGAATACCTGTTTCACGATTTAACACCGCCCTTAGGATATCTGCGGTATGAATTTGGCCCTTCATTAATATATCAGCATGACCGTCACGAACCAGGGATACCGCCGTATCCGCTGCGGCCAAATCGGATTCACAGTGCACAATTTCAAATGTCGAGATATCTAAGTCATGTCGCACAGCGACAGATTTAACATCGGCCGTATCCCCACATAATATCGCATTTATAAAACCCATTTTATGGGCTGTAATTAATGATGCCAACGCATGCACATCGGTCGCATTTGCCAACGCAACTGTGCGTGGCGCATCAGGGCGCATGGATAATAAGCGCTGTTCAAATTCAGGTGTCACTTTTTCCCCCTTGTGGACATTGCGGGTACAGAATAGAATATTTTCATAAATCAATGCAAATAAAAAAAAACCACCAAATTTGGTGGCAGATTTTTATTTGCTGTTTTCGCCGAAATATTTATTACGAACAGTTTGCAACATACGACCATACATCGCACCAAAATCTGATGCGTCTGATAATTTATAATCAACCGCACGAGATGCACGGGTGTTGTATTCACTGTCCAGTATATTGTATAACTGCTTAGATGGAACAAACAAATGCTGGTTCTGGCGATTGTACATATTTTCAGGGTCTGTTGTATTTTGCCATTCATATTTATTGCACAGATAATACCCACGGTTTGTCGACATCGTGCCGTATTCCAGTACCGTGTTAAAGTGCGTGTTGGCACGACCGAACATGCTGACACACTGGTGCAGACGCATGTTTTTTGGATTTTCAAAAATTCTGACTTCGTAACGTTCATACAGACCAGGTTCAAAAACCCAATTCCCGCAACACAACAAACGTCTGATTGGTGTTGGGTATGCATACACAGGTGTACGTGTTATCATTATTTCATAGTTGTCAATCAATGCACTGTATGCATTGTGTTCGTTTACCAGCGCACTTAAATCCATTTTTGACAAATCACTGTGCGCCAGAACATTAACCAGCCCTGTCATAAATTCCTGTTGAGACTGTTGGGCAGGTGTCAATCGTGTATCATGTCGTTTTGACATCGTTTTACCTTTATTAGTGTGCAATCACTATAGACCAATAAATGTAAAATTCAATATTTATTTGGTTTTCAATAAATGCTGCTCTATACACGATAACATGCGTTGCTGGGCAGATGGGATGTCGGTTGATTTGTGTATCACAGGTGCCAGATTGCATGTAGCTGCCAGTCTGCGACGCATACTTTCGGCATCCAGCAACTGATAAATATCCCGGCACGGCTCGAACAAATGGCAATTCGCAGCATGGTACAAATCATTTCGCATGGACGATGTTAAGCCACGTTTCTGATGGGCCGATGCACGATAATATCCACTGGAATTCGACATGGTACCGTGATGCATTATCACATTCCGATTGTTTTTTAATATATTGGAAAACGGTGTCTCTTGAAAACGAATGCTGTACATGTTTTCACAAATACAAACCTCAAAACGTTCGTATCGGTCTGCAGACAACATCCATTCCCCAATCCCCAACAACTGGTGCAAAGGTGTCTGGAAACCGTATACAGGGGTACGAGAAATAGAAATCTCGTAATTATCAATCAAGGCATTGTGGGTTCTGTGATATTTTTCTGGCCCTTCGGTTGTGCGCAAATCTAAATTTGATAAATCACTGCGTTGCAATATACATGCAACATCTATTAAAAACTGACGTTCAGTGGTACCGTTCAAAACTGCATTTTTTGCCATGATAATAATCCCCTTTTTACCTTGTGCGTGAAACAGAGTAAAGAATTCACCATGTCGGGTCAATTGTTTTTATTCCTGTGGAAGATCTGTATAAATATCTGATATGTTGTGCAGCATGAAAAATAAATCTTGTGCAGGGGCAATCGTGTTGGGAATGCATGATGCACTGGTTTCACTGACGGGGATGATTGGTGGACTGACATTCGCATTAGCAGAACGAAAACTGATTATACTGTCCGCAATCATTGCATCTGTGGCAGCAGGACTGTCAATGGGGGCATCAAACTATTTAGCAGAAAAAACAAATGATAATCCATTTGCGTTGCAGGCCGGATTAACCACAGGAATGTCATACCTGGGAACATGTGCATTTTTAATCGCACCATTTGTTCTGATAAAAAATACGCATGTCGCACTGGCGGTATCGTTTGGGATGGCAATAATTATTATTTTCGGTTGCAATTGGTGTATCAGAAATATGCACAGACAACCATTTTGGCGACACGCAATCGAAATGCTGATTATCTGCACAGGCGTGTCAATCATATCGTTTATAATTGGCGAGCTGGCAAAATATACACTGGGGATTATTATATAAAAAACACGCCGCAAAGGACAATTAAACGGCGTGTAGATTTTCTCCTTTCTGGACCCTGGTCCTGGTTATTACTTTAACAAAGTGTTTATCTGTATTGCAATTAAAAAATTATCGTTGGCGACCATTTGTGCGATGCGGACAACTTTTGGCAAATATTTCCCAGTATGCAGAACCACCCAAACAGCGGGGACAATTCTGGGGTGTGCAGCCACGGGACCGGTTCGGATTATATTTGCAGGTGAATTTTCGTGTTGGCTCGGTCCACTTGATTTCATCACGCAGATAACGACAGGCAATGTTATAAAACTCATCTGCAGCCAATACATCCAGACGACCACGGCTGATATGCCGTTCACTGAATGAACTGGTTTGCTTGACAATATTCACAGCATAAACACCGTCAGTGCCAGTTAAAGTAACACAGCCGTTTTCGTGTTCGTACCATTTTATGGCACCAATCGACTGATAATATATATCCATTGGATTTATTGCATACATGTCTGCATCCTGTTATTACGTTCATGATTAACATTATTCAACAAATATATCGCCCGAAACAGGGCGATATATTGAATAATATTAACGGTGAACTTCCAGTGTTGCACCTGCACAACGGCGATGCTGACGAATGGTTGCACGGTGCGCATTAAACTTGTCCAGGGCATCTTGATAGTCCTTGTGCGTGGTTGTTGAACGCAACACTACGTCCAAACGAATCCGCTGGGCAGTGGATACAACATACTCATCGTCAACCGCATGCAATATAACGCGCGATTGTTTATATTCAAATTTATCCAGTTCTGTCATTGACATAACATTGCCTTTGTTATTAATTATGGGGTACGTATTTTATACGCATATGTATAATTGTCAACAAAAAAAATCAATTTGTTTATTTTCCTGGTCGTAAATGCTGGGGTGCCAAGGCAACAGGTCTGAAATTCTTGTAGGCAGAATTTATGATGCCTTCGAATTTATGCAGGCGGATGGCAAAATCATCAGTCTTGCCAACACGAAAAGTGGCACCACGTGCATACTTCATCGCAAAGAACATATACTCTATGACACTGGGGTTCGATTTTAGTGCACGGTCAACCATAGCACGAAATGCAGGCATATCGTCAGTCTTGATATAGTATGCCAATTTTTTAACCATGTCTAACTGAATACGGGTCAGATTTTTTATATCATCAATCATGCCGTTACGCACAGACAGTGATGGGGTGTCTATCAACATACCGTCTTTGAAATTGCCGGGATGTGCGTCCTTGACAGTCAGGCCACGGGTCAGATACAAAAAATACATCTTTTCCATTGCTGATTCAAAACTGTCTGTGCGATTGTTTTCAATGAAATCCGACAACACCCATGAATACTTGCGCCCGCCATATTCAAAAACATGACCGATATGCATCCGGTTTACCAAACCACGGGCATGCTTCTGCAAGGACATAACAGTCAATTCGCCATGCGATGAATTGCGATTTATCTTGAACGCAAATGCATGTTCGCCAATTTGGATTTTATAGACCGATCCAACCGAACCAGATGCAACATAATCCAGTTTTACATCATGACCAAATAACTGGCCAGGGGCAGTCAATTTAATCTTGTCTTTATCCAGCCCATCCGCCAGTTGTCGATGAAATTCAGCGGCCAGTGTCGTCATAAACGAAATAAATTCAGATGTCGCATGGGCAATATCTGTATCGGGCGCCATTGCGCGAATCTGCGGCGGCATTTCGCCCATGGAACGGTGAATATTACGGTTAAATTTCTTCATGTGTTGTATTATAGCATATTTTCAGCAAAAATAAAATCCCGCCCGTTTTGGGCGGTTCTGGTTGCACGTGCGATACTTAACGAACTTTTGCCTGGCGATATATACAATGCTTGCTAAGTCCTTCCCAGGCAGACGGATTAAATATACGTGGACAGTTATCTGCACAGCATGATTTAACTGTTAACGGTCTGTATTCACAATTGTATTCGTACACCGATGTTCCTGGGGTGTTTGTGCTGGTGCCAAGCGGCTTGATAATGCGTACAGAATTGTTATTTATATTCATTTTAACCTTATCCCTTTGCTGTTAAATTTATTGCGTTCGGCGGGATACAATAGCACAAAAATCCCCCAGGTCAAATATAAAAAAACCGCCCGGATGGGCGGGGGATTATCGTGTTTTACGAAATGGGCAAGATAGACCAAATATTTCCCTGTAATCCGCACCACCCAATCTTTTAGGACAGTTTTTATCGGTGCAACCATGCACCACCTTGGAATTGTATTTGCATGAAAATTTACGAACGGGTTCGCGCCATTCAATCTCGTCCCGCAGATAACGGCAGGCGACCTGGAAAAATTCATTTGCAGCAATTGCATCCATACGTCCACGGGTTTTATATTCTTCACTATATATGGCTGTTTGTTTAACAACATGCACGGCATAAAAATCATCGCCACGTGTGACATACACATCGCCATTTTCATGATTATATACTTTGATTGCATTTGGCACATTATAGTATCTGCCCAGTGGCGTAATTGGCATATAAAAATCCTTTTTTTCTTATTCGTGATAATAACAAATCACAAACCACATGCAAGAAAAAAACCGCCCAGATGGGCGGTGGGGGTTAACGGTCTTCGTTTTGCGTGGGTCGCACATGTGTAAAAATTTGCTTGTAGGCATTTTGTAGGTCTGGCAAAGATTTTATTTTGTCATATTCTGTCGAAGACATAATATTTGTTATAATATATTCTTGGTCTGAAAAAGGGTATTTAAAATGTCTTCCAATAAAAACATCTCCTTCTATTAAATTCAATTCTTTTTCTGCAGGGTCAAACATACGCATTTTCCCGTCTATATTAACTGCAATAATTTGATGACCATCTATGCGTTTGGTATCGCTATGCTGCAAATCAGATACTATTGCAGTTAAAATAACCTTATGCTCAATCCCCTTGCTCGATAACAGGTGCGAAAATACACGTGCACATCCCGTACAACCAACGATATTCGGGTGTAATTTTTGTTCAATAATATCCTGTGCACGCAGTGTAAATTTCCATTTTTCGGCCATATCCATGGTCATGTTATTTGTCGTGGCATATTCATGCAAGGTTTTTGGCCCAACGGAGTGTCGTGCCATATTATGAAATTCCATAAAAACTGCATTTAATTTCACTTTTATCATATGTTTAATTGTATCACACATATAGAATTTTACAAAACAGAAAAAACCGCCCGATTGGGCGGTAGTGTAATGGGGTTCGGTTTCTATATCGAAACTGGATTTATTCTGGCGACGACCTACTCTTCCGTGGCTTAAGCCAAAGTACCATCGGCGATACGGGGTTTCCCTGTCTGGTTCGGGATGGAACAGAGGGTGGCTCCCGCTCAATAATCACCAGA
>SUUQ01000001.1 GCA_015062445.1 Alphaproteobacteria bacterium | reverse complement strand
ACCACTGGCATACTTGGTATAATTACAGGTACCAACCGTGCAGCTGCCACAAGTATACGATGCACTGTTTGCAGGTTGGGAACATGCCAGCTGACTGCCCGATTTACTGAACGAACCATAGCATGAACTGGATGTTATATTACCACCGGCCGATGACGGGTACGAAGAACTGTACGAAGAGCATGTTTTTGCCACACCGCTGGCCAGGTAATAGTTTGTTGATGCAGATGTACATGCCTTGTGTGTTTGGTTACATGTACCCGGACTGCATGTTTCGCCAGACTGCCCCGCATAGTCTTTGTAACTACACGTTGGTTTAGTGCAGGAATTTACAGTCTGTGCTGCGCACCCTGTGGGCAGGGATGGTGCAACCTCGGTTCCTGTATTGGTGCGCACAACATAGCATGACCCAGAACCAATCGAACCACCGTCTGACAGTGTATATGTTGAACTGTATGACGAACATGTCGGACATGTCGTACCAGACACATAGTTGTTTGCATTCGCCGTTACAGATTTGACTGTTTGTTGGCACGCAGCGCTGTTTGATGAACAGCCCGATTTTATCGTTCCATCCCCAGTTCCTGCACTGTTTGAATATGCCACATAATCACAGGCCGCAATCGAACATGAATTGCATGACACACTTGCACAGCCCGATGGTTTGCTGCATGCGGTTTGTGACCCTGACCATGCACGTGATTTTGTACCGCTATAGCAATCTGTTATCACATCAGAACCAGCACCGCTGTATGGATATCCTGCAGGGCAGCTTTTTTGTTTAGACGATGTTGAACCTGCAGGACAGTAGTAATTGGCCGTACATGAACCAGAACACGTGGATGCGGTTTGGCCTGTACTGCTGCCATAATATCCGGCGGCGCATTTGCCCGAACATGCCGCAGATGTCAATCCTGTTGTTGACCCATAGGTCCCCGCCGGACATGCTGTACATGCCGAAGCGCCACCGGTGGAATAATACCCTTTCGCACAGGAGTTTGGACATGCCGATGATGCACTGGTGCCATAGCATCCGGCACTGATGTTTGAACAAGACGATGCCTTGGCCCCTGAATACTTACCACCACCACAGGGGGTTTGTGAACCTGAACCTGCCGGACAATAATTCCCCGCCGTACATGCGTTTTGTGTTGCCGATGTTGATCCTGCCGGGCAATAGTATCCAGCCGTACATGATCCAGAACATGCCGCAGATGTTAATCCTGTGGTTGAACCATATTTACCTGCGGGACATGCTGTACATGCCGATGCGCCACCGGTTGAATAGGTACCTTTGGCACACGATGCAGGACATGATGACGTTGCACCAGCAGAACCATAACATCCCGCACTGACACTGGAACACGAAGATTGTGCCGTGCCCCCTGTTGATGAACGATATGTACCAGCCGAACATTTATTTGGACACGCGCTGGTCGAACCTGCACCGCCATAGCAACCAGCACTGATTGGAGAACAGGATGCTGCACCACCGGTTGAATATGTGCCGGCGGCACAGGAGTTCGGACATGCACTGGAAGCACTGGTGCCATAGCATCCGGCGGTTATGCTCTTACAATCACTGGACGAACCGGCACCGGCCGAACTGTATTTACCAGCCCCACATGCGTTTTGTGTGGACGACGTTGAGCCCGCCGGACAGTAATATCCCGCCGTACACGCCCCCGAACAAGAACTGCTGCTTAAACCTGTGGTTGAGCCGTATTTACCCGCCGGGCAATTGTTTGAAACACCACCGCTGCAGTACGTGCCCTTGGCACAAATTGTTTGACTGGTACATGCATTACCGCTGCTGTTGCACCCGGTTGTGTAATATCCCGTTGATACAGTCGAACATGACGCAGCCCCCGTCGCAGAATACTTAGTACGTCCTGAACATGCGGTCTGGCTGCATGCACCGGCCGCTGCATAATAACCCGCCGTTGCCTTGGTCTGCCCTGTGTTCCCGGTGCCGGTTGCATAATAACCATCAGACGTTTTTGTACATGATGTATTACCATTGCTGGCCTTGTAAGTACCACATGCACATGCCGTACATGTACCGCCAGATGTCCCGGCGTTGCCGCCAAATCCCGCCTTGCAGACACAGTCGCCGATTGCATCGGACCCCGCCGCACTGGTTGAGTTAGCCGTACATGCCGTGCGGTTTGTTCCGCCTGTGCAGTAATAGCCAGCGGTACAGGTTGAACACGATGACTGACCAGTTGATGTGTTATATGTTCCGCCCGAACAATAATTACGTCCCTGGATACCGCCGTTGTATGTGAATGTGCCACCGGGACATGCATATCCGGCGGGACATGTTTTACATGTTGTACCATCTAAATATTGTCCCGCAGAACAGGTGTATTTGTTTGGCGTTTGTGTTTTTATTGAGCAAGTGCATGATGCCGGGGTGCAATACGCATCACAGGCCGACGATAACGACCATTCCCCACATTCTGTTCTGTCAAACTCCCATTCATCACATGACGTATCAGAATATGACCATGAGCCACACGAAGTACTATCAACCCCCCATGAACCACATGATGTGTTCGTCACTTCCCATTCTTCGCATTGTGTATCAACCAGGATCCAGCGGCCACAAGAGGTGCTACAGTCCCAACTGCCACAAGATGTACTACAATCCCACGGATCACAGTCTGTATCAACAACAGACCAACCGCCACAGGACGTACTGCAACTGGGATCTTCACAACGTGTTGTGGTTGAATCACATCCTGTGCATTCGTTGCCTGCGGATGCACAACCGCCACCGGTTGCATTACCATCGCATTCCTCTGTGCATGTTGACTCGCATGTTTCTGTGCAATCACGTTCCAGCGAGTCTGTACAACTGCGTTCACAATCTGTTTCGCAATCACGTTCGCAGTCTTTGTCACAATCACTTTCATAATAATCCGTACATTGCCGAGCCAAACTGTCTGTGCAACTGCGACTTAAACTGTCCGTACAAGTTCTTTCATATAAATCTGTGCACCCCCGCGTGTAAAAATCTGTACATTCACGTTCATAGGATTCTGTGCCCGTATCTGTACATGTTGTACATGCAACCCCAGTATTCCATGTGCAGGTATACCCCGTTGGACACGTGCCGACACTACACAGGTTATAATCGCTGTACTCGCACGATTCGTCTTTGCTATCGGTATAAGTTTCTTCTTTACTATCAACATATGGACGGTCATCCGTTTCAGAATACGACTCCGAATCCGTTTCCTCATACGTATCTGAATCTGTTTCGGTATACGTATCTTCGTCATATTCCGTCCAAGAATCACTGCTGGTTTCGGTATCAGAACTGCTGTCTGTTTCTGTATATGTATCGCTGTCTGTGTCTGTGTATTCGTTAGTTTCTGTTTCTGTCCACGAATCATAATAACTGCCTGGTTCTTCTGTACAATCTACATCACAGGTACAGTTATCTTTGTCACTGCATTCATTTACACATCCACTGTATCCAGGGGGGCAGTCTGCACATTGGTTGCATTCTTCGACACAATTATCGGTACCCGTACATTCATTCACACACCCAATATAACCACTGGGGCATCGTGCACAGGTATCACAAACTTCGACACAAGTATCAGTACCCGTACACTCATTAACACATCCACTGTACCCATCACCACACGGTGCACAGGTATCACAATCGTCATCGCCAGAATCGCTGGGGTCAACACATTCACCTGCGACACATGAATATCCGTCCTTGCAATCTCCATCATCCATACACTCCCAATAGGCCGCATGTGCCGGCCCAACAATTGACGGTGTATTAAATATGCAAATCGCACCAAACACAACAATGCAAAACATACTGAATAATGTCGTAAAAAAACGGTGGTTTAAAAACAACATAACGGAGAGACAAAATGTTGCAGAAAAGTGGGAAAAATTTATTTCAAAACATGCCGAAAAAAAACCACCGTTTAGATTCGGCAGTCATTTTTTGGCCGCAAAGCCGCAGATTTCCTTGATTTTTTAACAAAAAATCTGACTTTGTCTTGCGTACATTATAACCGAATCGACCATAAGAAGTAAAGCACAAAAAGACATAAACCACGATTGACAGCACCAAAATTCGAATCGTTTTTTTCAACAATCCGCATCGCTGCCATATCCTACAAAAATGAAAACATTTAAAAGCCCCCTCTATTGCGGGACTTAGCACCAGAAAAATTTCCCCTCTTGGGGCGGGGGCGACAACGTAGTGTACAAAATGCTACATGAGTTACCGCCCCCACACACAGCACATCAGGTGCGTAAAATAAATTAGAATGATTTAGATATGGGATGGGGGCGACAACGTAGTGTACAAACGCTACATGAGTTGTCGCCCCCGCCCATAGATGAATTATTATAATTTATTTTAATTAAGTGGTGCACCCCAGTGCTGCTGAATACTGCGTTCTGCATCCATTGGGCTGACCAAAACCTGCGGTGTCAAGATAACAACCAAAACCTCGCGACTGGCCGATGTTTCACGCGAACCAGACAGTGCCATAAAGTCTGGATCACCCAACCCATATCGGGTATCTGACCCCTTCTGCTTTTCGAATCCTGAAACAACCAACATTTGTCCAGATTCCATAATAACCTCTTGCATAAAGCTGCGTTCTTCTACCTCTGGCAACTGCAATGTCACTTCACCAATTGTTTGCGTAGACATACGCAACAGTTCACGCACCGACATACGGAACAACAATAAAATCTTGCCATTTTCCAAAACGTTCGGCAACAACTGCATTGTAAAGCCCGTTTCCAAGTCATCCTGGTCAACTGTACTGGATTCCACAGTTGTGAAATTACGTGATTCGAAACGTTTGATATATCCGGTTGTACGGGTATTGCTGACCGGTGCGACACGATTCGACCGTGTTGTCACCCCAACATTTGTAACCAGCGACACCTTGCCCTGCTTTGCCAGCGCTTCGATTAACGCATTACTGCCGGCCGCACCAGACAAAGAACCATTCATAATTTGATCATTTGTGTATGCCCCTTCGACAACATTCCCCCCTTCCAGATGTGTTGCCCCAGTCAACGCAGACACCGTATTTGACAGAACAGCAATATTCATTGAACTGGCCTCGGTCGATGCCAAATTATTCTTTGGATTTGCAACAATATTCAATCCAGACGTAGAATTAATTGCCGCCGCCAGATTCAATCCAAATGCAGAATCATTTGAAATTGTAACCTGCAAAACCTTGACATCAATTGTAATCAGTTGGCTCAGGCGTTTATTTTGACGTTCGATATACTCGCCAACACGTGCCAGAACCGATGGCGATGCAGTCACCGTAATGGTTCCCAAACTGCGCGACACAGTAAAATCTGCATTATCTGCCTTGCCAATAATTGACGAGATTGCATTTTCAACTTCATCCCATTCCTTTAACGTTGATTCCAACGACACTTCATTTGAATCATCTGTTGAAACCGCAGTCTGATATGCAACCTCGGTCCCCAGTGCATATAATGTAAATGTCTTGGTTTCTGTTTCATAGAACACAATTGCATTTTTATCATAATACCACAACAGGTCTAAATCTGTTGCAACCTGGCTTAGCAAGCCCGACAATTTGCCAGTATATGCCACATTAACCTGTTTTCTTAACTTATCCGCAGAAATTTGTCCATCAATTTTAACAGGAATATTTGTAATCGAATAAATATCATTTGCCAACACCTGCAGTGAGACAGGTTCATTTAATAAAATTGTAACACCTGTATCTGTTTCGAACTTTGCCGGCAGATTATTTCTGTGTTCCAGCACCATTGATTTATTCCCCAACCAAACCCCTTCGGACATAGACACGGTATCGCCACTAGCGACCTTGGCACGTGGATTTTTTGCCATTTCGAACGCATCATATGCATTGATAAAGTCCTGATCAACAGATGCGGCCACCTGTGCAGATTCTTTTTTTGCACACCCCATAACCGTTATGCAAACCAATCCACACACCAGAAATGTTTTCAATAATTTTTTCATTTGTATATTCTCCTACACATCTGTTATCTGCATAAATTATTCTTCTGACGTTGAAATCACCAACACTCTATTTCCCTTATAGAACTTTGCATATGGGACAGGTGTTGCGCGCCCAAAGTTCCGCACCAACGCCGATGCCACATCTACAAAACGTCCCTTGAACACAGCACTGGCCTCGATTGGATATTCACGTGGTGTTGTCCACACCAAATCCCAGCCCTCTTTATCACACCAGTTCTGCAAAACTTCACGCAATGTTTGTCCATTTGCCACCACCCATGAACGCACTTGGTCGGTCAAGACAGCAGGCGCCTCTGCATCTGCAGACACATCGACTGCGATTTCTGTTTCTTCGCTGATAACGGTTGTTCCATCACCTGTAGCATTTGAAATCTGCATACCATCTGCAGTCACGCCATCGACCTTCATACCATTGCGCACTGCAAACGCTTCATATCCATCTGCATACTTGCCACAGTTTTTCCGACTACTGCGTGACACAGCCAAAACATTTCCACCATCATCTTCCAGAACTTCACGATGCAGCAATGGCATTTCGGACGAGCCATCACATTCATCTGCGAACCCAACTGGGATTTGTGTTCCATGCAGCATATTTGCCCCACCAGACCACCCTGCAAATTCACCACGTGCCCCCAGATTAAAATTATTTTCAACAACCAAATCTGCACCTACCTTGGACACAATACGAATATTGTCTTGCTGTTTTGTTTTTGAACACAGCGCCCCTTCACAAGAAACCTCGACATCTGCATCAGACCCCGCCAGTGGCCATGCTGGCACTTCTACTGCCTGCATCTGAACTTCTTCAACCTGAACCTCTTGATTTTGGTCCACAATTCTTTCCTGATCATAGAACACCTCTGACGTCTCATAGAACACCTCTGACGTCACCACCTGTGGCAGATTTTCCGCAGCAAAGCAATAGCCAGCCGCCGTAGCAAACATTGCAAAAATCAAAATTTTGCGGAACATTGTATACCTTCCTTTCCCTTAATTAATTAATATTATAACAATTTGACCGAATCTGTGCAAGACCTAAAAACACATCTTTTTCTGTAAAAAATATCTGTTCAGATAAAATCGCACGAATCGCAAAAACATGTTATACTGTTGCCCAGAACAAGCAAAGAATCACAAAAAGGACACATCAACATGGAAAATGGAATTATATTTGGGATTTTGGGTATTATTGTTATCATGATTGGCACAGTTGCCATATATATGTACCGCATAAATTCACGAATTCTGAACATAAACAAGACGTTGGAATTTCAGTACAACCTGTTGGTCAAGATGCAATCAATATTAAAAAACAAATCTGCGACCAATGCCATTGCAGAAAATGCCGAAATGATTTACCAAGATTTGCTGCAAAATCTAATTCCGATTATGGCTGCCATTGACATCATGCCCCGCAACACCCCCGAACACCCCCTGTGGCGTGCCCTGGGTGCAATAATGGACGAATATGCCAAGAATCCATTTGCATTGGAAAAACTGCGTCGTGCTATCAAACTGGATTCCGAAGTTGCCCGCAGCATTGAAAACTATATGCGTCGTGCAGATAATTTCTTGCATCACTTGACAACGACCGAACCAGATGGTTTGCTATCAAATACATTCACAGACGGTCTGTTGGGACAATCCCTGACATTTTTTGCCCAGGCAAAACAATTGGCCGCCCAAACGAACTAGGACAAAAAAAACACCAAGACACAACGGACTAATGGTACCACTGTCTGAAAATCTTATTCGCGAAATCTCTGCCATCCGTAACGAGCCCGAATGGCTGTTGCAATGGCGCATGGACGCATACCACAAATGGAAACAGATGTCAGAACCCCACTGGGGCACTGTTGACTATGCGCCAATTGACTATAACGACCTGAACTATTACAACGAACCTGCTGCGATTGATAATTCAGACCTGAAAACCGTATATGAAAAAATGGGGCTGCCAGAATCTGAACAACGTGCACTGCTGGGCATGGCAACCGACACTGTGATTGACAGTCGTTCTGTTCACACGTCGTACACAGACCTGTTAACACAGCACGGCATAATATTTTTACCATTTTCAGATGCGGTTCAACAACACCCTGACCTGGTCCGAAAATACCTGGGGTCGGTTGTACCATCATCAGACAACTTTTTTGCCGCTTTAAATGCCGCCGTATTTTCAGACGGCACATTTGTCTATATTCCGCCGAACACCAAGTGTCCGATTGATTTGGCCAGCTATTTCCGCATTGAAACTGCCAAGATTGGTCAATTTGAACGCACATTAATCATCGCAGACACCGGATCTGAATTAACGTATATGGAGGGCTGCAGTGCCCCCCGCCGTCCAAATCATCAATTGCACAGCGGTGTTGTTGAAATTATCGTTCATGACAATGCAACTGTAAAATACGCAACTGTTCAAAATTGGTTTGCAGGTGAATTTGACGGCAAAAAAAACACTGGCGGCATCCTAAACTTTGTGACCAAGCGCGGCATCTGTCACGAGAATGCAAAATTATTATGGACCCAAATGGAAATCGGCAGTGCCATGACCTGGAAGTATCCTTCAACAATTTTACGCGGAAATCATGCGTACAGCGACTTTTATTCACTGTCCATTACCCGTGATGGTCAGATGGCAGACACCGGCACAAAAATGATACACATTGGCAACAACACAACATCAAACATTGTATCATACGGTGTTGCGACCGACCATTCCACACAGACATTCCGCAGCATCGTATCATTTACCGGCAACGATTGTACAAACGCATCAAAATGTGACAGTCGCCTGATTGGCAAATTTGCAACCGCCAACACCCTGCCCCGCATCATACACAGCGGTCACAACAACACACAATCACACGAAGCGACCACCGGCACCATCGACATTGCAACGTTAAACTATTTGAACATGGCCGGCATCGACACAGATACCGCCACCGCATTAATCATTGGTGCGGTCGCAACACCTGTACTGTCACGATTACCGATGGAATTTTTGGTTGAATCGAAACAACTGATACAAATGGCATTATCAAAGGATTAACACATGCTGACTATAAAAAATCTGAACGTAAATTTTGGCGACACCGAACTGCTGCACAACATCAACCTGCAGATAAAATCTGGTTCACGTCATTTACTGACCGGACATAACGGTTCTGGCAAATCAACATTGGTCCAAACGATTGCCGGCAATCCGGAATACAAAATTACATCTGGCGAAATTATATTTGATGGCAAAAACATCACCGCAGAAAACGCAACCACCCGTGCCCTGCATGGAATATTTCTGGGGGCCCAGCATGTTCCCGAAATCCCCGGACTGTCTGTCGTCAGTTTTCTAAAACATTCCTGTTCTGCCCATGCCCACTTTAACACTGGCCACGATTTATCCATGGCAGAATTTCTACAATCCTTGGACGCCGCACGTGAACAACTGGACATTCCACATCAATGGCTAAATCGCAGTATAAACGTTGGATTTTCTGGTGGCGAACGCAAACGTTTGATGCTGCTGCGACTGCTGCTGGCAAGACCGAAATTGGCAATCCTGGACGAACCAGATTCCGGGGCCGATTCTGCAACCCAAAAATTAATTGCAGACACCATCCACAACATGCCCCAAACAACGTTTTTATTCATTTCACACCAGGACACATTTACCCAAATGGTCGCCCCAACTGATACAACGACTTTATCTGGCGGTCAAATTGTGATAAAATAAAAACAACAAAAACAACAGGACAACAAAAAAATGAATAAATCAAAACTATCAACATGGCTGCTGTGGGCACCGCTACGATTTGCACTGCTAACGTTTATCGCATCTTTTGCCACAGTATTTATATTCAGTTTAATTGCCAACTTCACCAACTGGATAAGCGACCAAACATTCATGACCTGCATATTTGCAATTCTGCAAATAACATTTATCACAACGATAATTATCACAATCAAGAAATTACCACGTGACATCACGACCCAGCAATCCTTTATCGCCGTTCACACGGCCCAATCTGGAATACTGTACATCATATCTGCAATCCAGTTTTATATATTCTCGCAATATTCTGCTGATATATTTTCTGCACTGTTTTCACCGAACAGATTTGCCCCCTTATTGATTCTTTCGCTGTTTTCTTTGTACATTTTTGGCATTTTCATCACTAACATCTATGCCAAGTACTGTCGCATCCGTTCATTAAATATCCCCATGTGGAAAATAGTATTAACCGTTCCATTTGGTTTTTCTGCATTATGGGTCCCTGGATACTTTTTAGACGCACCTGCGAACAAGCACACATCACAATCACCAAACACACGTTATAACAAACTTGTCCAATGGATATCTGCCCGCCCCACACATACGGCCGCCGCATTTATCATATTAACACTGTTATCATGCCTGTGTTTCAGTTTCAGATTTGTCTTGCTGACCTGCATTATGGCATTAATTTTTGGCATTTGGCTGATCCAAGTTGGCACAAAACAGTTTATAAAACAGATGCCAAAAACCTATACCAACATTGCGATTATATTGAATATCACAATCATATTGACAACACTGATTTTCAATACAGTACTGCCACAAACCACACCTGATATTCAGATAAACATGTCTGATATCGAACTGACAACCGAACCAACCACCCAAGGACAATAAACATGCACGGAATTATTATTTTCATTGCCGCCATTTCACTGTTATGGCTTGCCCGTTCTATTTTAATTCCCATTCTGATTGCTGGTTTTTTATGGTATCTGATGAATGCAATATCCGACTATTACCGTCGTGCTTTACCATACCGCACCCCCCAGAACAAAACAGAACGAATATATTCACGTATTTTTGATTGGGTATCATACATCGGCACACTGTTAACAGTTATTGGCATAATATATCTATTTTCAACCCAAATTCGTCCAATGTTTGGCGAACTGGTTGGTGTATTACCTGCAATCCAAGACGGCCTGGTAAACCTGGGCACATACCTATCAGAATCAATTGGCCTGACATTTGATGCCAAGATGATACCCAACGTTACCAAGGTTGCTGCCAACATTGGTTCATCATTGGCCTCTGTTGCGGCCTCTATGGGCATGGTATTTGTGTACATGATATTTATGTTTGTCGAACAAAGTACATTTAATCAAAAATTTTCTGCGATGCTTCCATCCCGCCGCCAATCAAAAAAGATGCGCTATATCCTGGACAGCATTGATACCAACATGAAAAAATACCTATTTGTAAAAACCGTTATATCTGCGATAACTGGTATTGCCTCGTTTATATGGTTACAGTTAATTGGGGTTGAATTTGCTGGTGTTTGGGCATTTATTGTATTCATCACCAGTTACATTCCCACAATTGGTGCAATTGTTGCCTGCACATTGCCGATACTGTATTCATTATTAACCGCCCCATCACTACAGCAACCAGTTTTAACCGCCATTGGACTGATTGCCCTGCAGATTATATTTGGCAACATCCTGGAACCAAAATTAACGGGCAAGACCTTAAATCTGTCGACCCTGGCGATATTAATAAATCTGGTTGTATGGGGAATGATTTGGGGGATTGCGGGTATGTTCTTCAGTGTGCCATTATTGGTTGCGACCTATATCATCTGTGCCCAGTTTGATTCGACCCGCTGGATTGCAGTATTATTATCTGCAGACGGACAAATCCCCGACAAAGACGAAGAATAATCAAGCAACAAAAAAATGCGCTATACGCATAAAAACCGGGGTTTTACTATCCCCGGTTTATAATTGCAATTGCATTTTCCAGTATCACCCGTGCGGATTCTGAATCCAGCTTTTCTTTCAAATCACGCACACGAACCCGCCCCATATTTTCCTGGGCGGCAACAGATGTTAAATTTTCTTCAATTGTCGCAATTGGCAAATCTGTACATTGTTCCAATTGCTGAACGAAATCCCGAACCATTTTTGTTGTTTCTGATTCTGTCCCGTCTGCACGCAGTGGCATCCCCACAACAATTGCCACCACAGATTCTGTCTTGGCCACACCTGCCACCAGCTGCGCATGATTTTGTGCCATCGTCGGCAATTGCAACACCGGCCGCACAAAAACAAAATTTCGATTTGGGTCGGACACAGCAATTCCCAATCTGCGTTGTCCCCAATCAACCCCCAAAACACGTCCCGAACGTGGAAAATCCTTGAAATCTGGCAAAATCATTGTATAATTCCTTTACTTTATAAATATAGGATTGAAAATGGCATTTAGCAAGCAACAATTACAGAAATTCGCCGACCTGGTCAAGATTGAAATATCTGATGAAAAATTGGCTGAAATGAACATTGACTCGGTCGTTGACTGGCTGGACAAACTGCAACAAATTGACACAACGGGCCTTACCCCATTATTAAACCCGTCCGAGCATAAATTACCAATGCGTGATGACGTTGTAACCGATGGCAACATACGTGATTTGGTTTTGGCAAACACGCCCGACAATGCTGGCACATCACGTGGCTATTTCGCAGTACCTAAGGTTATGGATGGAGAATAAAATGAACAAAACAGATACTTTTACCCTTACTTTCAAAGAAAGAAATACCCAAGGTTCATCAATCAGTTGCAGTCCATATTCATATGCAACACTAACCCAATTGATTCAGGATATATCTCGAACCACGATCCCCGAAACCAGTTGTCTGTACAGCATGTATGCCCAGCTTATTTATGGTGTTAACACCACAATGTACGTTGACCACGAGAAGCACGGCCACACTGTACAACCAGAAAATTATGCGGAATTTTTTCTGACATTTCGCAATTCCCGTAAATGTCCACCGAACGAATGCATTCGAAACATTGCATACGGTAAATGCCGGGATGAATATTTGGTAAAAAAATTTGCATCGGTATTGTTTCCCCTATTTTACAATAAACAAAAGGTTAAATAAAATGCAGCAAAAAATTCAAACCTACATGGGTCACCAATCTCACCCCGACATGGTACAATTTGCACCATACGCACTGGGGGGGGCAATATCATTTGATACTGCAATTAACTTAATAAAAACCTTGAATGCTCATCCATTCCCATCTGACTTTTGTTGGGGATACATGGTAACAGATTTTTCTGCCACGACATACAATTACGACAAACATCGTAAAAATTTCAAAACCATGAAATCGTTTTTAAATTTTTGTAAATCCAGCCCATATATCAATTCGCAACTAAGTTTATGCATACATTCTGATTTTACCACCCCAGTAAAATGCAAATGTACAACACAAACACCAGATTCTGCACTACAAAAACTTATGCTCTGCCACAAAACACTGGCCACTGGCAAATGTCGCGATGAATTCATGTGCAAAACAGTTGGGGCAACCTTGTTTCCCCAGTACTATGGCAAACAAAAGGTTAAATAACATGCAAACAATTGACAAGCAAATATCCATAACTCCACTGGACAGTCGTTTTAACAAATGCCTCAGTTCTAATTCTGCAATGCAACTGGAAATATATTATTCATTGGAACAGCCCGACAAAAAGATTGGTGTTATTTCACCATCGACTGGCCAATACACATTCAAAACAGGCACCCATGTTGATGTCACACCACGAATTATTGTAAACGATTATTGTTATTTAACAAACGTTGTGCGCACAGATTTTTTAACAAAAATATTAACCAACCAAAGATAGAACGACAATGATAAACCTGACTTTAACAGAAGCATTAAAAAAATTAAACAACCGTGAAATCAGTGCAGTGGAATTAACACGTGCCTATCTGGATAGAATTGAAAAATATGGTGCGGACCTGAATTGCTATATCACTGTAACACCCGAGCGCGCCATGGCGGATGCGGCGGCATCTGATGCACGCCGTGCGGCGGGTGATACCCTGCCCTTGGATGGCATTCCAATTGCGATGAAGGATTTATTTGCCACACGCGGCATTCGTACAACGGCGGCATCACGCATGCTGGAAAATTTCATCCCAGAATATGAATCCACCGTATCCCAGAAATTTATTGATGCCGGCACCGTATTATTGGGCAAGGCAAACCTGGACGAATTCGCCATGGGCACATTCAGCAAGACCAGTTTCTTTGGTGCCCCTGTTAATCCATGGCAATTGGAAAAACGTTTAACGGCCGGTGGCTCATCGGGCGGTTCAACCTCTGCTGTGGCGGGTGGTTTGGCATTGGCGGCAACCGGAACAGACACAGGCGGTTCGATTCGTTTTCCATCTGCGATAACGGGCCTGGTTGGTATGAAGCCCACATATGGCCTGTGTTCACGTTGGGGTTGCGTTGCATTTGCATCCAGTTTGGACACCCCCGGCCCAATTGCACGCACAGTTGATGATACCGCCATGGTATTATCTGCGATGGCGGGTCATGACGAAAAAGATTCGACAAGCAGCAAAAACGGTTTTACCTGCACTGCCCCACTGGAACCAATATTGGGCAACGGTAAAAAATTACGTGTTGGCATAATCAAAGAATTTGCAGACGTCAAAGTTTCAGACGACATGAAATCTTTGTTTGAAAAACGCATTTGCGACCTTAAATCCATGGGCGCAGAAATAATCGAAGTTTCTATTCCAAACATCCTGGATGCATTGGCGGCATACTATATCATCGCCCCGGCCGAGGCCTCGTCCAACCTGGCCCGCTATGACGGCATGCGTTATGGTCTGCGCATCGAAGGTCGTGATATCTATGACACATTCAAAAAGACACGTGCCGCCGGCTTTGGTGACGAAGTCAAACGCCGTATGATTATCGGCACAGCAGTACTCAGCAGTGAATCATACGATGTATACTTTATGCAGGCCGCCCGTGTTCGCCGCATGATTGCAGACAGTTTTAATTCTGCCTTTGAACAGTGCGATTTAATTATCTGTCCATCGTCTGCGGGCACAGCCATGTCTTTGGCATCTGACCTGTCGCCATTGGAATACTATGCATTGGATTTATTTACCGTTGCGATGAACCTGGCGGGTATACCTGCATGCAGTGTTCCAGCGGGACTTGCCACAAACGGTCTGCCATTGGGCATCCAGGTTGTGGGTCGCCGCTTTGATGACATGCGTGTTCTGCAATTGGCCAAGCATATTGAAACTGTGGCCGGTATTGACAACCGCCCAACAACAATAATAGGGAAATAAAAAATGACCGTAAAAACGGCCGCATTAGAAATAAAACTGGTGGCTAGGGACGGAATCGAACCGCCGACACAGGGATTTTCAGTCCCTTGCTCTACCAACTGAGCTACCTAGCCAACGCGGGACCAATAATAAGATACAAAAAACAAAAAAGCAAGGGAAAAAGAAAAAATGTTTACAATAAAAGGCAAAACGTGTGATTGGGAATTAGTAATTGGACTGGAAACCCATATCGAGGTACTGTCTGAATCGAAATTATTCAGCGGTGCATCTGCAGATTATAATCCGACTGTTGCGCCCAACACCCAGGTATCAATGGTTGACGTTGCGATGCCCGGTATGTTGCCGGTATTAAACAAATATTGTGTTGACCAGGCGATTAAGTTTGGTTTGGGAATAAACGCAGAAATTTCCCGCCACAGTCGCTTTGCACGTAAACAGTATTTTTATCCTGACCTGCCCCAGGGCTATCAGATTTCGCAACCTGCCGATGAACCACCTGTTGTTGGTCGTGGCTGGGTTGAAATCATGGGTGATGACGGCAACCCTAAAAAGATATTTATCGAACGTGCCCACCTGGAACAAGACGCAGGAAAATTAAAGCACGATGTTCATCCGACAAAATCCTTTGCAGACTATAACCGCACAGGTGTTGCCCTGCTGGAAATTGTGACATTCCTGGACACAAAAAATCCGGAAAACAATTCTTATATTTCATCCCCGGACGAAGCAGAACGTTACCTGCGTGAAATCCGTGAAATTGCCCGTGCCCTGGGTGTATCACGTGCCAACATGGAGGAAGGTTCCATGCGTGCAGACGTCAATGTTTCTGTCCGTCCTGTGGGCGACACTAAATTCCGCACCCGCACCGAAACCAAAAACATGGTGTCGTTCAAATTCATTAAAAACGCCATCGAGTACGAGGCACGCCGTCAAATCGAAATCTATGAAAATGGTGGCACCGTCACCCAAGACACAATGCGTTATAACCAGGGCGAAGGCACAACATCTGTCATGCGTTCCAAAGAAGATGCACTGGATTATCGCTATTTCCCGGATCCAGACCTGCTGCCGATTGAAATCACAGATGAACAAATCGAACGTATACGCAACACCATGCCCGAACTGCCATCTGCGACACGTACCCGCTATATGCATGAATTTGGGCTGTCTGAATACGATGCAGCAAGACTTACTGAAACCGTTGACATATCACACTGGTTTGACACGGCTGTAAATGGCAAGAAAGAAAATGCAAAATCGATTGCCAACTGGATGATATCTGAATTATTTGCCCACCCCGAAAACTGGGATGCAAAAAATGAAAAATCAGGCATAATTGATGAAATGCGTATCATCACACCATCCGACCTGGCCGAACTTGTCGACATGATTGGTGAAAACACAATCAACGGTAAACAGGCCAAAGAAATCTTTATTAAAATGCTGGATGGCGAAAGCGGCACACCACGTGAAATCGCAGACAAATTCGGTATGAAACAAATGACCGACACCGGCGCAATCCAGGCCATTATTGACGAAGTAATCGCCGCCAACCCATCCCAGGTTGAACAATATAAATCTGGCAAAGTTGGCCTGCTGGGATTCTTTGTTGGCAACGTCATGAAGAAAACAGGTGGCACCGCCAACCCAGCCGTTGTAAACGAAATCTTGCGTAAAAAATTATCATAACAAAAAAAGGATGAAACATGGCAAAAGTACTTACAATCATTGAAAACGATCCAATTTTGGGTGTAAAATACGGATTGGTTGAAATACCTGACGTTGAAATACCTGACAATGAAATCCAGTTACCAGACCAAAAAAAATATGCCGCCGCTGCATACAATGCGGCCCAGGCCCGTCTGCAGTCTATCAAAGCAACCAAAATCCGTGCGAATCATACCCAAAGTAAATAATCATGGACATAAATGATGCCGCGGCATTTGCCAGATTGATAAAAATCCTTGAAACCGACATGGCACGTTCTCGCATACGCAGTCGTGAACTACAACATCGTATAAATTACGCACTTCGTGCCATGAACAAAATTCATGCAATGCGATTCAAACGCATACGTTGCGAACGCACAAAACATAAATAAGAACAACACAAATGAAAAAATTCTTTATTCAAACCTTTGGCTGTCAAATGAATGTATACGATGGTTGGCGCATTGCTGCCATGCTGGAACACCACGGATTCATGCGTACAGACGATGTTTCAGACGCAGACATCATCATACTGAACACCTGCGCTGTCCGTGCCAAGGCAACCGATAAAGTTTTTTCTGCCCTGGGACGTATCAGACGTGCTAAAAAGCCATCTGCCCTGTTCGGCATTGTTGGCTGTGTCGCCCGTGAAGCGGGTGCAACTGCGTTTCGCCGTATCCCCGATTTGAATTTTGTTTTGGGACCACAAAGTTATCATAAACTGCCCCAGATTCTGGAAAACCCAGATGCCAAATTATTGAACATTGACCTGGGCGGACTGGAAAAGTTTGACGAACTGCCCCAGATGGAGAAATCCCCACGTGTGGCCTATATTCCAATCCAAGAGGGCTGCAATCACGTCTGCACATATTGCATTGTTCCCTATACCCGTGGTCGTGAATTATCACGTCCATTTAATGACTGTGTCCACGACACAATTCATGCGGCAAAAACTGGTGCGATTGAAATCTGCTTTTTGGGTCAGAACGTAAATGGGTATAAATACACCGATGAAAACGGGCACACATATCGCCTGTCTGATTTGATACGTGAAGCTGCAAAAATCCCAGAAATCATGCGTATACGTTTCACATCCAGTTATCCAACAGAAATGACCGACGACTTGATTGATATGTTCAGAACCGAACCAAAACTGTTACCATTTTTGAACATGCCGATTCAAAGTGGCTCTCAGAATATTCTGACCCGCATGAATCGTCCATATTCATTAGAACTGTACACAGATATCATTCGCAAGTTAAAAATTGCCCGTCCTGACATCCAAATTTCATCAGACTTTATTGTTGGATTTCCTGGCGAGACAGACGATGATTTCGAACAAACAATGAACATTGCCCGGCAAATAAAATATATTAATTCCTACTCGTTCAAATATTCACCACGTCCGCATACTGCGGCGGCATTAATGCCTGACCAAATCCCAGAAAACATCAAGGCCGCACGTCTGGCATGCCTGGACACATACCTGAACGAAGTTCAACGTGAGTTTAACAACAGTTGCATCGATAAAACACTCTCGTGCCTGCTAGAAGGTCCTGACAAAACCGGCCGCCATTTGGTATATCGCACCCCATTTATGCAGCAATGTATTGTCCCCGCATGCGAAAATGCCCCTGCCCTGGCAGACATAAAAATCACAGCTGCAAACAAAGCATCCTTGCGTGGGAAATTTACAGATTAAATCTGACTCAGAACCACATCCTGGCACCGACCGACAGTTTATAACTGTCTGCATCAAACGCATGCATGGCGGCAATTTCTGCATATCCACCTGCCCTGTCATAGGTTGACCAGAACCCCAAACCGCCAGATATTGCAACCCCATAATCTGGTGTGCTTTCTATTTTTGTATACAGATTATACAATATCCCCATCATCTGATATTGATATCCTGCAACAAATCCCGCATGCGCATAAACTTTACTTACATCAACAGATTCCGCAGAATACATCTCTGTCCCGCCACCAATTATCGGCATAAGGTACCCCGATTCGTAAATATAAAATCTGTACCCAAAATCCAACCGCATATTTCCACCCAGAACACTTGGTTGCGAATAAACTGTGCCGCTATACAAAACAGAATCAATATCTGTATCCATTTTACCCAGTACCAGATTCCCCATCACTACAACATTTTCATCATAAACATAATCCATCCCCAGATTTACAGTATAATAATCTGCAGCAAATTCATCAACACCACTGGCATAGTCCAACCGTCCCGCCCCGAACCCCAGTGTAAAATTCAATTTATCTGACCAATTTATATCCACCCCTGCGTTTATACCACGGGCATTAAAATCATCAGACAAAACAACATCCAGATTTATCCCGGAATTATTATTCCCAAAATTATAAAATGTATTAAACGTACTTAATACACGCATCGACCGAATCATTAAATCTGGATTAAACCGAACAGATTTCGACAATGCATTATGAATTTCATCCCGCCTTTCTGCCGCATCCAGTCTGCCCAGCAACCGGTCCTCTGGATTTTTCAATCTGATATTATTCAAGAAAGTTCCCACATCATTTTTCAATATTTTATAGTAATCTGTCTCACGTACTCTATCCACAACCAAGTTATTATTTTCAATCCGTCCAACATCAACGAACATATCATCTGTTTGACTTGTCTGAAAAATAACCCGCCCATTTCCAGAAACATTCTCCAGAATCACACGACCATACAAATCATCCAGACTATCTATTTTGAAAATAACTTCATCACCCAGTTGCCAATTACCCCCATGTACCACCTGCGCACCATTTATATCCAGAATTGAATTATCCAGCACAACCCTGCCCATGCTTGGTGCAACATTTGCGATATCAACCAGGCGCAAAACATCTGTTGCATCAACAATTATGTCATATTCTGCATTCACATTCAGTTGTGTTATCTGTTCTGCATTTGAAATTATTTGATACAGATTTGCCCCATTTCCCAAAACAATATTTGCATTAAATATTCCTGTATTTCTGACATACAGATTATATTCATCAGACACATAAATATCTGTATTAATTTCGCCATGATTTTCCAGGTTTATCGAACGTACAATATCCAGTCGATTTGGCATAACCCTGACATCATTATTCACTGTGGTATTTTGATTCCAGATAACTGTATCACCTGCGACATCTGCCCCGATTATTTGTGCTGTTGCCCCTGTCCCCCAGCCCACGCATACGATAAAAGAAAATATATAAAATCTCATTTCCTGTCTTTTAACCAGATACTATCACACAGGAAAATATTCACAAGACAAAACAACAAAAAAATCCCCGTTTTTATCGGGGATTTATGACATATACTATTTTTCCAACTTGCCCCATCCGGCCTTGTATCCACCATCACGTTCCAGATAGATATTCATACCATTTAATTGTGCCGCATTTAATCCCTGAATCATATATGTCTGTTCCAGTCTGCCACTGGCACCTGCCTGCAGCAATGGCAAATCCAGATCCCATTTTTTTGCATTATTACAGCACTTTGCATCATTATGGCATGCCCCACATTGATACAGTTTTACATTATATACAACACCTGGACGCATATCCTTCAGATCTACTGTCATTTTCAGACCATTTTCAGTATCCTTGAATTTGATATAGCCCATTTTTGATTCACCGCCACGACTGCTGTGGGTATACATTTTTGCATAGACATGATTCAACTCTTCATTTTCATATGTCTGATAAACGACAATCGTATCTGACTCTACGACCTCAACTGGCTGTGCATATGCAGTCGTTTTTTTATGATGATGTTTTTTTGATGGACATTCCATCATACATCCGCTCAACAATACTGCTGCCCCCAGTACAGATGCGACAACAGATATTTTTTTTGTTCCATTTTTCATTTTTGTTTCTCCTTTTTTTCTTGATGGTACACCGATATTTTACACCATATTCATATATATTTCGCCAGGTTTGATTCCCTAGGAATCCCCGGATTTCATGCGTATACATCATTTTTGAAATCAGTCCTATACAACAAACACCTATGATTTGATATTGTAAAAAAACAAACAAAAAAATGGAGTTTTCAAATGTATGAATTAATACGTAATTTAATTGCATTCAAATATGCCTGCAAAATAAATCACTGGTCAACAGACAACTATTCACTTCATCTGTTATACGACAGATTAAGCGCCGACATTGACACCTGGGTCGATTCGATTGCAGAAACATATTTCATGGCTGACGATAACAAAGGTGTATTCAAGGCCAACATCCTGGAACCAAAGTATGTAAATAAAAATCTGGTAAAATTTTGCGAAACCATAATTTCACAACTTGAAGAGTTACAAACAGACGGCGACAGCAACGAAGGTTTGAATTCACTGCTAAGTGCCATCGAAGAAGGTTTTTTGAATAAGCTTGCCCTGGCAAAATTAACCAAGTAAAAAAATCCCCGCACATTGCGGGGGAAAATATTATCTTGCGACATTTAATTTTGCCTTTACACTTTTATACTTGGCCAGCACCGCATGTCCCAACGGATACGCAACCAACACCTGCAACAACAACGCAGTGACATAATTACGTGGCAATGCGATAATATATTGCATTGCATTTGGCATATACCCTGTTTCAATTACTGGTGCCAAACACGTCAGAATTGCTGCCATCAGGCCCACACGCACAAGTGGCATATATCTCATTATATCGAAACGTCTAACAATTCGCAACACAACCGGCCCAACGATAAAGAAATCCAAACAGAACGCAGTTGCATAGATTGGTCCCAATGCTGCAATAAAATTTTCCAATGTCAAATGTCCATAAATCCACAAATTCAGTGTCATCATCCCCAACACCATTGTTGTACAATTTGGCAGTGCCGAAATTAATGCTTCCCACAAATTTTCCGGATAAACATTTTGTTTACTTTTCATATTTCCCCCTTTTTTCGACAAAAAAACAGTGCCAATCAACTGGACTTATGTGTTGATGGCACTGCACGTTGTTTTTATGTTTATTGTTAAAAAATGCTGGGGCATTATAATTTTTTATTTTTTTTGGGTCAAACAAAAAATCCCCCGACTGGGGGATTTTTTTATCAGAACATAAATCTGATACCGATATCGCCACCAAAGTTATGCAATCCTGATTGAATATCAACATATGTATAACGTGCTGCGACATCAACTGCAAAACGTTCCATATCGAACGTCACACCCAATGTGCCCATCCCAGAAAAGCGAGTCTTACTTTCGCTGTAACGTGGCACCAGATCACCCTGGCGTTTAACATCTGCGAATGCCATACCGACACCTAATCCTGCAAACGGGCGAACAATCTTATAATGTCCAAATTCCATATAGTTGTTCCACAACAGTGTCTGCAGTTTTGTTTCTACGTCAATACCACCTGCTGCACCAAAGTTTTCACGATCTGACATTCTGCCAAAATAAGACCATTCAATTTCCGAACGAACCGTATCACAAACTTCCAACCCCAATGCTGCACGACCTTGGAATACATAGTCTGTCATAGATTCTTTGTTTCCGTCGTACTTATAGTTCAGGTTTGTATAGCTCATACCACCACGCAGTCCGATATATGGGTCCATTCCCCACATTTGCCAACTGCTGCCCTGGTCTGGATGATTCATTGCGAATGCCGGGCACGCAATCAGCACAGCCAGTGTTGAAATTGCTAACTTTTTCATTTTTTCTCCTTTTTGTGTTTTGTTTTTATGTCAAAGTTTCATGTCAACACCCACATTTTATCAATGCAGAACAAATAATTATACAGGTATGAATCCCTGGGTTTATTATCTTACAAGATACAAAAAAACCACCCAATGGGTGGTCAGATATTTTTGGTGGACGCGCAGGGACTCGAACCCTGGACCCACTGATTAAGAGTCAGTTGCTCTACCAACTGAGCTACGCATCCAGAACTGCATAAATTCACAGAACGGGGATAATTATAGACACAAAATCCACAAAATGCAAGATTTTTATAATTATTCACATTTTACACTTATACATTTGTGTCTCAGTTCTACATTTTTAATCTCTTCAACATTCTGTGTCCCTGCCAACCACATAACCCGCCGCAAATCATTTTTCAAATAATCGAACACAGACACCACCCCTCGCCATCCGCCCAGTGCCAGTCCATAAATAACAGGTCGCCCAATTGCAACGACATCTGCCCCCATTGCGATTGCTTTGAAAATATGTTGTCCACGGCGAATACCACTGTCAAAAATGATTGGCACCCGATTATTTACACGATTTGCAACATCACCCAAGACTTCAAACGCAGCGGGTCCACCATCTAATTGTCGTCCCCCGTGATTTGACACCCAAATTGCATCTGCCCCTGCGACGATTGCAATTTCTGCATCATCTGGGTGCATAATACCTTTGACGATAACTGGCAATCTGGTCATTGATTTCACATACATCACATCATACGGTGTCAGGACATTTTTTGCCGCCGCAAAGATTTTATTAATACTTTGCCCCTGTGTTTTTCCACCTGCCCGTGGCACATTTGGCAGCGCCAGCGGGAACTTAAAATTGTTGCGTGCATCCCGAAATCTGTTTCCACCAATTGGTGCATCAACTGTTAAAATTATTGCTTTGTAACCCAGATTTTCGGCCAATTTGACCAGTTGCCGATTCGCTTTATCATCCTTGCTTAAATACAGTTGGAACCATTGTGGTGCCCCGGCGCCTGCGGCGGCCACTTCGGCCAATGTTGAACTGGCATACGTACTCAGCGACATAATTGTTCCACTGACCGCTGCTCCTTTTGCGCTGCCGGCTTCGGCTGATGCATGTGCCAACCCGTGTGCTGCCGCAGGTGCAACAATCACCGGCAAAGAAATTTCCGTCCCCAGTATTGATGTTTTTATATCCGGCTCGTTCACCCCGGTCAAGACCCGTGGATAAATGTCCACCATATCAAACACAGTTTGATTTCGTCGCATTGTACGTTCTGTTTCTGCCCCGCCTTGGATATACCCCATTCCCCCACTGGGTATTACCTGGGCAGCCATATTTTCCAAATCATTAATATCAATAATTACAATATCTGTATCCCGTGTTGACGGCACATAATCAGATTCTGCCCCCGACAGATTTCTACGATTTGGATTAAATTGAACAACCAACCATGCGACAAATAAACAGACTAAAAATACAGATAAAATAAAAATAATTTTTTTCATCTCTGACACCTCCTGCACAATTGCAAGTGTATCAGAATAAAACTAAAAAACTGATTTGACAGTATTCATATTATTTACTTTTCAAATATTGTGTTGGATTATATGCCTTGGTTCCTTTGCGAATTTCAAAGTGCAACTGTGGACTGTCAACCTTTCCCGTTTCACCGACAGTTCCGATTTTCTGACCGACATTAACTTTGACCCCACGTTTTACTGCCAACGAATCCATATGTGCATAGACCGTCATCCAACCACCATCGTGTTGAATAATAATCAAATTTCCCATCCCTTTTACTTCATTACCCGCATATGCAACGACACCGTTTTCTGCCGCCTTGACAGTTGTCCCCCGTGTTGCTGCGATATTAATACCATCATTAAACAGTCCATTTGTCTTCGCACCATAGTTTGACAACACTTTCCCCCGAACGGGCCACGAGAATTTTGAAGATGATCGTGCATTTATCTTGGGCAGTTTTTTTGTCGGATCCGAAGAAATCTTTTTCTGCGTTTGCACAACGACCACTTTTTTACCATTCATCTGTGATTGTGCCGTCCCTTGTTTTACAACCTTTGAATCTGTCTGCACGCTGGATTTCTGGGATTTTTCTGAACCATACTGCTGTCTTTTATCAACTGATTTTACAGCTTCTACCTTTTCTGCAACCTGCACTTTTGCGACTGGTGCCTGTGCTAAATCTGGCACTTTTAATTTTTGTCCTGGCACCAAATTAAATGGCACTGATAACTTATTCAAGACCGCCAAATCATTTACTGGCACAGAATATTTTCTGGACAATGAATACAATGTATCACCAGGCGCAACCGTAATTTCGGTCAACTGAACCCGTGTCGCTGTTTGCACCCCCGTCATTGGTTTTGCGATTTTCAAGACATCCTGTTCTGCAACCTTTACTGGCACAACTTCACCTGCGACCTGCAGTTTTTGTCCGACTGCCAACCGATACGGTTGACTCAGTTTATTCAACTTTGCCAAATCTTCGACAGACGAATTATATTCCTTGGCCAGTTTATACAACGTATCCCCAGGTTTTACAACAATCTGTTTTGTATTATTTTCCACGATTGGCCCGCCATACATCGGCACCAACAGATAATCTGTACTGGGGGCAGACAGCTGTTCATCTGGATGTTTTTCCGACACATCGTCACCAGCATCTGGCACACTCGCATCTGCATTTGATAAACCAGCAACAACCAGATTTTCTTGCGGTGGCACGATATAGTCATCTACAGATGCATACATAACAAAATCATCATCTGTCGCCCGACCATACAATTCTGGCGCAGCATACACCCCATAGTCTGTCACAGCTGAATTATAAATTTCTGGATACACACTTGGGTCTGCCAACAATGCAGGATAACGTTGTGAAATAAAGTCCCCAACCGTATCAGGCAACGACACAACCTTTGGCTGCAAATCACACGCAGTTTGCATTAACAAGATACCAGCAAAAATCCAATTGCATATTTTCACACTGCAATTATATCACAGATTCAGTCTTTTCGCATAAATAAAATACTGATTTCAAACAGTCCCCACATTGGCACCGCCAACATCACCTGGGACACAATATCTGGCGGCGTCAAGATTGCAGCCATAATCACGATTATAACGATTGCATATCTGCGCATTTCAATCATTTGACTGCGTCTTAACAGACCGAATTTATTCAGCATCACCAACACCAACGGCAACTGAAACGCAACCCCAAACACCTTCATCATACCAACTGCGAACCCCAAATAGTTTCGCATTGCCGGCATCAGCACACTGGGCACAGGTGCAGACTGATTCAAATCCACAAAGAACTTGAATACCACCGGGAACAAGAACCAAAATGCGAACCCCGCCCCCACAATAAACAGCAATGGCGACAAAATTAAAATCGGCCAAATAAAATTGCGTTCTTGCTTTTTTAATCCAGGCGATACAAATGCCCACATATTCCACAACAGCACCGGTGTCGTCACCAGCAATGCGAACAATCCAGCCATTGAAAAGCTGATAATCAGTCCATCGGTCAATCCCGTATACAGCAACGTACCATCTGGCCAAACATTAATTAACGGCTGTGTTAAAAACTGCTGCATCCATGGCTCAACCACCAGTCCCCCCATAAAAGCAATTGCGAACACAGCCGCCACAAACAAGATTCGGTTTCGCAGTTCTGAAAAATGCTGACTCAACGTCATTTTTTTCATTTTGCCTTCCTTTTCTGTTTTGATTTCTTTGGCTTTTCAGACTTTGGCAATATGGTTGAAAAAGTATTCAACATATCATCTGTTGTTGTTTTAATTAAATCATCAATTGGCTTTTCCAGTTCTATTTGATTTTTAATATTTTCTGATGCATCTGTAATTTTCCAAATCAGTCCCCGAACAAATTTTATTACCCGTGCAATGAATCGTGCGACATCTGGCCACAACCGTGCCGGTATCACCAGCACAGCGACCAACAAAATAACCAAAAGTTCTGCCCAACTAATACCGAACATTTTTAATCATAATAATCATCACCACCACTGGTACTGATTGTCTTATGTCTTTGTATTTGGAAAAAGTTTTTACCAAAGTTTGTTTTTTCTTTTAAATCATGAAATACAACATCTGTTGTTGTACCTGTTGCATCAACAACCGACCAAGAATTTAACTTAACGGGCTTTTTATCGAAAACGACTGTCATATAACCCAAACCTTCTTGCCCTTTCAGATTCAGTTTTAATGCAAACGTATTTTTATAATCCACCGTTTCCACGACATTAATATCTGCATTCACCAGATTAATATTTTTTCTGATTAAAATTCCTGCTGGCGTGCTGGTAATTGGCACAGTTGTAATCTGGTCCAGCGATTTATCAAAAAAATACAAATCATGTCCATCTGCAATCAATTGCACAGGCATATTATCATAATCCAGCCGCACCTGTCCTGGTCGCATCATTGAAAAATTTCCTTGTTCCTGACGTCCATTTGCTGTTTGCACAAATTTCCCAGCCAACCCTGTAATTGAATTCAGATATTTTTCTGCCGCATCCACAGCCGTTGCATCCACTGCCGCAAATCCCGGCATTGTCATAAGCCATGCACATAATACAAACAATATTTTTCTCATTTTTATGCCTCCTTGAACAATTCCAACACCTGTTTTCTAACATTTTCCATTGTATCACGCACAATTGCACCTGCGGCCCGTTCGTGTCCACCGCCCCCCAGTGCTTCTGCGATATGATTAATTGGTTTTTTACGACTGCGAATCGACAGTCCGATTTGTTCTGGCTTTTGTTCTTTTAATAAAACGATATATTCAACCCCCTGGATTTGCCCCAGCAGATTCAATACAGTTTCCCCCCGTCCATCCAGATATTTATAATCCTTCTTGCAAATTGTTGCCACTGCCAACCGCCCATGATAAAAGAATTCTGCATTTGCGGCGGTACGTGCCTCTAATTGCACTGCCTTGCGTGGTTTATTGTTCATCAGCTCAATCAGATTTCTGATATTGACCCCAATATCAACCAAGTCCGCCATTATCCGCAACGAATCGCCATTCCTGGCAAACTTAAAATTACCTGTATCTGTCAAGATTGCCAGTGCCAATAAATCCGCCGTCTGTGAATCGATATTCAAATTACCATACCGTGCAATTTTATATACCAACACCGCAGTCGCAGCAGCACATTCATCATTTATACACAGTTTTCCAACATTATTATCATTTTTATGATGGTCAATTTCGACCACCAAACGTGCATTATCAACTGCTGGCCTGCATCCACCGATATGAATCGGGTTACCATAATCCATAACAATTGCTACATCAAATTGTTGACTTAAATCAACACGTTCGAAATATTTAATTCTGGACCTCAGTGGTACATTATCCAAACTATCCGGGATATTTCCATCATAGATACAGGTTGTTTGCACACCAAAGTTTTTTTCAATCAAATGCGCCAATGCCAGAACACTGCACATAGAATCACCATCTGGATTTTTGTGCCCCATCAGCACCACTGACCGTGCATTTTTAACAACCTGTAAAAAATCTTTTATATTTTGTTCCATATTATCCATTTTATATTGCGACATCCTCTACAACGAACTGAACAGAAACCCGTCCATTATGTTCATTATCTTTCAGCTTACCCAACAACATTATTTTAGTATTTTGATTTGCATCGTCTAGTAAAAATTTACCTGCGGCTGTTCCCGTCATATTAAACGCAACGAATACCAGTTTTGTCCCTGCACTGGTTTTCACCACACCACGCAGATGTTGATTTTCGCTGCCCATAACAGAAACCTTGCCCAATATTCCGCCCCGCAAAATCAATGTTGGTTCTGGATTTCCCTGTCCGAAAGGTTCCAATGCTTTCATCTGTTTCACCAGTCGCATATTTGCCCCACCACTGTCAATTTCTGCGTCTGCGACAACTTCCTGGGGTGGCAACTGTCCGTTCAGTTGTTGCACAACTGCCGCCTCCAAGAACCGACAAAAATCTGCTTCTTTATCTGCCTGCAATGAAAATCCAGCAGCTGCGGCATGTCCGCCCCCCTCGCTAACAACCCCTTCGGCCAAAGCATCATGGATAATTTTTCCCAAATCCACACCTGGGATTGACCGTCCAGAACCATTTATAACGCCATCTGCCCTGGTTGCGACACAGGACGGCAAATTAAATTTATCCTTCAGTCGTCCTGCGATAATTCCCATGACACCGCCATGCCAATTATCTCCGCAAACGAACAAACTGCATTTTCCATCTGCACAGCATTTTTCTGCCATTTCTGTTGCCCGCAGCATAATTGCATTTTGAATATCAATTCTTTCCTGGTTCATTTTGTGCAATTTATCTGCCAAATCATTTGCAATCAACGGATTATCCGTCAACAGCAACTCCAATGCAGGCAACGCAGAATCCAATCTGCCTGCAGCATTTAATCGTGGCCCCAGCGCAAACCCTGCGGCATAAACAGACGGTCTTGAAATTTTTGCGACATCCATCAAGACCCTCAGCCCCAGATTTTTTCGCAACCCCATAACTTTCAGTCCTGTTGCCACAAATGCCCGATTCAACCCAATCAATAACATTGTGTCGCAAATTGTACCCAGTGCGACCAAATCCATACTGTTCATCAGCTCGGAATTATCCAGTCCCCGTCCCCGCTTTTTCAATTCACGATTAACCGCCACCAACGTCAAGAATGCCACCCCAACCCCTGCCAAATAAGACAGTCCAGATGTATCATCATGTCTTTTTGGATTTACCAGTGCATCTGCATTTGGGATTTCTGTATCTGGCGAATGATGGTCTGTGACAACGATTTGCAACCCCAGGTTATGTGCAAAATCGACTTCATCAATACCACTGATACCACAATCCACTGTGATAATCAGTTTTACCCCCTGTTGTGCAATTTCTTCGATTGCATTGTTATTCAATCCATACCCTTCACCTTCACGGGTCGGCAGATGCCAAACAACATCCACACCAATCTGTCGCAAGAACTTTACAAAAATTGCTGTTGATGTAATACCATCAACATCATAGTCACCATAAATTGCGATTTTTTTATTTTCTTCGATTGCATCTGCAATGATAACTGCGGCCTTGTCCATATCTGTCAACACAGATGGATTCGGCATATAATCTTTTATACTGGGGTTCAAGAATTTTTGAATATCATCATCTGAAACAATTCCACGTCCCACCAGTATTTTTTTTACCAAATCATTATTTTCATCTGCAACATCATCTGCCAACATCCATGCCTTGCCCAGCATGGATTTCTCTACAATCTTTTTCACGCTGCTACTCTTTTTTTTATTATCCAGCGTATTATAATCAAAAATTATTCAAATAGCAATGGCAGTATACTGTCCAAAATTTTTCCTGTTGTTGGCACAGCATTCCACGCAGCGGTCCGCCATCCCCACGATTCTTTGGTTCCCTTTGGTTCATCCAGCACCACCAGTATTGTATATTGTGGTGCATGTGCTGGGAATACACCAACGAATGCAGTCACATTTCTTTTATTATCAATCTTTCCATTTGTATATTTTTCTGCGGTTGACGTTTTTCCACCGATTTGAATACCTGCCACACGTGCCTGCTTACCGCTGGTTTCTTCTGCAACACGCAGCATGATTGGTCGCAACGTTGCAGAAATTTCATCTGCCAAGACACGTTCACCTTTTACAACCCCTACACTGCGTTTTTGCAATGTTGGATAAATATAAATTCCGCCATTTGTCACTGCATTAACCGCCAGCATCAGATGCATTGGTGTCACTGCATATCCCTGACCATATGCAACGGTTGCCCGTTCCACAGGCCCCCACTTACGTTGTGGAATACTGTTTTCTGTTCTGCCAAATTCCAGATTCAATGCCTTGTCCATATGCAGTCTTTCAAAAAATTCCTTTTGTGCACCATCTGGCAATTCCAGTGCGATTTGTGCGCTGCCGACATTACAAGAATGCATCATAATTTCTTCGACATTCAAACTGGGTCGTGGTGGTTTGAAACTGCGAATATCTGTAATATTTTTTGCCAACCGACCATTTTTATCATAAATTGGGAACGGCTTTGCGACATAGTACTCTTTACTAACCTCAATTCCATTTTCCAGTGCCAACGCAGTATTGAATATTTTGAAAATAGACCCCAACTCATAAACACTTCGCATTGGCTTATTTAATCTGTTTGCGATTGGGTCTGCCCGCAGATTTTCTGGATCATAATCTGGCAAAGATACCATTGCGATAATTTCACCTGTTCTAGAATTCATCAGCATTCCCATTGCTGCCTTGGTCTGATATTTTTGCATTGCAAACGACAATTGGTCATAGAAAACCGCCTGAATTCTAGAATCGACAGACAACCGCAACGGGTCTTTATTTTCCGTCAGATAATCATCATAAACCCTTTCTGCCCCTTCCAGTCCACGACCTTCTTCTCCAACGAATCCGACCACATGTGAAAACAATCTGCGTTTTGGATATTTTCTGGTTTGAATTTTTTCTATTTCCAATCCCTCCAGTCGTGCATTTCGTACAATTTCCCGTTGTTCATCACTGGCATATTTTTTCAGTCTGATAAATCGTCTATCTGAATTTACCAGTTCAATCGCCTGGGCCAGCGAATATTCATACGGCAACGCCTGGTGAATTGTCTGTGCCACAGCATCCCGATCCTGTTCACGCACTGCCCGATTTCGCAGTATGATATGCCCTGATTCAACATTTTTTGCCAGGATATCACCATTTCTATCAACAATATCCGCCCGTTGCACATCCCACTGCGAATTTGCCCCTGCCAATCTTGTCCGATCTGTCCCCAAGATTCCCAGTTGTAAAGTTCGTCCGATAAAAACAACAAATGCAATCACAAAAAACTTGTAAACAATCCCCAGTCTTTTACGTCCCATCGCATCACATCTGGCACCAAAGAATCCACGCTTAAAAATATCCTTTCCAATTTCAAACATTATAAAGCTTCCCTGTTTGGCAAATCATTAATATCCACAGATTTTTTAAAACTGATTGCTTCGACCCGTGGCATCATTCCCACAACCAAATTTCGCAGAACTTCTGGTCGCACATTTGCCGCAAAGTTTGCTTCTGCAACAGCAATTTTTTGTTGTGTTTGTACAATTTCACGTTTAATTCTGTTAATTTGACGACTTTGGGTACGATATCCCACCTGCAGCATCACACTCAGCATCATTGCCCCCCCCAGTGCCCACATACCAACATGCAACATTTTTTTATCGTCATTCATAGGCATCTCCCCCTGCATCAGAACCTTTGATGGCATTTTATCATAAATTTTTGAAAAATCGAATCATAGAATTTACACCATTCAACCGCCCCGCCCCCAGATTCAGATTCAGCGATTGAAATTCCGATTCCATATCGATTTTTTTTATCTCGTCAGGTGTCTTGCCATCAACCATTGCAACCAGAATTGCGACGATTCCCCGCACCAGTCCTGAATCTGCCCTGGCCCAAAACCGATTATTTTTTTTGCAAATTTCAACCAACGATGAACAACCTGCAATTTCTGTACACACTGCATCCTGTGGCACTTCTTGCAAATCCTGCCCCAGTTCCATAACCATTTCCAGTTTTTCAATTGGGCTGTCAATCAGCAATAAAATCCTTTTAATTTCGTCATATGTCACACTTACCACCCCTCGTTAACCAGATCTAATTCCACCCGTGCTGCATCCGACATCCGTGACAAATCCCATGGTGGGTCCCACACCAAATCCACCCGCACCGGAACAGTACCTGCAACATTTTGCACAACACATCGCACCTGTTCCATCAGTTCTTCCATCATTGGGCACGTTGGGCTGGTAAATGTCATTTTGATTACAACTGCATCTGCTGCAATATCAACATCGTAAATCAGCCCCATATCCCATACATTTACGGGTATTTCTGGATCGAACACAGTTTTTAATGCACTGATAATATCGTCTTTATTTACAGTCATTTTACAATTTCTTTTGTTACCTTGATAAAACAGTCAATTTCATCCCTGGAATTATATGCACCGATTGACACACGAATCGCCCCTGGCACATTCAGTCTTTGCATAATCCACGATGCGCACATTATTCCGACCCGCACACAAAATCCACGCACACCAACCAGTGCGCCGAAATCCAACGGATGCATACCATCAACCACAAACGTCAGCACCGCCGCCCCACGCCGGGTCAAGATTTTTATCTTGTTTATTTTCACCAATTCATCATACAGATATTCAATCAACCCCAAATTTGGTCTATTTTTTTCCAGATTATCAATTGCAGGAATTAACCCTGCAATTTGCGTCAGCGGCAACGTCCCTGGCTCAAATCTTTCTGGTCCATCTGCCCAGACGATTTGTCCATCTGCATTTACCCGCTTAACCATACCGCCGCCTATCAGATTTCCAAAATTTACATTGATATCTTTTTTATAAATAATTCCCAACCCTGTATCTGCCCCGATTTTATGCGCAGACCAGCATACATAATCACAGTCCCATTCCCTGACATCAATTTTTTTATGAACGACAAATTGTGCTGCATCCACAATTGTTATAACGGATGGATTTTTATCTTTTGCCGCCCGAATGATTTTTGCAACATCTTGTTCTTGGCCCAAAACATTTGACATTGCCGTGATAACCACGACATCTGCATACGGCATATTGTTTACATCAATATCGTTATTTTCATCCAGTGGGCAAACAACAACCTGTCCTGCCTTGTCACAGATTCTTTGTACAAACGGCAACCTTGCGCTGTGATGGTCCAGATCAGACACCATAACACGTGTTGTTGCCCGCATTGGAATCATATCTGCGATTTGATTCATTGCCATTGTTGTACCAGACGTAAAAATAATCTGATCAGGTCTGGCATTCATAAATGCTGCGACCCGTGCCCGACTGCGCACCAACATATCGTCAACATCTGCGACCCGCTGGCAAATACCACGTCCTGCGTTCGCATAGTGATTACGCAAAAAATCATCCATTGCCGCCAATACTGCATCAGATTTTTGATACGTTGCAGCGGCATCTAAGTATATGATTTTATTCATTTATGATTTCCCTTGCATTTTTTGGTGATTATAATACACTCTTGCCAAATATCAACAACAGAAAAAGGAGAAAAGGTATGGCATTAACACATGCGAACGATGCAACAATTGACAGTTTAATCAGCACTGGCATTACCCTGGTTGATTTCTGGGCATCTTGGTGCGGCCCATGCCGTATGTTTGGCCCAATATTCGAAGAAACCTCTGACAAAACCAACGATGCGAAATTTGTAAAATTTGAAATTGACGAATCGAATCGCCGCACACCTGCCAAATATGGCATCCGCAGCATTCCATCTGTCTTGGCATTCAAAGACGGCGAATTGGTTGCGGCCCGCACAGGTGTAATGGATTCTGAAACATTACTGGCATGGATTGAAGAATTAAAGGCGTAAAAATGTCCAAAGAAAATTATCAGACACTGGAATTGCCCAGCAATTACAAACCGAAAAAGTCTGAACCATACATGTGCCCTATGCATTTGGCATACTTTTATAACATATTAAAGAACCAACGTGATGAACTGCTCAGCGACAGCGATTCTGTACTCAGTGCGGTCCGCTTGGCTGACAAAACCGAATCGGTTGGTGTTGGTGATGAATCCGACAACGCAACCTATAACCAAGACATCACGATGGACCTGCGCATGTCAGACCGCAATAACAAATTATTACAAAAGATAAATGCGGCCCTGGAACGGATTGCAAATGGCACCTATGGATTCAGTGTTGTATCTGGCGAAGAAATTGGTATTCAACGTATGATTGCCCGCCCATTGGCGACCATGACAATAGAAGAACAAGAAGAATACGAACTGCGCAAGAATTAAAAAACCCGCCATTCGGCGGGATTTTTTGTTAAATACATCTAAGAACCGCATGCATATGCACACCATCAAAAACTGGTTCTGATATCAGAAAGCGATACCCTTTTGTATTTTCATCACAATCACTTTCCACTATGTTCACCCAGATAACACTTTTGTCTTTTGCATATTCTTCAATATTAACTCCTGCATATTCACCATCCATGAACATTGCATTCGGTTCTTCGCTTTGTATCGCCACCAGTCCTGGTGCCATGGGACACTTAACCAGCTGTGAATTCCCACCATCTCCAACAAATTCACACTGCACCCCATAAATATCCAGCATATTTTCGTCTGCACCACATGCCGCCACCAACATCAGCACAAACATTGCAAACAATTTTTTCATAACATATCCTTTTTCATTATTTTTTCTTGGAAATACGCTTCTTTGCGACTGCTTTTTTTTGCGATTGCTTTTCTGTTTTTTTATCTGCCTTGATTTCCTGCTTAAAGACATTCAAACCATTCGCCAGATTTTTCATCATACCTGGTATTTTGGCATGTCCAAACAAAACAATCACCAAGACAACAATTAACGCAATTTCCATCCAACCCATTCTCATAACCTGCCTCTTTTTTTACTTATTTTGCGACATAACAATCCAGTCCATCAGACTTTGCATTACGACAGAATCCATTTGCATCATTTGATGTCTTGAATGCCACACGCAGACGATATGTTGTCTTGCCGTCTTTTAATTGTGCCGCCAAGATTACAAATTGATGTCCATCAAATAAACTTGGGTGTGCATTACGCATCTGTCTTTGTGCATTTTCGGCCAAGGCACGTGTACTGTACGAACCGAACTGAACATACCACGAACCCGCCACCGGTTTTGCGACTGGCTTTGCCACAGGTTTTGGTGCTGGCTTTGCGGCCTGCTTTTTCGCTGCAACCTTTGGTTGTGGTTGTGCGACAGGTTTTGTTGCCGGTTTTGCGACCTGAACTGCTGCTGGCTGTGCCACAGGTGCCACCACAGGTTTCACAATTGGCTGCGGTTGTGGCTGTGCCACTGGCTGCGACTGAACCACTGGCTGTGGTTTAGTGTCCTCAGCTGCCGGATTAAACACAACTTCTTTACGTTCTTCAACCAAACGCACCGGTACACCAACCGTATGCTCTTCTACAACAGGTGTTGGTTTTGCAGGTGGCATAACATTAATATCCATTGGTTGTCCTGCACCGTCAACGACTGCGACTGGCACATCCAAATCAACTTCCATCATTGCAGAATCATCATCATGAACAATACTGATGATTACATATGTCGCCAAAATGATAACAATCAACCCGATACTTAACAACAGCCATGGTTTTTTGGGCCGTGGGCTGACGAACGGTGTCGCATCTGGCAACGAATCCATTGCACCATTATCATCTAAATCTAATAAATCCAGTGTGTTATCATCATTCATGATAAAATCCCCCATACATTTTGTTATGGACATTATATCATAAAAAAAGCCAAAAACAAAATGTCTTTGGCATAATTTTTATTTTGGCATCTGGCCAAAGTTTGGTGGCACAATCAGTTTATGATTTTGTTCTACGATTGGTTCAACCTCGCACTTTTTCACGCACCCTGTGGCCATCATTGGCACCACGACCAGCGCAACCAGTAATAAAATTTTTTTCATCTTTTATCCTTTCCTAAATTATGGGGTGGTCACCCACCCCACATATTACAGCGGCATTTTCACTGCATCATGCATCATTGCGACAAATTGGTCCAGTGGCATAACTTCCTGTTTTTCCTGTCCCAGTTTACGCAGTGTAACAGTTTTGTCTGCCATTTCTTTTTCACCGACAACTGCGATAATGGGTGTTTTTGCCAACGACAGTTCACGGATTTTATAGTTAACCTTTTCATCACGCAAATCTGCATGTGTATTTACACCTGCTGCACGCAAATCTGCAACGACCTGGTTTGCATAATCCGCATATTTTTCCGAGATTGGTGCAACCACGACCGGCTCTGGGCTTAACCACAGTGGCAAATTGCCCCCTGTTGATTCCAGCAACACACCCATAAACCGTTCAATTGACCCCAGCATTGCACGATGCAACATAATCGGGCGATGCTTTTCGCCATCTTCGCCGACATATGACAAATCGAATCGTTCTGGCAGGTTCATATCCAATTGCACTGTACCACATTGCCATACACGTCCCATTGAATCCTTCAGATAGTTATCAATCTTTGGACCATAGAATGCGGCATCTCCTTCGGCGATTTCGTATTCGATACCATTCTTATCCAGCGCCGCTTTTAATGCACCTTCGGCCTTGTCCCAGATTTCATCAGACCCGATTCGGAATTCAGATTCTTTACGTGTTGCCAACTTCATAGAAATCTTATCAAATCCAAACTTACCATAAATATCCTTGATGAACTTCAAGATTTTAACAACTTCTTCTTCCAGTTGTTCTTCTGTACAGAAAATGTGCGCATCGTCCTGGGTAAATTCACGTACACGCATCAACCCCGACAGACCACCTGCGGCTTCATAGCGGTGCACCTTGCCAAACTCTGCCATATACAGCGGCAAATCTTTATATGAACGCAGCCCGTGTCCAAATACCAACATCCCCCCTGGGCACGACATCGGTTTAATACAGAACACCTTGCCATCTTGTGTTTTACCGGAATAGTTATGTTCACCATACTTTGCCCAGTGTCCAGACCGTTCCCACAGGCATCTGTCCATAACGGCGGGCGTTGAAATTTCCTGATACCCTGCCCGTTCCTGACGTGCACGCACATATTCAATCAGGCGGCGATACATCTTGTACCCTTTGTCATGCCAGAACACCGCCCCTGGTGCATATTCTGGTTCAAAGTGGAACAGGTCCATATCTTTCCCCAGTTTTCGATTATCACGTGCGGCGGCCTCTTCCTGCATTTTCAGGAAATTATCTAATTCATCTTTGCTTGCAAACGCATCAACATAGATACGTTGCAACATTTTATTTTTGGAATCCCCTTTCCAGTATGCACCGGCAACACTACGGATTTTGAATCCATCACGTGGCAGGTCTTTGGAACTTTCCACATGTGGCCCACGACACAAATCCGTAAAATCACGGAACGTATAGATTGACAGTTTTTCCCCTGCCGCATCATATTCGTTCAACCATTCCATTTTATATGGTTGATCTGCAAAGATTTCTTTTGCTTCATCTAAACTGACAATTTTCTGTTCGAATCGTCCATTTGATTTGATTAAATCACGCATTTCCTTTTCGATTTTTGCGAAATCCTCTTCAGAAAAACGATATTCTGTATCAAAATCATAATAGAACCCATTTTCGATTGCAGGCCCCCCTGCGAACTTAACCTCTGGGTGCAGTTTTTTAACCGCCGCCGCCATAACGTGTGCCAACGAATGACGCATTAATTCAATATCATATGCCATGACCATCTACCTTTTTTATATTTTATATATGTTTGTTAAATAAACTTGTTTGATTATAAGATTTTACGCGGTCGCCCGCAATACAGAAATTACACCCCCAACGGGGTTGTAGTAGTTGTTGTAAAGAAAGACTTAAACAAATTCATGTCCAATATGTTATTCCTTTGCAGCAAAAAAATCAAGAGATATAAATTTGATTCTATTTACTGGATCGCCACGGTCGTTCACACTCCCTCGCGATGACAAAAGTTTTTAAGTTTATAGAAAATTAAGCTCTTTTGTCATTGCGAGGCGCAGCCGTGGCAATCCAGTCTATGCATTCCGCATTATCGCATCCAAAACATATCTTGCGCACTTAAATCCAGCCAATCTGGATTTATGCTTTCAATTAAATTTAACTTATACTTTCGTGATTGTGCCTTGATATGCTTTTCACGTTCTAGTGCATCATTCACATATTGAAAATCTTCCCAGTATCCCAACTTATCACAATTATATCGTGCAGAAAACGAATCGGGATTAACCTTCTTCTTATGTTCCCAAACACGTTTAACAATATCATTTGTCACACCAGTGTACACCGCACCATTGCGCCGATTAAACATCATATAAACATAAAATTTATATTCTTTCATATTTGATTATATTTACTGGATCGCCACGGTCGTCTACACTCCCTCGCGATGACAAAAGTTTTTAAGTTTCTAGAAAATTAAGCTCTTTTGTCATTGCGAGGCGCAGCCGTGGCAATCCAGTCTATGCATTCCGCATTACCGAATCTTGCTGTGTTTACAAGTCTTACGACAATATGCCAACGCCCTGTTATACGCATCATCCGCCCAGTTAAATGTATATGTTGTACAATTCACAGACCGATATATACTGTACCCCAAATAATCAGTCCCCATTATTTTTTTATCTCCAACAAACAACCCTGGCCTAGCATACAAAACCTGCACACCTTCCTTGCGATTATAATTGCCGTCAACCTCTAAACGCACAGACAATTGACACCGTTCATCACAGCAATCACAGCGCAAATCTTTTGGCAACTCAGACGCTTTTTCTACACTCAAAATATTCTTTTTATATTTACATTCGTACGGCATAACGCAACCTCACAAATCCAAAATACACCCAAACAGCACGGCGAAAAAGAAACACACACTGCCCCCGATTACAAACAGGTGCCAAACAGCATGCGAAAACTTCATCCGCCGCCACAGATAGAATATAACCCCAATGGTATATGCCAAACCACCGGCCAGAATAAACCACAATCCACGTTCTGGAATACTGCGAATCATCGCCGGCAATATGAACAACAGTGTCCACCCCATTGCAACGTACAATCCAACCATCCATTTTGGCTGCTGCTTTGGATTACGGATTTTCATATACGACCCGAACAGCACAATCCCCCACAGAATTCCAAACACAATCCACCCAACCAGCCCCCGCAGATTCACCAATAAAAACGGCGTATAGGTCCCCGCAATCAATGCATAGATTGCAACACTGTCCCAGACCTCGAAAAAGCATTCGTGCTTTTTTCCAATTGTTGCATGACACATTGTGGACCCGAAATACAACGTTATCATCGTCACACCAAAGATTGCACACGACACAATCGCCCATGCATCGCCTTTTATCCCTGCAAACACGACCAACAGTGTTAATGCCGCAATGGCCAGTCCAATACCAATCCCATGTGTCAGAATATTTACCACCTCTTCTGCATGCGTACTGGGCTTTTCCCAGCGAAACAACCCCGTTGCCCGCAGAACTTTTAATAATCTTGAACCATGTTCATCTTTTTTAACGGCCTTGATTCTGGCCCGCTTTGACTGTGTCATATACTGTTTCTCCTATCTTAAAATCAACTAATTTTTCTTCTTTTATATTCTTTGAATCAAACTCGCCACGCATGTTGGGAATTTTAGTAATATATTTTGGTTCCCCCAACATATCTATCAAAGCCAATCGTTGCTGTTCATAATGCCCCGAACCAAATATTGCAAACACCACATTATATTTATTCAATGCCGCAGCAATATTATCCAGCATAAATCTATCACGTCCAAACATATTTATTGCGATTCCCATTTCACCATCTTCGCCGCGGGAACGCATCGGACCACACAAAAATCTGCCCAAGTCTTTTTCAGTAAATTTACGTGTTGGATATTGTCTGTGCAGTACTTCCAACATTTGTTTATCTGACAAATCTGCCAACACAACTGGGATATCGTGCTTTGCTGCTACGCCTGCTGCATATGCCAACGTATTGACTTGAAACTGCCTTGGTGTCATTTCACACCCCGAATTTGAAAATTCGGTCAACAAAACATCAGGTCGGCCCAACCCAAATTTTTCAAAACACGCATCAACCATATCAAAAGATATATTTGCATCGTGTTTATCACACATATACACCAATATCTTGCCATCACGTTCAAATATCGCAACATACGGTGCATGATACAGGTCAGAAAACGCCCTATCCGCATCTTCCCAGGCCTGTATCAAATCATAATTTGGTTTAAATTGCATTTTTTACCCTTTGTATTACGCGTTCACCGCCCATAACCGACATAATTGAATACAGGTCTGGTGTATTTGTGCGCCCCGACAAAGCCACACGCAAATTCATTGCCACATCACCATTTTTAACCCCCAGCGATTCGGCAACCGCAACAATTTTTGCCCACCAGGTGTCCTTATCATCCGATTCGTCATACGTTTCCAAGAACGCACGCAAAGCATCCTTGTTAAATTCATATTCAGCACTTGGCACAAACAATTCATCCCAGAAAAATGCAACATTTTCCAACGTCTGGGACCATGTGATAAAGTCTTTGCGTACACGTTTTGGATTATCACGTTCAATCCCCAGAACACCTGTCAGGTAATCTACATCTGCGACCTGCATCCGATTCGTTTCCGTACCATATTCATTGGCCCAGCGCACAACACGACTAACCAATTCCGGCACCGGCAACGAACCAATGAACTCTTTGGCCCACCATTCCAGTTTATCCGTATTAAACAGTGCACTGCTGGTTGGGATTTTTTTCACCCGTAATGGATAGTTCCAAATTGTTGTATCTGGCTTTTTATTTTTTTCTTCTTCGAACCCAGATGCCACAATATTATACAGATAGTTTAACACTGCCTCAATCGGCCAACCTGCTGTTAAATAATGCATTGTATTTGCTTCGGGGTCTGTACGTTTTGACAGTTTACGTGAATTTCCCGTCTGTTCGTCTAGCTTGTTTATTGTTGCAACGTGAATGTATTCAGGATTTTGCCATCCCATCATACGGAACAATTGCAAATGCAGATTTAACGAAGACAACCATTCTTCACCACGTTGTACCAATGTCGTCCGCATAAAATGGTCATCACACAAATGTGCGAAATGATATGTTGGCAACCCATCATTTGATTTGATTAGAACGATATCTTCTTCATTTTCCGGCAATGCCAATCGCCCACGCACTTTATCGTTATAGAAAACCTTATTATCTTTATTTCCCATTGAATACAAACGAATCGAAGGCACCAATCCCGAATCCAAACGTTCTGTGATTTCCGATTCGGTCAAATCCCGATCCCGCGCCCATTCACCATAGATGCCCGTTGCCCAACCTGCGGCTTTTTGGCGGTTTCGAATCTCTTCCATTTCTTCGGCAGATAAAAAGCACGGATATGCCAACCCACGTTCCAGCAATTCTGCCACAACACTGTGATAAATCTCTTTACGTTCTGATTGATAGTACGAACCATAATCGCCACCATACGTTGGTCCTTCGTCTGGGTGCAAACCAAATGCATCTGCACATTTCAAGATAACATCAACCGCCCCCTGGACTTCACGTTTTGTATCTGTATCTTCGATTCGCAACATAAAGACCCCGTTCGATTGCTGGGCCAATTTTTTTGCAATCATCATTTGATACAACGTTCCCAGATGCATAAATCCCGTTGGACTGGGGGCGACACGCGTCACCATTGCACCCTCTGCCAGATTGCGTGCTGGGAATTTTTCTTCCAACTCTGCGATTGTATACTTTGGTGCCCCGCCCAAAACCCGTGCAATTAAATCTTTTGATAAACCATTTCTCATCTATATATTCCTTGTGTTTTAGCTAACTCAATTCTATACTAAAAACATGGAAAAACAAGAAATAAGAACATTTGGTCGCCGTCACGGCAAAAAATTATCTGCACGTCAGTCAGCACTGATTGATAACCTGTTGCCCACCCTGAAACCCACGCATGGCGATATTTTGGAAATTGGCTTTGGTGCGGGCGAACACGTACGCGACCTGGCACGCAATAACCCAGGCAAAATCATTATTGGTGCAGAACCATTTATGAATGGGGTCGCTTCCCTGCTGTCCGCCATAACAGACGAAAAAACGAATCGGGTTATGGACGAATATATTGGCATTCGTATTTGGGCGGATGACGTGCGTGATTTTCTGCGGGATACAGATTCGAAATTTGAACAAATATGGGTATTGCACCCTGACCCCTGGCCGAAAAGCCGCCATGAAAAACGCCGTCTGCTGTCTGCAGATTTCTTGAACACCCTATCAAAATACTTGACCGACAACGGCGAAATCATCATTGGCACCGACCACTGGGAATATTTTGATTGGATACTGGAACAGACAAAATCCACATCACTGTCTGCCACAATCCCAGACATGGAAATTATTCAAACACGTTATCAGCACAAAAACAAAGCCGGCACCGAATCGCCCCGCTATTTAATTTTACGAAATCAGTGATTAACAAAGAACCGCATATTTTCCAACAGTTGTGGTTGTATCAATTTCGTTATACGCATCACTTGTTCGATTCGGAACGGATTATTTCCAACTACGAAATGCAGGTCAAATTTATTTTCACTTGTCCATGCGTTTAACATACCATACACCCGACCTGGGAAATCAGATTTATCTTTTAAATCCTGGGTCATAACCAGTGTCAATGCTGCCGCATTAACTTTACGCAGATTTTGGAACAAATCATTCCAATCATATGGTCCAACATCTGCGATATCCAGTCCGATTATCAAATCTTTATTAAAGAACAAATCATCTTTTACAACATGCACCTGTTCGACCAAGTCTGCAACACTTTGATATCGCATAAAAATTTGTGCCCCATCTGCACCATTTTTCAAGACACTATTAATATTAATTGTGATATCAGAAATCTTTTGTTCTGTGATTTTTTTATCCATCACATAGAACCTGGATAAAATCTTAACCTTTGATTTTTCCAGCCATGGCCATATCAATTTTACACATTGTGGTGCGACCGAAACCATATCCATATTTTGATTAATTGCGAAATCCACCGCCCGTGCCAGGTCACCTGGCTCTACATCTGTTCCGCACCACAGTGCCGCATACGGTCCAAAATCATCAAAAACAATATTTTGTTCAATCATTATACTTTTTACTTTATCACAAATATGATACAATTAAAAACGTAATGACAGACAAAATAAACAATATTTTACTTGCCACACTGTGGTTACTAATATCGGCCTTGGGGTCATGCTTTTGGTTCAACAGCCAATATGGTTTTAACATATTTTCTGGCGCCCATTGGAAACACCTGGCATACATGCAGGCGGCCCAAACACCAATTCAACCATCATTTTACATATCCATGGTAATTGCAGTATTTGTCATAATATACGTGTTATACCTGCTGTTGCGTCCCCGTATTCGTAAAATATCAATTCCAAGACGGGACATAACAAATTCCCCGGGGAACCAAACCACTGCCCGTGCGACACTTGCCCCGGGTGTCCCTGCGGCATCCACCCCTGCACAGAATATGCCGTCTGCCTCAACGGTGGCTGCTCCTGCGGCAACAACAAATGCTGCTGTTCCCACATCTGAACAGATACCCGAAATAAATTTATCACGTCCGCCACGATTAAATATCGCAGTCACACCAATTTTACACGCACCGAAACATTCCACCCCCACTGTGCCCACCCAAACCATGACAGCTGCGAACGCACCAAATTCAGAAAACAACCAACTGCATAAAATTTTTGAATCTGCAGGTTATGTGACCAAGCCCGCCCCCCGCATCGCAGGCCTTCAAACTGCACTGTGTGCCATCGGCACGGGCGAGACCATATGGATTGGTGCGGTTGGCATAAAAACATCCACATTACAATCAGCCCTTGACACACTGACCCAGGTATTTTCCGACACCCTGGACGACATAATAATAAACGTACATGGCTTTGTATTATCTGCGCCAGACTCATTGGCCCCCGAATCGCCAGAAATATTAACATTTGACACACCGTCAACTTTAGATAAATATATGTCTGAACACACAAATCCACCGATACCTGCAACAGACGACGGTGAATTTGATGCGTTTTCGTCATATATATCAACTGTAATTGAATATCTGGGGAAAATGTAATGTACCTGAACGCCAGTAATGCAGAAAAGATAATATCAGACATGGGCATGTCAGACATGCCATTGACCGAGTTTCGCCCCATTCGCACACCCGTATCACCTGATTGGTTTCAGAAATACAAACAACTGTGCAAACAGTTTATGATATCATTAACTGACAGTATTGAAACCCTGGCTTTTATGAACCTGCCCCAGGATGACTTTATGAACCTTATAACTGGCCAATCTGTTCCCGACAACCTATCATTTCGCTTGCGTGTTCCATTAACCTGGGGTGGCAAGCTGGAAATAGATAATATGTTTATGTGCTGGACATTCCCACACAGTCATAACATGGACAGATTTATAATTGAACAAAACGGCAACGAAATCATATGGTTGCCCAACCCAACACAAAAGATATACCTGCCTGCCCACACTGCGACCGGTGGTGATGGCGGCAACGCAACCGAAGACAGACTGGCCCAGATTGGTGCCCAACTGGTATCTGGTCGTGAATAAGATGGTGTGAACAGAACATGACGTGCAATGAATTTTTATTGGCAATTAAATCCCGTGGCGCCCAGCTTTTTTCGGGTGCCAGTGCATCTGCCATTACATTAACCAACACATCGCTTCAGCAACGTCGTCGTGCCATGTTACCAGGGTTTATCAGTGAATTATACCTGCACAGCAATGGCATAGTATTGGGCAATGGCTATATCTTTGCCCCCAACGAAATACATCGTTCTGACCGCTATCCTGTCCCCAGCATATTGCAGATAAATGATGAACTGGTTAATTTACCACAAACGATGGGGCTGACAATATTCGGTCGAAATGATTTATTTTGGTTTGCATTTGATGCATTTGGTCAATGCTATATGCTGGACAATTTAACATTAAAACCGATTCGCCGATACGATGATCCATACCGTGCATTATCCGATTGTTTAATCGCAGGAAAAATATAAGAACAACCATGAAGAAAATATCTGTATCATTATCGGGTCATCAGACCAGTATAAAACTGGAACCTGAATTTATCAATGCATTGCGTACCCTGGCCCATCACATGGGCAAATCTGTTGCATCGATAATAAATGAAATCGATTCCACGCGTCCCACCACCAGAAATTTGTCATCTGCGGTACGTGTTTGGATATTGAATCAAATGACAACACCCACATCTGAACACTAAAAAAATACCGCCAAACGGCGGTATTCAGATTTAATTTTTCAACTGACACTGTTCATCAAAAGTCGCCAAGGATACATCACCTGACACCACTCCTTTGGCACCAGTGACAACATTTGGTGCACTTTTTCCCGCCTTTAACGTAAACATTCCTGTTCTGTCATCATAATCAAAATCAAACGGATTATAATCTATCTTGCAGCACACAAAATCTTTATTTTATTCTTGTTTTTCCGTCCAACGCACAACCACCACAGCGACAATCAGTATAATAATCATCCATCCATTCAGTCCGATTACCCGATATGGTGTTTTATGCCCGCCCCAGACAAATCCGTCCAAGACCCCTGGCTGACCGACTGGCAATGCAGAAACCACCTCGCCATCAGACGCAACAAATGCACTGATTCCAGAATAGTTTGCCCTGACCACAGGCAACCCCGATTCGATTGCATATCGCCGCACCATATCCAAATGCTGATATGTTCCCGGTGTATTTCCGAACCAGTTATCATTTGTAATATTAACAATTGCATTTAACCGTTCTGTATTTCCCTGTGGCATCAGCGAATCGGAAAAAATCACCTCATAACATACCGCCGGCACAAAATTAAATCCCACAACCTCGATGATTTCTGGCCCAGTCCCCGGTGTCAGATTAACAGGTGCCGGCAATATTCCCATTGGTTTATATTCACCAAACGGCACCAGGTGCGATTTGCTGTAAATTTTATCTATTTCACCTGATGGCTGTGTCACAATCATTGAATTGAACAGCCCACCAGAATCAATTGACATTGCCCCCATGATAACAGGTTTATTTATTGCGGCAACAAATTCAATTTTATCATGTGCCATCACAACAAACGGATACGTTGTTTCTGGGAAAATAATAATTTCTGGATTTCCCGGTTGCATTGCCAACTGGAACAAATTTTTCAGATTATCTTCGGCCTGTGCGATTGCTGCATCTCGATTATGTGTTGCCTTTTGTGATTGACTGGTTGCGGGCTGAACGATTCGAATTAAAACATTTTCATCTGCATATCCGACATCTGCCAACTGCATATTTTTCCAACCTGCGACCGCCCCAACAATCATCACCGCCACAAATGCCGCGCAGATTGCACCTGTTGATTTCAGTTTTGGTTTTCTGCAAAATTCTACCACCGCAGCCGTTCCACCAACGATAACGAACGTCAGCCCCAACGCACCCCACAGCGCCATTGAATTTGCCACGATTGGTATTTGCATTGTTATATTTGCAATTGGATTCCACGGGAACCCTGTGAACATCCATTCCCGTGCCCACAGCACCAACGTCCAAACTGTTGCAAAGACAACCACTCTTTTAATCGCCCTACCCTGGCACCTGACCAATGCAACAAATGGCCATGAAAAAATTAACACACCTGCGATTGCCAACCCAACGACACCTGGGACGGTCCAAATTGCAAATTGCTGGGTCAGTTCTGGCACCACATATATCGAATGCAACGTCCACCAGAACATAGCAATCGCATACATTGCCCCAAATGGTGCCACCCGTCCCAACGATTTCCAAAATCCCCCGATATTATTATTTCTGACGGTCAGCCAATATGCCCCACCAATACCAATTATTGTCCACCACCATTGATAAAATGGTGCGAAACCAAAACTGGCAACCGCACCAAACAGTGCGTACAGCAAATATTGCACCAGACCATTTTCACGAATTTTCAATTTATTTTTCCACGCAACAAATCGTGCCCCCGGACAACAGTCACCATTTACACAACACACATCATCTGCATACGGATTATTTATTCCCATTTTTTGCAACACCTTTATTTCCTTGAACTCCATAATTTGTGCTTCATCATCTGTGATATGGTCATACCCCATCAGATGCAGCATTCCATGCACCACCATATGGGCCACATGGTCATGAAAAGAAATTTCTTGTTCACGTGCTTCTTTTTTAACCGTGTCATATGATATATAAATATCCCCCAGCAACACATCATCCCCCAGTTCAAACGACAGAACATTTGTTGGCTTATCAACATTGCGATATTGTTTATTTATCTGATGAATTTCTGAATCATCGGTCAGAATAATTGACACTTCTGCATTTTTATATTTTGCCCCTGCAACGACACTTGCGATTTTTTTGAAATCGACATTAACCTTGTTCCACCGCTTATCATGCACATCAACAAATACTTTCATATTTTTCTCGTTTTATTTACAAGATTTATTTCCGTCCCAATCCCGACTTTTTTGCAATTTTCGAACGTTTGCGTGCGTATGCCGGTGCCACAAAGGGATAGTCATCTGGCAACCCCCATTTTGCCCGATATTGTTCTGGGGTCATATTAAATCTGCGTTTTATATATCGACGCAGCATAACATGCCATGTACCATCTTCCAGACATTGGATTTTATCTGGCTGCACAGAATCTTCGATTTGTTGGGGTGTGATTGATGTTCCCCGCAGTATTTCACGTGCCCGCTGCACCGCCATTTCCATGGTCAGTTCTGGATTTGCATTTATTGCCGCCGCCGCCAGATTTGCCACCGCCAACGTAAAATCAGAATTTTTATTTACCACCTTGCGAAATCCTTTATAATTTAATAGAATAATTATACCACAAATAAACATCAAATAAAAGTTAAGTAAATAATCATGACACGTCCACTTGCCGATTTAATGCGTCCAAATACGATTGACGATGTTGTTGGGCAAACAACATTATTGGGTGAAAACGGTCTGGTACGTCGTATGGTTGACAATCAGAAATTATCGAATTTAATTTTATGGGGTCCCCCCGGCTGTGGCAAGACGACCATTGCACGTGCCCTGGCGAACAGTGTTGACATGGATTTTGTACCAATGTCTGCGGTATTTTCTGGCACATCTGACATTAAAAAGGCAATGGATGCGGCCCGCATGAATCGTGATATTGGCCGTGGCACCTTGCTGTTCATTGATGAAATTCACCGTTTTAACAAAACACAACAGGACACCCTGCTGCCTTATCTAGAAGACGGGACAGTTGTGTTTATTGGCGCCACAACCGAAAACCCCAGTTTTAATTTGAACAACGCATTACTATCACGATGCCACGTTGGGGTACTGTCACCGCTGGCCAGCGAAGATTTATTAACATTGATGACACGTGCCGAAGAATTCACGGGCAAAAAATTACCTTTAGACGATGCAGCCCGCATTCACATGGCCCAGATGGCCGATGGCGATGCCCGATTTTTATTAAACACAGTTGAATATTTATTTAACGCAAATTTTTCAGAACTATTAACCCCCGATACGTTGGTTTCTGCCGTACAGCGGCGCCCACCACTGTCTGACAAATCCGGGGACGAACACTATAATTTAATATCTGCGGTACATAAATCACTGCGTGCCAGTGATACCGATGCGGCATTATATTGGACGGCCCGCATGATGACATCTGGCCAGGATCCCATGTACATATTTCGCCGTCTGACCCGATTTGCGGTCGAAGATATTGGCCTGGCAGACCCGAACGCACTGCAAATTGCAATTGCGGCCTGGTCTGCATACGAAAGATTGGGCAGTCCCGAAGGGGATTTGGCGCTGACCCAACTGGTTATATACCTGGGAACAGCCCCAAAAAGTATTGGCAACTATCGCGCACAAAAGGCGGCCTATGCCGCCGCCCGTGAAACAGGCAGTTTAATGCCCCCCAAGAATATATTAAATGCCCCAACAAAAATGATGAAGAATCTGGGCTATAATGCGGGCTATATCTATGACCCAGACACAGCCACTGGCTTTTCTGGCCAAAACTGTTTTCCTGAATCAATGGGTCGCCAAAAATTTTATTATCCCATTGAACGTGGTTTTGAACGTGAAATCAAGAAACGTCTGGAATACTGGGACAGTTTGCGTGAAAAGATACAATCCGAAAAGAAATAAATTAGAATGATTTAGATACGAGATGGGGGCGACAACGATGTGTACAAGACGTTACATGAGTTGCCCGTTCCCACACACAGCACATCAGGTGCGTAAAATAAATTAGAATGATTTAGATAAAACCAAATCGGGCATCGCAGTGTACATAACGTTACATAAGATGCCCACACCCGCACACAGCACATCAGATGCGTAAAATAAATTAGAATGATTTAGATATGGGATGGGGGCGACAACGTAGTGTACAAACGCTACATGAGTTGTCGCCCCCGCCCATAGATGAATTATTATAATTTATTTTTCAGAACAGGATGTTGATGCGTGCCCCAACCTGTGCATCATCAGATTCGAATTCATAGTCCACATGCCCGATATACTGGGTGCGCCCATATTGCCGAACCAGTTTCAAGTGCAACCATTCTTGGTCATAGTCGGTATGATAAATTGGATCTTTATGTGTTGCCTTGCGTATGGTCAGCCCTGTTCCGACCCGCCAATCTGGCGCGGTACGAAAGTATGCCTCGGGCGAAAAGTCCAAAAATGCGACCCCGCGTTCATCATCAAACACCCACGTTGATTTAACCGTTGCGGCCAGTGTCATCCCTGCCCATTGGCGTCCGAATCGCAAACCAACATAGTACGTAGAATCTGCATAATCCGGGGTCCGCACATCTGAACTGCCGCCGAACTTGAACCCGACCAAGACATCAGAAATTATATTTGCATTATTATCACTGGCATTTGCGACCCGATACACACCGCCAACATCGATTGCGGAAAAACCGTCTTCATCGCCGTTAAAGTCATGTTGATAATGCACATTCGCCCCCAGTGCGAATCGATTATTCATCCCATACGACACAGACTGCCCCACCCGCAAGATATGATCCCAATACGTAATTGCAGATTGGGTAAAAATTTCATCTTGTTGTTGCAAGAACAGCGGGTCAGACGTATCATGTCCCAAATCATTTGCCGCTGCGACATTACCAGCCATCATCCCCAAACACACACACATTGCCACCAGAATTTTATGCATTGCCTCTCTCCTGAAATAACCGATTACAAAAACAAAATGTTCCCCCAACCCCTGGGGGAACATTTACAATATTTTCCATCAGAACTGGAATATAACCTGCAGCCCCACCGACATTTCTGCATAGTTATCCAAATCAACTGTTCCGATTTTTGTCAGTTGATCCAGATAAAATTCTGTCCCGCCTGGTGCCTGGGCTTTTATACCCGGTTCCATCCAAAACAGATCCAGTGTTTTTCCATCTGCGCTGTCCACGAATACCGTTTTTGCGTACAGATTTAATGCGAACCAATCATTTGGCTGCCAACCGATTGCGGCCTTGATATTTCCCTGGTTGTGCCAGTCATAATTTCCAAAGATTGCCTCTACATTCAATGTCCAGTCTTCATTCAGCACACTGAACACACCGATACCACCTTCGACATACATTGCACTGGTATCACCGACCTGATATGGGATATACATCAGTGCTGCACTGCCATCGACACCGTGTCCACTGATCCCATTACCATATGAATTTGCATCCAGATCCAAATACCAACCACGTGCCAAACCATAAATTGTTGAACGTGCGACCTTGTACCCCGCCTTTAATTCCAGCAAGAAATTATTTGAAACATCTTTTTGATGCTGGAAATATGCCGATGCCATACCAATCCATTTTGGGTTATCGACGAATCGCCACTGTGCCCCCAGTCCAAACAGATTCAGATTATTATCATCCATTTTTTCTGATGGCGATCCATCATCCCATTCGAATTTAAATTCATTCATTTCATACTGTGCCATCCCCAGCACTGCGATTGTATCTGTGATACCATAGCTGAAATCTTCTTTGACTGCGATACGAGTTGCATCCCATTTTGCCCCGATACCATCCAAGACATTTTGATATTCTGCATCATTTTCATTCCACACTGGCAGTGTCTGATTTATCTTAAAATCATACGAATTTGTTCCATACGACAGATCCGTAATCGACCCAAATTTTCCGCCCAGCGGCTGAAAGAACGGATGTGCCAGATAATATTTGCGTTTCATTTTATTAACCAGCGTTTCCGACCGTGTTGTACGCGTGGTTACTTTTGTTGCGGTTGCTGCGGACGAATTTGCCCCCTGGTATTGTTTATACAGTGCGCTGCGATTTGCAGGTTTTGCATAGTACAAATCTGCTGCATCTTTTGCCTCGTATGTTTTTGTTAACGTACGTGTTTTATATTTTTCATAGTTAACATTTTCCCGTGTACGTGTTGCGGGTGCCCCTGTCAGGTCTGCACTGGACCCTGCGCGTGTCCCCCAGTTGGTTGCGGCATCTGCATTAACTGCGCCCATTGCGACCAGCGCCCCAACAAATAAAGATCCAATTTTTTTCATGATACAAAACTCCTTTTGGTAAATTATACCACAACCCGTGATAATATAAAAGGATAAAAAAACACCCGCAAATGCGGGTGTAAAAATTATTATTTTCTGTTTTGTTGCGATGCCGGTTTTGACAATTCATAACTCTTGCTTCTTAAACATGCACGCATATTATCAAAACACTCCTGAAAATCTTTTTTCTTTCGAATTTCCTTATCCTTCAAACAGTCTTTATTATTCGTTTTAGATATTGTTGTACACGAGGTTCCACTAACACTTGTTAAATTCAACAAACTAAAATCATTCGCCAACTGTTTTGCCAACTCAGCATTAACTTCGCTACCATTTCCCGACATATTTGAAATTGTATTCATATTACTGTTTAAACAAGTCATCACATCAGTCGGTAATAACTCATTATTACAATTCTTGACCCCTGCCATAAAGATATTTCTGTCATCCGACTTAAAAGACGTACCACCACCGGACGAAGAACCACCCACATCGGCCCCCTTGGCCTGCAATCCTGTGGTCAGCACTGCCTTTTCCAGTTGTGTTTTCAACCGCCGCAACAAAGATTCCATTTCTTCGTACTGTTTGTACATTTGCTGTGTAATCAGTGTTGTTTTCATTGCGATAACATCCCGCATTAAATCACGGTCTGCCCCAGTTGGATTTGTCTGTGCACCGATATTATACGCATGCGTTGAACACAGTGCCAATTCTGCGGCAATCATATCATTATCTTCGTCATCACAGCCGTTATCCGCCGCCACCGCCGGCATGGCAAAACACACCGCAATCAATAATATGCGAACACAATAACAACATCCAAAATATAACTTCTTAATACAATCCATTATTTATCTTTTATTATTAATTTATTTGTCTGATAATCTTTTTCGCATTCTTGCTTATCGATATTTATCACCATATCACCACAATAACAAACGGTTCCACCAAACATTCCTGGACCAGATTTTACCCATATCCCAGCACCAGTGCACTTTGCTGCCGCAGTTAAATCTGCCACCTTCTTTGCATTATCTGCATTAAATTTGGTCAATACTGCAGTTGTCACAATGGCTTCACCTGTAAATTTACAATCCCCGGTCACAACACAACGTGCATTCTTTCCATCCCATTCTGTTCCACATCCCTGTGGTGCCAGTGTTTTCCACGAATCACATGTTCTATTATCATATGCAGACGAAACAATCGAACTGTCCAACCCTGTTCCACCGAATGCATTTGCGGCAACAGGTCCACCAAACTTAAAATTATTGGTCAGTGTGTTATTATCCACACAAATTTTCTTGGGCAATTTTTTACTGTGCACGGCATTTAATAATATCTGATATCCATTTGGTGTTAACGCACAGTATTTCATACGTTCTGTAAATGGATCGGCACTGCCCCGCATATATCTGTTATTTCCGATATATTCCGGCGAATCCTGTAACAATATTCTTTCCAACGTATCCAAATCCAGTGACGTTCCACGTTTACTGTTTCTGCGACCAAATATTGAAATCGAATCCAACGCAGACGTTGCACACCCCACACGCACCAGCCGGTCACCTTCATAGTTTTCGTCCAACCATTCACGATAAACATCTTCGTTATCGCCATCACTACCAATTAAACTGGTCAACGTACAGCGCGCATCATCCTGGGGCGGCACCGCCATATTTGGTGTGCACTCCATACCGCCTTTTACATACCCCACTTTTATTGACCGACCGTTTTGACAATTTTTATCATCATATTTTGTTGGCTTATGTTCTGTTCCTTCGCCCACACACAGGAATTTTCCCCATTGATTGCATGCACCACTTAACATCATAATAACATCCGACACATCCACCCCAACGGCCAATGCCATTTCCAGTCCTTCGTATGCCTCGTCTACGATTGCATCATATGGTTCAAAGAACGCCATTGCCTTTTGTTTAAATGTTTTGACACGTTTTGGCCCCGAACAGTTATTTCCACGGGTATCACATCCGGCATAAACAAACGCATTTTGCATTGTCGCATTCAGTGTTTTTAATGCGACCTCGGCACTTTCGATCTTAGACATAATCTGTCCTGCAATTTGTTCACGTGCCAGAACATCTGCAGACACACCGGCCTGCGCAGCGGCAACCTGGGCATCGGTCAACGCACCATTTCCTGATGGTGTTGAAACCTGTTGCATTTGTTGTTGCTGGGCTGCAACCTCTTGCATGGCGGCGGCGGTCAGTTGTTTTTGTTCATCCAGTGCGGCCTGCATCTGTGCAATCTGCTGTTCATTTTGCTGTTGCATTTGTTGTTGCATTTGGGCCATTTGTTGCTGCATTTGTTGCATTTGCATTGCACTTTGCTGTTGTGCAGCGACTGATGCGGCCTGCTGCGCAGCCAACTGTTGCTGTTGCGCCTTGGCATTGGCATTTGACACCAACTGTGCAGAAATATATTCGATTAAATCATTACCATATTTTTTACATGCATCATTGCTGTTAACGCACCCTGCAACAATTGGACGTGCGATATCAATTGTTGAACACCCCGAACACTTTGGCTGCGCACAGCGCAAAATCAACGAATTACAGTTTCCAAAATCCGCAGTTGGCGCATTCTGTACCGCCATAGTACGGCTGTTCATCATCTGATTCCAGTTATTATTATTTGTTGCACCCGAATTACCATTCCACGCAGTCAGATTGTTACCCGCAGTGGTTGCGACCTGGGCCGATGCAACAAACGGCATGGCACAAATCAGCATTGCAAAAATATGCTTAAATATTTTCATATTCTCTCTATTAAGATAATTTTATCACAAAAACAGAGCATATAAAAGTAAAAAAATACCCCTGCCCGTCAGGTACATTAAATTAAAGATAATGGCGCAGATACGGGACGGGGGCGACATCGCTGTGTACATAATGCTGCATACGGTTGCCCCTGCCCATCAGGTGCGTTAAATTAAAGATAATGGCGCAGATACGGGATGGGGGCGACATCGTAGTGTACATAACGCTACATGAGATGTCGCCCCCGCCCGTAGATGTGCCATTAGATTTAATTTAAACCAGGATTTGGCGTTTATTCTTTGCATCAGGTGCAGATAAAATCCCGTCTTGTTCCATCCGTTCTATCAAACTGGCCGCTTTGTTATAACCAACCCCCAAACGGCGTTGCAGATATGAAATCGTTGGCTTTTTATCACGAATGACGATTTCTTTGGCCTGTTCGTACAAGTCACCGCCTTTGCCACCACCGATTGCCCCGGGCAGTCCTGGTATCGCCGCCCCACCATCAGACACATCGTCTTCGCCGGCGGTAACACCATCTGCATATTCTGGTTCTCCTTGTGAACGCAGGAAACTGCCAATTTTTGTTAATTCATCATCACTGATAAATGCACCATGTATACGAACTGCTGGATGTCCACCTTCGCTGAACAACATATCACCCATGGCCAACAACTGTTCTGCACCACCTGCCCCCAGGGATGTCATACTGTCGATACGGCTGGCGGCCTGGAACGATACACGTGTTGGAAAGTTTGCCTTGATAACACCTGTGATAATTGTTGCGTCTGGTCGTTGTGTTGCCATGATTAAGTGGATACCTGCTGCACGTGCCTTTTGTGCGATACGTTGCACACACAGTTCTACTTCCTTGCGTGCAACCGCCATCAGGTCAGCCACCTCGTCAATAACGATAACCAGGTATGGCATATCCGACAAATCCACCTGCTGGGTTTCGAACATCAGTTCACCTGTCTCTGGGTCCGTCCCCACAGCGACCTGCTTAGTCAAGATTTCACCATTATTGCGTTTTTCTGTGACAATTTCGTTATAGCTTTCGATATTACGTGCATTTAATTGTCCCAACCGTTTATAACGTTCTTCCATTTCCCGCACGGCCCATTTCAGCGCATTAATTGCCGGCTGAGGTTCCAGTTTAACGATTGGTGTAATCAGGTGTGGGATATCATCCCAGAATCCAAAGTCCACCCCTTTTGGGTCAATAATCATCAGTTTACATTTATCTGGTGTAAAATGATAAACGATTGACGTGATAATAGATTGCACGAACACAGACTTACCAGACCCCGTACGCCCTGCAATCATCATATGTGGCATTTTCGCCAGGTCAAAATACATTGGATGCCCACCGATATCAACCCCCAGTGCCAGTGGAATTTTATATTTCGAATTCACGAACATATCTTCTTCCATCAGTCCCCGATATCGCACGACCTGACGCTTGATATTTGCCATTTCCACACCCAGATAATTTGACTTTGGCATCAGTGCGATACGGAAATTTTCCACCGCCATTGCACGTGTCATATCTTTGGCTGTTTTACTGATATCTGCGATTCTTTGTCCTGGGTCTGGTTCAAATTCATACAGTGTCACCACCGGTCCTGGTTTGATACCAACGACTTTACCGAACACGCCATATTCTGCAAAGTGTATTTCGATTGCCCGTGCATTTTGCTTTAATTCTGGTGTCACGGAATAATTTGTAAAGTTTGACCGTTCCAACAGTGCCGGACTGGGCAATCTATAGACAGAATCTGCCCTGACTTGGCGTGGCACAACCTGTGGTGTGGCTGCGACTGCTGCGGACTTTTTTTCCTGTTTACGCCCCAGCAAACTGCGACGTTTTTTCTGTGGCACATCGTTTGTTTCCTGAACATTTTCTGTTTTTGATTCCGCCACAGAATCATCATTACCGGCACTATCTGCCAGCATTGGGCACGAACAATTGGCATCTGCCCGCACCAGGTGAAATGCCGACCCCACCCATCGCAGACATCGCACAAACACCCGCCATGCCCCCCGGACATGCGCCCATTTTATATGCAACAGCATTGCCCCCATAACCCAAAAAACCATCATACAGGCAATACCAACAACCACTGCCAAATCCCCCAACAACACACTTAAATCCGCACTGGCAATTGCGCCAAACATTCCACCAAACGCATATCGCGTTGATATCATCCCAAATCCAATTGCCCCCAAACAGACCGCAATAAACCCACGCAGCAAATTGTATTCAGGTCCATCATCTGACACCAAACCAATTGCCTTGACAAATCCCCAACGCACGACATACAGCAACACAAACATTGCCGGGCACCAACCAACTGCATATTTCAGCATTCCAATCACATATCCCATGGCCGAATGTTGTCCAAACGAACTGGCGACCCCAAACCCTGTCAAATACGGGTCAAAAAACACCAACGTCAGCACCGCCCAGCCCCCCAGCACGCAAACCACAGCCCCCCAGACCCGTGCCACCAACCAACGCAATGATTCCGCCAAACTTTTTGGTAAAAATTTAGATTTCCCTGCCATAACACACGCATTTTATCATAAAATTCACAAAAAAACAAACAGTGCCATCGAATATTTTTATTTTTTATCTCATTCCAAGACATATAAAAACCGCCATAAATCGGCGGTCGGGGTGTTAAGAAAAATCAAGTACAAGAATGCCCCCACCGGCCTTCGGGGCTCCCCTGTTGTACAGCCGGTGGCACCCCGACATAAACGTAGAGGATGTCGGGCATCACATAAAAAAAGACGCATTCGCATCATTCTTATGTGCGGATATCAGCATGAACCAGTTCATACTGCTTGTACATGGGCTTTCTTACGACCCAAATCCACATCCCCGTGGATTCACAACCAGGATAATGCATTTTATGAAAAATACCAAAAAAAATCCCCTGACGGGGACCTATCATGACCTGCTTAATTTACCTTTGATAATATCTGCAACAACCATACCGATAAATGCACCAAATATAACATCTGTTGGCCAGTGCGCCCCATACGCAACACGTGACAGACCGATCAAGATTGCCAGTGTCCATGTTAACGGTTTGAATCGTGGTGCCAACATTCCAATCATAACCAACCCTGCGAAACTGACTGCCGCATGTCCAGATGGCATTGAATTAAATGCCCATTCTGTTGAAAACGGAACAAACCCCGTCATCCCCAGCGCCTCATAAAAAATTGGTCTGCCACGTCCGATTAAGATTTTCATCACCTTGACCACCACCCCAGTCACAAAAACACTGTAAAGTATCAAAAACGCATTGCTTGTCTTTGTTTTTTCAAAAAAATCCCTTAAAAACACACTCAGGTTAACACTTTTTCTGCACTTCAAGAAACTGCAATCTGTTTTTACACATTTTTTTACACAAAAAACAACCGCCGCCCCCAGTGCTGCAAAAATCCACACCTGTGCTGAAAAAATTTTATCGAACCAATACCAAATTCTGGCATCTCCCTGACGCAAGAAATTAAACACGGGCTTGTCAAACCAGAAAATCCCCCCCAGAATTAATCCCGCTGTAATCAGTGCCCCCAGTCCAATTTTTTTCCATTTAATCTGATTATCTTTTGTTAAAAACATATCCACACCCCCTGTGATAAATTATTCAGCAACCAACCTGTTATAAATTTTCTTATCGGTCAGTATTTGCATCGCCACCGCCATTGCCAGCATATCTTCATCTGCCCCGCTGGTAATAACTGGACATCCACGTCTGATATCATCTGCATTGACATTTGGATTTTTATTAAAGTCCTGAAAATTAAACTCATTATTTATCACGTTCAAGAAAAACGCATTTTGCTGTTGATTTGTTCTGATATTTGACAGACACACAACTGGGAACAATCCCCGCCCATCAATAACATTTCCCTGTCCCGTTTTAACAGACTTGTTCAGCAATTCCAACGCACCACCATTATTCAGATCGATTGTTGTTGCAATTCTGGCACTGCCTGCTGTTGGTGTTCCAACCAGTACCCCACGTCCATTTTCATACATTGCCGCAACCAGCGCCTCTGCTGTCCCCCGTGTTTGGTTTGACATCAGCACCACCATTGGTACATCAGTCGCTGCATCACCACCGGGAACAACCTCTACTTCATCCCGTGCAGTTTCAACGATACGCATAACCGGCACAGCCCCAACAAACATTCCGCCCATTTTTGCTGCGGCCCGTTCATCATCACCAGTTGCCGCCCGCAAATCAAAAATAACCCCCGCCACATCAGGATAACGTGCCAATGCTTCGTTTATAATCTGCACGGCCCCATCAGACACCCGATGCACAACAATTTCCAAAACCCCGCCCGACTTATCATCTCGGACAATAACATCTGCATCGGCCAGCACAATTGTCGCCCGACGCAACACCACATCACGTTCCCCCATTGGGGTCAGCAGCTTAATTTTCGCTGTACCTGAATTAAATCCACTCATCACTGCTGCCAACTGCGCATCTGTCATCTGACGGACATCCGCCCCATTTATCTGCACTATTAAATCATCTGCCCGAATTCCAGCATTATCTGCAGGCGCCCCTTTATAGACCCCTGTCACACGAAAGTTTCCCCGTTCATCCCGCATTCCTTCCAGTCCAACACTGGTCAAAATTCTGCCATCTTCTGCAATTTCTGCCGCCTTCGAGAAAATATATCGCCCATTTTCATCCACCCCCCGCACCAAAGTATCCACCACTGCCTGATAGATTTCACTTTCGCTCATTTTTCGCAAATAAGGGTCATTTGCACGCATTTTCAGTATCAATGCAGTTGTGATTTCACCAAATCCATACCAATCATTTTTTTCTGGCCGTGGATAGTTTGCAATAATACTGTCATCCCAAACCAGAACCACTCGTTCATCTGTGGCGGCGATATGCGCAGACTTATTTAACCCTTCCAAGCTTTCAATTGCGACATTCAAATTTTTTCCTGCCCAGTTTACATCATCCAACTTTTGATATATTTCTGCAAATGTATCGGACATATCAAACACAGGCAAACCATCTTGCACAGGTTCATCTTCAAAGAACAAGCCATCTGCCCAACACGGCATCACCGCCCCCAGGACAAGCATCCCCAAAACAATCAGTTTTTTTATTCCCATTGTTCTCTTTTCCTCCCCCTGGTTGCGGTCACAAACCATTATTTTTCGTCTGCATCACGCAGATTAAAGTTATACAATATCATATTTGAAATATAGATACTGGTAAACGTTCCCATTATGACACTGAATATCATTGCGATTGCAAAGTCACGCAATACCTGGCCCCCGAACAACAACAACCCAACCATTGCCAACAGGGTTGACACACTGGTCAACATTGTACGACGCAGCATTTCATTCACCGACATATCAATCAGGTCTGTCATTGGCATTTTATGGTATTTTTTTACATTTTCATCAATTCGGTCATAGTTAACAATTTTATCATTAATCGAATACCCAATTCCGGTCAGAATAACCGCAATTGCTGTCTGATTAAACTCCAGTCCTGTCAACGAAAAGAAACCAAACATCAACACAAAGTCCAAGAACAAAGAACAAAATGCCCCAATTGCATATCCACCTTTGTATCGAATCCATACATAGATTGCCATCATAACGAACGCAAACAAGATGGCCAAGATACCACCCTGAACCAGTTCGCCACCAATTTTTGGTCCCACAACTTGAATTTGTTCGTACTGAACATTATCACCCAGAATATTTTTTATTTGTGCCACCCGTTCATTTTGCTCTGTATCAGTTGCCCCCTTTGGCAACCCCAACCGTATCAGAATTGCATTACCATCAACTTCCTGCAGTTCCGGGCTAAAATCTTGCAATGCCACACGCATTTTTTCGACATTATACCCTTCGACAATTGGCTTGACCTCCATCGATATACCGCCAGAAAAGTCAATTCCATAATTCAATCCACGAAACAGCAGTGACACCACCGACAGCAACACCAATGCCCCCGATATAACATATGCCAGCTTACGATATTTCATAAAATGCAGTTTCATAACAATCCCCTTTTTGCATTATTTTTTATTACCACCAATAAATCCAATTTTCTTGTTTTTCCCGTTCATGTACCAGTCAACCAACAAACGTGTCAACCACACACATGTAAACAACGTTGTCAGAATACCGATTGACAGTGTAACCGCAAATCCACGAATTGGACCTGCCCCGAACTGGAACAACACCAGCGCACAAATCAACGTTGTTAAATTTCCATCCAGCACAGTTTTCATTGCCCTGTCAAATCCCAGATTAACCGCACGCAATGTTGGCACACCACTGCGCACTTCGTCACGAACACGCTCAAACGGCAACACGTTTGCATCCACCGCCATCCCCAGTGTCAGTACAATACCTGCAATCCCCGGCAATGTCAGTGTTGCCCCAAACAACGCAGTTAATCCAATAATCATGCCCAAATTAACCATCAGCGAAATACCTGCGATTACACCAAATCCACGATACACAATGAACAAGAATATAAATATAAAGATAACACCGGCAATTGCTCCAATCTTACCCTGTTCAATGGTATCGGCGCCCAGTCCGGCCCCAACCGTACGTTCTTCTATAACTTGCAACGGTGCTGGCAATGCCCCACTGCGTAACAGAACAGCCAAATCCTTTGCCCCCTGCAGCGAAAAACCACCTGAAATCTGTCCACGACCACCTGGGATTGGTTCCCGAATAACCGGTGCCGACAGAACCTTGCCATCCAATACAATTGCGAACCGTTCATTAACATGTTCCGTGGTTAATTTTGCAAACTTACGTGCCCCAGACGCATCAAATACTGTCGTCACAACAGGCATATTATTCTGATCAAAATCCGCCTGAGAATCTTTCAATGAATCCCCAGACACTTCAACACGTGAATACACTGGCACCATTTGCCCCGGCATATCCATATATGGCAAAAATTCTGTTCCATTTGGTGCCCGTCCAGATGCCATCTGTTCTGGCGAAACCGTTTCATTAACCAAATGGAATGTCATTTTTGCAGTCTGCCCAATCAGTTCTTTGATTCTTTCCGGATTATCCACTCCTGGCAACTGTATCAAGATATACTTTCCACCCTGGCTTTGAATCGAAGGATCTTTTGTCCCCAGCGCATCGATACGACGGCGCACAATTTCGATACTGCGTGCCAGCGCATCCTGCACCATTTCTTCTTTTTGTTTATCAGAATACTTTAATTCGATTGTTTTTCCGTCTGATGTAATATCAACAGTACCACCGAACGCACTTTTTAATCTTCCCTTGGCATCAGACACCTCGTCTTCATTTCTGACCACCAAAGACACCACCCCGTCGTGATTTCTCAGATTCGAGAAGCGAATAACCCCTTTATTTCTGTCAATCAACGCACTGCGTGTTTCTTCATACAGTTGCTCTGACTTTTCCTTCAGCATCGTTGCCGTATCAACCTCTAACAGCAGCTGCGCCCCACCTTTCAAGTCCAGTCCCAATGGTACTGGTTCAATCCATGATGGAAAATACTTTGATAAATTCGGTGCAATTGTTGGAACCGCCAACATTACACAAAATACCGACACAAATACAATCGCCAGTTTTTTAAACATAACCCAACCTTTTACCTTTACTCTGCAATTGCCACTGCGTTCTTATTAACTTCGATAACAACGCCCTTTGCAATTTCCACTTCCAGTGTTTTTTCGTTAATTTTTTTAATTGTTCCATATATACCTGCTGCCATGACACGATTACCGACCTGTAACGAATCCAGCATTTTTTGATATTCTGCCATACGTTTTTTATTTGGTCTGACCATAAACAGGTAAATAATTGCGAACACAGCCACAATATACAAAACCATTCCCCAAACACCATTTTGCTGGGGGGGCTGCACATTTTGTGCCACCACATTAACAACTTCTGCTGTCTGTTCCATTGTAATTCTCCTTACTTTAATACCCAAACATTAGTAAATAAACCCAATAAAGTAAAGAGAAAATAAACACCCTATAATCTTTCGAACCAGGTATCGATTTCCGTCATCGGAATAAATTTATAGACCGGTCGGCCATGATTACATTGCCCACCCCGTTCTGTCTGTTCGATATCCCGCAACAGCATATCCATCTGCAGCATGTCCAGCTTTTGTCCTGCCCGAACGGAATGATGGCACGCATAGTTTGCCAACTTCAGGTGTAATTTTTCATTTAATTGTGACGAGTGTCCATTAACCCGAACCTCGTCTGCAACTGCCTGCAACAGATTTTGCCAGTCCAAATCCCAATCGGCTGGTTTTTCAAATATTGCGATTGCCCCATCTCCGAACGCATCCACCACCAGGCCTGATTTACGCAAATCATCTGCGATTGACACAATTGCCTGTACTTCTTCGATACGCATATTTACGACAATTGGTGTCAACAGCGGCTGCGTTTTCATTTTATTATTTCTCAGCTTTTCATACGTAATCCGTTCATGCGCCGCATGCTGGTCAACGATTACCATATTATCGTCTTTTTGTGCAACGATATACTTGTTACCGACCTGACCCACAACCCGCCCCAGCGGTAAATCAATAACCACCGTATCATCAATCACAGACTTTTGTGTGTCTGCATTGCGGCTATTATCATTTGGCATAAACGGGAACAACACATCCCGCACAGCATTCAAATCGCTTTTTATACCAAAGTCGAACTTTACAGGTGCCGTCCTGTTTTCCATACGAAAATTTGATGCGCCACCATAACCAGATTGACGTGCGAAATTATTTCCAGAATTGGCAATCGGCTGTGACGGCACACCTGGCGACATCAACGTCTGTGACAATCTGTTACGCAGTGTCTTGACAATAAATGCTCGCACATGATTTGGTTCCAAGAAATGTACATCTGTCTTGGCTGGCGACACATTAACATCCACTGCATTTGTTGGCAACGTCAGGTACAGTGCACACAGCGGAAATTCACGCGCATGCATTACATCCATATATGCCGCCCGCAATGCTCCAACCAGAACCTTGTCTTTAACCGGCCGCCCATTTACGAACAAGAACTGATCCACACTGGATGCCCGCCGCAATGTTGGTTCTGAGATAAATCCTGTCAGTTTCATATTTGAACTGCTGGACACAGCATCAATTTCCAACATTCGCCCCTGCACATCATCGCCCATAACTGCGACAATTCTGTCCATTAAATCTTCGTCTTTTTGAAATCGCCACTTATTATTCAGCACAAACCCAACATCTGCCCGTGCCATTGCCAACCGCTTTACAACATCCAGCACAGACATCATTTCCGCCCTGTCCCCCCGCAAGAATTTCAACCGTGCCGGTGTTTTTGCGAACAAATTTTGCACACGAATTCTGGTACCTGCCTCCCAATCAGACGGCATAATTTCCCCGGTTGTGGCATTTATTTTCCAACCATTTTCATCCATACCATTACAGGTATCAATTGTCATATCTGACACAGATGCTATTGATGGCAATGCTTCACCACGAAATCCCATAAAGTTAATATTTAACAAGTCATCATCAGGCAATTTTGATGTCGCATGCCGTTTAATTGCCCGTGCCAAGTCATCACGACTCATCCCCGAGCCATTATCTGTGATTGTAATCTGGGTACGACCCCCATCAATCACATCAATCATAATTTGGTCTGCCCCCGCATCCAGTGCATTTTCCACCAACTCCTTAACTACACTGGCGGGTCTTTCGACCACTTCACCTGCTGCGATTTGATTAATCAGAAAATCTGGCAAAACACGTACAGACATACAAATTCCTATTCTTTGAATTTCACTTCCAAGATTTCATATTCTTTTTCACCCCCCGGCAGCTTAACTATGCAGGTATCGCCAACACATCTACCAATCATGGCACGTCCCACCGGCGAAGTGCATGAAATAACCGTACGTCCATCAGATTCAATATCCGACAGAATTCTGCACTGCATTTTATTTCCATCTTCATCTTCTGCGACGACCCGTGCACCGAACACAACCCGATTCCCGCTTAAGCTGTCTACATCAATCACATTTGCATTTTGAATTAAATCTTCGATAAATCTAATTCTGTTATCAATTTTTCTTTGTTGCTCTTTTGCAGCGCTATAGTCTGCATTTTCTGACAAATCCCCCAGCGATCTGGCCCATTGTACAGTTTTCAAGATTTCTGGTCTTTGAACTTCCTTCAAATCCTTCAGTTCTTTTTGCAAATTATCAAATCCTGCGCGTGAAATTGGCTTTTTTTCCATTTTTAATCCTATTATTTAATAATCCGACAAATTATACGCAATCATTTTAATTTTGCAATTATGAAATTAACACTGTATACTATACATAACTATGTTCAGGATAAATATCTTAACCAAATTTTTGTTATGCCGATTTTTTTCTGGGGTCGGGCTGGTCATGCTGGTCGTATGCGGAATAATATTTGCAGTAACATTTGTCGAACGTTTACCATCAAATCCGACCGCTGTCGCGGCCCTGTACGAATCATGGGTACGTCTATTGGAATACGTGCCAATGTTTTTACCACTGGCGGTATTTATGGGCACATTGTTTACCGCCTATAACCTAACCAAATCCAGCGAAAGTATTATTGTATCCAGTGCTGGCATGTCGCCATATCAGTCTGCCCGTCCATTTTTAATTGGTGCGTTTTTGATTGGTGTTTTTGCGACCACGGTCATTAATCCATATTCGGTCAAAATCAGTTCTGAAAACATAACACCCGACCACCTGCAGTTAATTGATAACACAATTTGGCTGCGTGAAGAATCTAACACCGGCTACATCACCATGAATGCCAAGAACATGCACAAAGCCGGCGACATATTAATTTTTGAACACGCAACTGTGTATACCCAAAACCCGTCATTTATTTTAACCAGCCGTATAACTGCAGACACAATTACCCTGTCTGACACAGGGCTGTCTGCCAACAATGCGACAATTTGGGAATCTGATGGCACAATAACACAAACCAACTGGTCACATGAAACGATGCTGACCCCACGCACAGTATTGGACAGATATTTGCAACCCGACCAGATATCATTTTGGCAATTACCTGAATTTATACACCGCATGGAATCGATTGGCGCCCCTGTACGTGGCCATCGTGTACAGTTGTGGACATTATTGTTTCTGCCATTAACGATGATTTCCATGGCGACATTGGGTGTTGCCTTTTCCCAGACCAAGCAACGTCGCAATTACAGTTTTGGCATAAAATTCAGTCTTGGGATTATCACCTGTTTTGCAGTGTATTTTCTGATAAACATGTTTAATGCATTGGGTTCGACCGGGACCCTGCCACCGATATTATCAATCATTGCCCCACCGCTGATTATTATTGCGGGTTCGGGCATATTTATAACCAGTTTTGACACAATCTAGATATTTTGGGGGACAACCGCTATGCCAAAAAAGAAACATCACAACCGCAAATTCATTCGCATTTTAATATGGTTGATTGTTATCGTCCTGATAACATTGATGATAATATCATTTTCACCCGTATCACACATGACAGAGATTGTAGTATATCCATGAATTATATTGACATATTTCTTGAATCATTGGCGGCCGAACATGGTCGCAGCCCCAAAACTCTGGCCAGTTATGAATCCGACCTGCGCCTGGCGGACGCATCAATTCCTGGCGGACTGATGGCTGCAGATGGCACATCGATTCAACAGTATTTATCATCTCTGCCAGACAAAGCAACCTCTATCTCTCGCAAGGCCTCTGCTCTTCGTGGTTTTTATAAATTTTTAATGTTGGAACACAAAATTCAAACCAACCCGACCACAAACCTGGAATTACCACGTCGTGCCCGAACCCTGCCCAAATTTTTATCAATTGACGAAATAGAACTGCTGATATCCAGCGCCGGCGACACCCGCAATTCAACCCGACTGCGTGCAATGATTGAATTGCTGTACGCATCGGGCCTGCGTGTATCAGAACTGTGCGAATTACCTATGACCAGCATATTGGGCGATAAATTATTAATTCACGGCAAAGGCGCCAAAGAACGTCTGGTCCCGATGCATGACACAGCCATTTCGGCATTAAACAAATGGCTATCCATCCGTGGTGACGACGCATCGAAATACGTATTTCCATCTGGTGGCAAAACCGGCCACATAACCCGTGACGGTTTTTTCAAGATATTAAAGAAATGTGCCATCTTATCTGGCATATCCCCCGACCGGGTCAGTCCCCACGTATTGCGTCATTCGTTTGCATCACACCTGTTGGCGGGCGGTGCAAACCTGCGTGCGATTCAAACAATGCTGGGGCACGAAGACATATCCACCACCCAAATTTACACACATGTAATGCCTGAAAAACTGCACGAAACGGTATTACATCACCCAATGGCAACAAACAAGGATTCTTATAAATGATAAAACGCTGCGATCACCCTGGCTGCACCAAGGCCGGCACTTGTCGTGCCCCAAAAGACCACACATTAAAAGAATATTGGATGTTCTGCACCGAACATGCCGCCGAATACAACAAGAATTGGAATTTTTATGCCAATATGACCGACGACGAAATCGAAGACGATTGGGAATCGTCCGTATTTGGCACACCACTAAAGAACCGAGATACCACCTCGCACATTAATCATGATGACTATGTCAAATTCATAAACGACTTTTTAACTGGCCGTGATAAATTTGACCGCATACCGCCCAAGCCCAAAACACCAACAACCATAACATCTGCCCTGCGGACATTGGGACTGGGGGTTAATGCCACATGGCGTGATGTCGGCATAAAATATCGTGCCCTGGCGAAACAGCACCACCCCGACACCGCCACCAACAAAGAAAATGCTGCGGCTGAATTTGCCCGCATTTCTGCCGCATACGATACATTAAGAAAGCATTTTGGCAAAAAATAATAAAATGCCCATTTGGGCATTTTACTTAATGTTTTCCACCAATTTTTGTCCGCCCCCCCATCAGTGGTTGCAGTTTTTTTGGAATATTTACCGACCCATCTGAATTTTGATGATTTTCAATTACTGGCACAATCGCACGTGGCAAAGCAATCCCTGTATTATTTAATGTCGCACAGAACTGCATCGAACCATCTGTTGCACGATATCTGGTATTTGTTCTGCGGGCCTGAAATTGTCCAATTGACGAACACGACCCCAATTCACGATATGTATTTTCACTGGGGAACCATGCTTCGACATCATGCATTTTAACCTTGTTAAATCCCATGTCGCCCGTACAGGCCGCCACCACACGATACGGCAACTCTAAATCCTGCATAACCTCGCACAGATTGTTCAGCAAATGTTCATGCATTTCATCAGACTGTTCTGGTGTACAATACACATATTGTTCGACCTTGTTAAATTGATGTATACGCACGATTCCACGGGTATCACGACCTGCGGCACCTGCTTCTTTTCTAAAACACGGCGAATATCCTGCATATTTAATTGGCAAATCTTTTTCGTTCAAGACTTCATCAGCATGCAGTGAATTTAACACAATTTCTGCTGTCCCTGCCAGACACCTGTCAGTATCAGTCAGCATAAACACATCATTATTCATCACGGCCAAATCTGCCCCCATAAAGTGTCCTGCATTAAAAATCGTCTGTGGTTTTGTAATTGACGGACAGTTTACGAACACAAACCCCTTGCTGATTAGTTTCTGAATAACGTACGTCTGAATGGCCAGTTCCAGTTCTGCAGCTTCACCGAACAACGCATATGTACGTGTACCACAAATTCCAGCAATTTTTTCAGGTTTCCACCAACCATTCATTTCCAGCAAATCCCACTGTGCCCGTGGTGTAAAATCAAATTCCCGCACATTTCCCACACGACGCACCTCGACATTATCTGCATCATCTTTACCGACTGGTGCATTTTGATCTGGGATTTGCGGAACCCGATGCAGCAAATCTGCCAATTTTTCTTCTTTTTGGGCCAGTTCTGCCAAATCATTTGCAATTTCTGCTGCAATTTCTTTGCTGCGTGCAATCAATGGTGCCTTATCAACCGCAGTTGGTATTTCACGTGTAATTTTATTTTTTTCTGCCGTTTTTGATTGCGTAACTGTTTTCAGTTCCCGCACCCGCACATCCAGTGCCAAAATTTCATCTGTGTAATCTGTCATTCCTTTTAATTCACAGGCCTTTTTTACAACCTGTGGGTTTTCACGAATAAATTTCATATCCAACATAATAGATACCCCTTGATTTATATTTGTGTATAGTACATATGCTTTATTTTAATGTAAAGAAAATTAGATAACAAATTATACCCCCAACGGGGATGACCAGGAACTAAAAAACAGAAAATTCATAATCATAACACCGATTATTATAACTTTAATTCATCTGACATGCAACCTGTTTATATTGAATTATTTCATTTGCATATATATATTTTTGTGTGTTATGCTGTGCCACAGAAACAGGGAAAGGTAATATAAATGTATGACATAATAATATTGGGTTCTGGTCCCGCTGGTTTAACTGCTGCATTATATGCGGCCCGTGCGAACAAGAAAACATTGGTCTTGGGTGGCGATCGTCTGGGTGGCCAGATGGCTGGTATTGCAGTTTTGGAAAATTATCCTGGCTGGTCGGGCAGTGGTTATGACCTGGCACAGTTTATGAAGAATCAGTGCGAACACTTTGGTGCGACTGTAGAATTTACATCTGCAACCAAGATTTCTGGGGATGCGTCAAACGGTTTTATAATAAGTTGCGACAATGGTACTGAATATACTGGCAAATGTGTTATTATTGCAACAGGTGCATCACCACGAAAACTGGAAATTGACGGTGCCCGTGAATTAATGGGTCGTGGTGTATCATATTGCGCCACATGCGATGGATTTTTCTTCAGTGGAAAATCCGTAATTGTGCTTGGTGGCGGCAACAGCGCATTGAACGATGCCCTGTATTTAGCAGACTTGGCAAAAACGGTAAAAATCGTATATCGCAAATCAGAATTCACCCGTGCCGAAGCAATCCTGCGTCAACGTGTTTCCGAACGTGACAACATTGAATGCCTGTTTAACACAGACCTGGTTAAAATTGCAGAAAAACCAGATTCAACAGATGGCGAGTTAATTGTCACCACCACAGACGGTGCAGAAATGACGGTTGACGGTGTATTTGTTGCCATTGGCCACGAAGCCAACACAGATTATTTATCCGAAGATATTGCACGTGATGCATTGGGTCGCCTGTCACCTGCCGCCCTGCCCGCTGGAATTTTTGTTGCCGGCGACGTCCACAGTAATATCAAGATGCAAATTGCAACTGCTGTTGGCACGGGCTGCACGGCCGGCATGGATGCGATTGCATATTTGAACAGACAATCATAAAAAAGCGCCCGTTTGGGCGCTTTTTTTTAACGTACATATTGTTTTATAAGATTGCGAACATATTTCTTTACCGGATTTGCCAATTCTACATCCACCTGTTTTTTATATTCCTTGGCATTTCCCACAATTTTTTCTGCAGACACCTCGGCCAGACAGCGATATGCCCCCTTTGGTGACGTTCTATCATATTCCCACTGTTGAACATCATCGCAAAAGCGCGCATATTCACCGTACAGATTTCCACGCATTGCGTTTGAAACATTTCCCATAACGATATTTTGTGGACTTGGCACGATATAGTACGCCATCTCAGTACTATCCCAATCATGTTCAAACATATACTTTTCTGCACGTCCAACCCACGCCTCTTGTGTTTTTGCGCGTGAAAAATAGTTTTCAGGATTTTTTGCAACATCTCTCATAACGACCAAACTGCGACCAGCATTATATTTCTGGGACACTTCCAATCCCCGCCAGCGTTTTTTTAAATCTTTGCGTACCAAGAAATTAAGATTTGAAAATCCTGACTTTATTGCCTCATAGATTTCTGCTTCGGTATATTCTTTTTTCATTTTAATTGTGCCTTTTTATTTCTACAAATACAATATAGACAAATTTATACAAAAGTCAACTTTTTTACAAAAAAAATATACATATCAGGTTGAAAATTCATAATTTTAGTTATACCCTGTACCCGATTAACAAAATAACAGCGGGGCAAACGATATGAAAATTCGCAACATTGCAATTATTGCACACGTTGACCATGGCAAAACAACATTGGTTGACAACATGTTAAAACAGGCCGGCACATTTCGTGAACACGAACGTGTTGACGAACGTGTCATGGACAGTGGCGACATTGAACGTGAACGTGGCATCACCATTTCAGCGAAACCCACATCCATTCAGTGGGGTGAATACAAGATAAACATTGTTGACACACCTGGCCACGCAGACTTTGGTGGCGAAGTTGAACGTATTTTATCGATGGTTGACGGTGTTGTATTATTGGTTGACAGTGCCGAAGGTCCCCTGCCCCAAACCAAATTTGTATTATCCAAGGCCTTAAAACTGGGACTGCGCCCAATTGTTTGCATTAACAAGGTCGACCGTGCCGATGCCCGCCCAGACGAAGTCTTAACCGAAACATTTGACCTGTTTGATAAATTGGGTGCCACAGATTCCCAACTGGATTTTCCATATTTATACTCTGTTGGTCGTGATGGTTGGGCCGTCCGTGACCTGGGCGACGAACATCGTGACTTGACCCCATTGTTTCAGTTAATTATTGACCACGTACCTGCGCCCGATTGCAATGGCGAACGTTGCCAACTGGACGCACCATTCAAAATGTTGGCCACCACATTGGAAGCTGACCCCTACGTAGGCCGCATTTTAACTGGAAAAATTGAATCTGGCACTGTGCGTGTTGGCCAATCGGTCAAGGCAATAAACCGCAACGGTGAGTTTATTGAAAATGCCAAGATTACAAAAATCATTGAACATCGTGGTGTTGAAAAGATTTCTCGTGAAACCGCATCTGCGGGTGATATTGTTGTTGTTGCCGGTTTTTCCAAGGCAACTGTGGCCGACACACTGTGTGACCCAACTGTCACCGAACCAATTCCTGCGATGCCAATTGATCCGCCAACCCTGACGATGACATTCTTTGTAAACACATCCCCATTGGCCGGTAAATCTGGGAAAAAGTTAACATCACGTATGATTGGCGAACGCCTGTTCAAAGAAGCCGAAACCAACATCGCACTGCGTGTTGAACAAAGTGAAAACAACGAGGCCTTTGAAGTATCAGGCCGTGGCGAATTGCAACTGGGGATATTAATTGAAACCATGCGTCGTGAAGGTTTTGAATTATCTGTATCCCGCCCACGTGTTGTTATGCACACCGATGAAAACGGCAACCGCCTGGAACCAATCGAAGACGTTGTCATTGACGTAGACGACGAATTTTCTGGTGTTGTTATTGAAAAGATGACCAAGCGCAAGGCAACAATTACCGAAATGAAATCATCTGGTGGTGGCAAAACCCGAATTGTATTTTCTGCCCCATCACGTGGTCTGATTGGATATTTATCAGAATTCCGCACAGACACCCGTGGCACAGGCATCATGAACCGTGTTTTTGATAAATACGACACATACCGTGGCCCAATCCAGCAATACCGCCCCGGTGTTTTGGTATCTATGGAAAAAGGCACAGCCGCCACATATGCCTTGTTTAACCTGCAGCCACGTGGCACATTATTCATCGACCCCCAGACCGAGGTTTATTCAGGCATGATTATCGGCGAACACAGCAAAGAAAACGACCTGGAAGTTAACCCCATTAAGGGCAAAGAATTAACCAACATGCGTTCGGTAACTGCCGATGAAAAACTGTTCTTGGCACCACCTCGTCGCATTTCTTTGGAAGAGGCCCTATCCTATATCCTGGATGACGAACTGGTCGAGATTACCCCCGCCACAATTCGTCTTCGCAAACGTGAACTGGACAGTAACACCCGCAAGAAGTTAAAAAAACACGTCGAAGAATAACAAACCGCACCCCACCACGGGGTGTTTTTATTTGTTACAAATCAAACAGTTGCAAATTCCCATAAAAACGTATACATTATACAACATGAAAACAAAACGTTTATTTTTGTTCGCAGGATATAATGCAAACGGCATTATTGATTCTGCCCTGTTATATTATGTACAATCACTATCAAAATTTGGGGATATTGTTCTGGTTATGGACAGCGACTGCCCTGATTCAGAATTAAAAAAGCTGAACAAATACTGCCTGTATTCATCTGGCGACCGTCATGGGGAATACGACTTTATATACATGGTAAACGATTCTGTATACGGTCCTTTCTATGATTTGGCGCCATATTTTGAAACCATGGAAAAATACAATGTCGATGCATTTGGCATGGTTTCCAAACCGCATCAGCACAAGGCCCACATCCAATCGTGGTTTATCGGACTGCGTCCATCTGTATTCATGTCAGATTGGTACGACAATTTCATGACCACCATCACCAAACAACGCAGCAAAGGCACCATTACCCGTGTTTACGAGTTGGGCTTTACAAAACTGGTTGAATCACACAATTTACCATGGCGCTGCATGTATTCTGTATATAACCGTGGTGTTTACAATCGCATAATGCACTTATACAAAATTGGCATGCCCTTTATGAAAAAGGTCGCCTTTACCCGTCACTTTGGGGCCTTTGGTCGCCAGATTTTGTATGTCATGAACCACATATCGCCACAGTTACGTCAAATAACATTGGAATCTGCCCGTGGTCAGTACGGTTCCCAATTGGTTGATAAATTATTAACAAAAAATCCATTGATAACCTTATTCAGGCACATTCGATACGCCTTTTATAAATTCTTTACCCAGGGAATATAACCATGAAAAAACGTATTGCAGCAATAACTATGGCCCGTAATGATGAATTCTTCCTATCTCGATGGATTGAATACTACGGACGTGAATTTGGCACCGAAAATTTATACATATACCTGGACGGCACAGACCAGACAATTCCTGAAAATGCGGGCAACAGTCACATAACCAAACTGCCCCACACCGACATGTCACGTGCCGCAGGCGACAAGTACAGAATCAGTTTAATATCTGACCTGGCAAAAAGCTTATTTGATGATGGCTATGACATTGTGATTGGGTGCGATTGCGACGAATTTTTAATTATCGACCCTGCCCTGAACACATCTTTACCAGACTATCTATCATCCACACGGATTAAGACCACATTATCTGGCCTTGGGCTGGACATTGGCCAGCACATGACCCACGAAGCCCCATTGGACACATCCAAGCCCTTTTTATCCCAGCGCAGCTATGCACTGTTATCGACCCGGTATACGAAACCGGTTGTTATAAACCGGCCCGTTTCCTGGGGCAGCGGCTTTCACAGCATACACGGTCATAATTTTCACATTGATCCAAATTTATATCTGTTGCACTTTGGTGCAGTCGACATGGACATGCTGATTACCAAGGCCGAATCCCGTGGTCCCGACTGGGTAAACCACCTGCGTCGTCGTGGCAACGGCACAATAAACGATGTCACAAATCGCCGTGCACATGGCGAACACTGGCTGCGTATTGCCCGCATTATGCAACGCATATTTCGTCCGATATACGCATGGGACAAACCCGGCATGTTGGGCATCAAGCGAATTGTAAAAATACCAAAACGTTTTATAAAATCAGGGGTATAACAAATATGAATCAAGACATGAAAATCGACCTGGTCTATTTATGGGTTGACGGTGGCGACCTGGACTGGCGCAGCCAGAAAGATAAATGGCTGGAAATAATCAAGGGTCAAAAACCCGTTTATCGTGATGCAGCGATTGATGCACGTTGGCGCGACAATGGTGAATTGCGCTATTCACTTCGCAGTGTTGAACAATTTGTTCCCTGGGTAAACCATATTTATATCATCACTGGCTTTGGTCAAATTCCCAAATGGCTGAATACCAACCACCCCAAGATTACGATTGTTCCCCACGAACAGATATTTCCATCTGGTGCCTTGCCAACATTCAATGCCACAGCAATTGAAATGTGCATACCAAATATTCCTGGGTTATCAGAACACTTTTTACTGATGAATGACGATTTATTTTTCAACCGTCCGTTAAGCCCCAACTTTTTCTTTGATCGCCGTGGTCGTGCCCTTGTCCGCTACAGCAATCATTCCGAGCGCAGCAAGAATATCCAGCAATGGAAATCCAGGGTCGACGAATACTATCAGACACTGATTCTGTCTGCAGAATTCATCGATCGTGTTTTTGGTCATCAGGTATATAAATACCGCCCATCACATGGTGTTGACCCATACATAAAATCATCATGGATTGAATGTCGCACCCATCCCAAAATTGCCCCCCAAATTGATTCCCAGATATACAATAAATTCCGCACAAACAGCGAAGTCCAACGTTGGATATTCAATCTGTATGATTTAATCCAAGGTCGTGCAAAATTCATTCATTCACGTGCCCGCAAATTCACACGTCACAAAATTACAGACGCAATCTATAACACAATATTTGCGCTGCAGATAAAAAACTCTCCGATATATTGCACCGACACATCATCTGCCCGCCGTGCGATAATGAATGCGCCAATCTTCTGCATAAATGATTCTGCGGACACAAATGACACAATATTGGAAAACAATGCCCGTTTTATACAGGAACGTTTTCCAAACAAATCATCATTTGAAAACTAAGAATCCCCCAAACGGGGGATTTTACTTATTCATATTTACACTCTTTTATAAACCTGCAGATTTCATTTCTCAGTTTTGCGGCCCATCTATACGGCGGTCTGTCCAGCACCCCGCACCGTTCTAATTCGCACCAGCATTCACGTGCCACCGCCACATCATCATCACCATCCAGATATTTAATCTTGCCAAATGCTTTATCTATAAAATACCACTGGAAATTTTCGGACCACATTTTCATTTGATACGGTGTTGCACATTCTTGATACACCCTAAAGGTTTCTTTCAACCCCACACACAAGCTTTTCATAATCTTCAGCTGTTTTGCGCTCAGTACGATTCCACCAAAATTTGGCACATAGAAATACAGTGGCAAATTTGTGATTGTAACCCGTGGATTACGCAGCATCACCATACTCCACCACGGAAAGTCTTCAAATAAAATCCCTTTGATATACGGGATATCCTGTATCAGTGATTTTTTATATAAATGTTTCCACACCTGACAGTGTTTAATCATCCACCTTTTTTTTGCATGCGGCACGTTAACCATGCGTTCTGTTGCATACGCATATACATCATCTGTAATCAGTGTTGGGATTTTATCCAGGTTATACTTTTTGTTAATACGTTTTGGAATAACATTATCCGTATCCATTTTCAAAAAGTGTCGCACCATTAACTGTGGTCGATAAATTCTGTCATATGTGAATGCGACAATATCTGTCCCATCACGTTGTGCCAGGTTATATGTTATTGCCAGTGTTTGTGGATGAATAAAATCATCACTATCCAGATACAGAATATAATCCCCTGTTGCATGTTGCATACCAACATTTCTGGCATCTGACAGACCGCCATTTTCCTTGTTTACCAACTTAAAACGTTTATCTTTTTCTGCAAATTCTGTTACTATTTTGGCACTGTTATCTGGGCTGCCGTCATTGACACAAATCGCCTCCCAGTTTTGAAAAGTCTGATTTTGCACACTTTCCAAACATCTTCTCAGGAATTTTTCAACATTATAAATTGGTATAATAATTGAAATTGCCGGCATTATATTTCCCCCTTGGTTTTATTATCTGAACAGATTAAAAATCTTTCGCATTCGCCACAACATCATAATTCCATGCTTTCTTGCAAAATCCCGCCTGTATTTTTTACCGATTTGATACTGCTGCTTAACCCGTGCATGATGTACTGCATCACGTGAATTCAGTGCAGAGTTTTCATTAAACATATAGTGATAATATACCCCCTGCACTGTGACAATTTTATTTGCCAACGCAATTGCATCCAGCACGAACAAAGTATCTTCCTGTGCAATCAGATTTGTATTAAATCGCAGATTATTATTTTTAATAAAATCACTTTTGAACAGATACCGCCACACATAGGAATCTGTCAACGCACAGGTTCGTCGCATTTTATCCCAAATTCCAACCGCCACATGATTTTTCTGATAAACAATTGGTTTGGTATATTTGTTATCACTGACGAATCCAGACACAACCATATCTGCATCATATTGCTCTGCTACATCAACCATACACTTCAGATAATCTGCATCAATCCAGTCATCTGCATCCAAGAAATGAATATATTTGCCATTTGCCAAATTAATACCATCATTTCTGGCGGCGGACACACCTGCGTTTTGCTTATGAATAACCGTGATACGACTGTCCTTGGCGGCATATTCATCCAGTATTGCCGGCGACCTGTCTGGACTGCCATCATCAACACAGATTGCCTGCCAATCGACCATGGTTTGTGCCAACAAACAATCCAAACAACGTTTCAGATACTTTTCAACCTTGTACACAGGAATAATAACCGATACCACTGGCATAACCGTCCCCTTTCTTTACATCTTCAGCATTTCTGCCGCCACTGTTCCTGGTTTTGGATTTTTGGCCTGGTGATATGTTGTTTTTTGAAAGAATGCCCCCGATGTCACACGTTCAAACTCTTCTTTGTCATAGGGCTTGTCATGATATGCCCACCACAGTGCATGTGTTGGGTCTTGGTCAACGTGCGGCATTTTTGCAAAGTACTTTTTCGCACGTGGGTCATGTGTCACCATTGTCTTGAACAGCAGCTGATGCATAAAGTAATCAAAACATCTGTTTTCATGCATCCAATAATCCAAAATCATCGCCCGCCATGCATCCAACAGATATGCCCCCTTGCGTGAACGGATAAAGCAATTTTGCATATAACTGTATGGGCTGCCGACATTTTGTCCCGCCATATAAACAAAGAAATCTTCATTTTCAATCCAGTCTGGAATTGCCTGGGTTACAAACCCTGTTGAATCCAACCAGTACCCACCATGATTATACAACAGTTCCACCCGGCAAATATCTGCAAAGTGCGCATGTGAAATTTTTCCCTGCTTTCTTTTTTTCATAATTTCTTCTGGCAAAGAAATATAGTCAAACACCGTCTTTTCATCCAGCACAATCAGTTCTTGCTTGCAGTGACGTCTGACACTGCGAAAACATGCCTTGACCAACTCTGGTGCGTTTTCTTCACCCTGCAGCCACAGCGAAAAGATTTTATCATTTTTATCATTATTAACCACTTTACGTTCTTTTACTGCGGCGGCGGCTGGCAAATACCGTTCAAAATATTTTGGAATTTCACGTTCGATAACTGCGCTGCGCACCATACGTCTGTGTTTTCTGTCCCGCCAGAACCAGTTCAAGATATGCCCCTGCACAACAATTTTTGTCATTGCCCACGTACGCGATATATTCATTTCATTTCCTTTTTTTGTTGTTATATCTGACAACTAATCCCCAGCCAAGCACACACCGACCGGGGATTAAATACCTACCATTCATCTGATTCTTTTTTTATCTTTCGATAAATGTATTCTGTTTCACGCATAATACACTCCTTTTGTTTTATTCTTCCACGCCAACCGCATCGTCATCATCGCCTGGCCCAGTTGTCATTTCTTCTGCGATACCGGCTGCACGTGCCATGATTTTATCCAGCAGTTCCTGTTGCACCTCGGGCCTGTCTTTTAACCATTGGCGTGCATTATTTTCACCCTGGCCCATACGTTCACTGTTATAGGAATAAAAACTGCCCGCTTTTTCAATCAGGTCATATTTTACCCCCATATCCAGAATTTCACTGACCCGTGAAATACCTTCGCCATACATAATCTTAAAGTCCACTGTACGGAATGGTGGTGCAACCTTGTTTTTTACAACTTTGACACGTGTTTCATTCCCCAGTACTTCTTCTTTATCCTTAATCGACCCTGTCCGTCTGACATCCAAACGCACAGACGCATAGAACTTTAACGCATTACCACCCGATGTTGTTTCCGGATTTCCGAACATCACACCAATCTTCATACGAATCTGGTTGATAAAGATAAGCAACGTATTACTGCGTGAAACCGACCCCGCCAGTTTTTTCAAAGATTGGCTCATCAACCGTGCGGTTGTCCCCACAAACGAATCCCCAATATTACCTTCCAGTTCTGCCTTGGGCACCAATGCCGCCACAGAATCGATAACCACAACATCAACCGCCCCAGACTTAATCAACGTATCGGCGATTTCCAATGCCTGTTCCCCAGAATCCGGTTGTGAAATAATCAGATTTGCAACATCGACCCCCAGTTTTTTTGCATAGTATGGGTCCAACGCATTTTCTGCATCGATATACGCACATGTACCACCTTTCTTTTGTGATTCTGCAACCGCATGCAGTGCCAACGTTGTTTTACCTGAACTTTCCGGTCCATAGATTTCAACGATACGTCCCTTTGGGTATCCACCGATTCCCAATGCGATATCCAGCCCCAGCGACCCGGATGATATTGCCTCGATTGTTTGTTGGGACCCATCGCCCATTTTCATAATTGCTTCTTTACCAAATTGCTTTTGAATTTGTGCCAACGCAGATTCCAACGCAGGATTTTTTCCACCTGTCGCTACTTCTTTGGCTGTATCTTTCTTTGCCATAACTTTCCCCTTTGATTTTCAGAAAAATCATACACAGAAAAAGACAAAAATGCAAGTACTCACTTTCGTGCAACCAGGACCAAAATCCCCATAATTCCAATGACTGTTGTAATTCCCCACACTGCCGCAGTTGTCCCAAACATTGCGATAATTGCCGCCCCAACCCCTGGCACTAAAATACTGGGCAGATTCACACTGGTTCTGAACACACCATAATACTTTGTTTGTTGTGATTTTGTTGTACCATCAAAGAACAGCAAATCATGCACAGATTCCATCAAAGCGCCAGACACCTGCCACGCAACAAATATTACCAACAGTGGCACCCCTGTCACCACTGTTGCGATTGCAGACAACACTGCAAACGACCCAAACCCCAGCACCAACCAAATTGTTTTTCCAAATCGCCGCACGACACGTCCCATAATCTCGCTCAGCACCAGGTACGGCACAATTCCCAACGTCAACACCCACCCCAACGCATCTTTTGAAAAGCCATTTTCGATAACAACGATTGGCACATACAGCACCCGAATTGCCCGCAAAGAATAGTATGCAAAGTTAACCAAATATGCCCGCCGCATCCCCGGCACCCCAAAGAAGGCAAGCATATTTTTCCACAATGCACGAAATGTTTTTCTTGGATTAACGGGCTTGATTTTTTTATCCTGCTGAACAATTTTAAAGTACTTAAACACCCCCCACGCAACCAGATAAATCAGTGCTGACGCAGCAAATGCCGCCCTGTTTCCGAAATGATTTGCGATTACGACTGCAATCATTGGTGCGAACAATGCCCCTACATTAATCCACAAATGATATCGTGCATTCAGACGTGCCATACCAATATTTTTTGAAAAATCCGACATAAACAGTGGAATCAACATCCCCACCAATGTCGCTGCAATTCCTGTGGTATAATCCAGAATAATAAACGTACGTGGCAGAATTGAAAAACTCATCATTGCATAGCACACCGCCAGCATAATCAGCACAAAATAAAACACCCGCACCTTGGAAAATTGTCTGAATATTTCATTTGCGAACAGCCCCACAACAAAGCAAAACAATGAATAAAATGCGACATAAACACCAACAGTCGCAGACGACCGAAAAATCTCTAATAACACCAATGAATAAACCGCATTATAAACACCATCTGCGAACCCAGTAAACAACCCCAGATTTGCGAACGAAAATCCATTTACATTTTTTTTTACTGAAATATATTTATCCTGTGCCATAACACTGGATTATACCATAAAAACAGAATATATAAAACAGAATGATTCAAATAAAAAATAATGGTATAGATACAAAACGGGGGCGACAACGTAGTGTACAAACGCTACATGATTTGCCGCCCCCACACACAGCACATCAGCTGCGTAAAATAAATTAGAATGATTTAGATAAAACCAAATCGGGCATCGCAGTGTACAAACGTTACATAAGATGCCCGTTCCCACACACAGCCCATCAGGTGCGTAAAATAAATTAGAATGATTTAGATACGAGATGGGGGCGACAACGTAGTGTACAAACGCTACATGAGTTGTCGCCCCCGCTCGTAGATGAATTATTATAATTTATTTTTATTCGTGACGATTGGGATACTTCCCCTCTTCCAGATTCTTACGCACGACATGATGCTTGACCTTCTGCGTACTGGTCAGTGGCAAATCTTCGGTCGTCATTGCAAAGTGCGTCACCCATTTATAGCTGGCAACTTTTTTATTTGTGGCGGCGACTTCTGCGGCCAATTTTTCCATTGTCATGCTGTCATCGACACTGAACACACCGTATGTAACTGTTTTACCTTTTACTTTATGTTCAAAGACTGCAACATTTTTAACACCTGGGATTGTAATGAACAGTCCTTCCAGTTCATCTGGATAAACGTTTTTACCACTGTCCAAAACGATAACCTGCTTTTTACGACCTGCAAAATGCAATTCACCGTTTTTATCCATGGTCACCATATCACCGGTGTTAAAGAACCCACGTTCATCAAACACCTCTTTATTGGCTTCTTCGTTGTTCAGATACCCACCAAACACCTGATGTCCACGCAACCACAGCACCCCAACACCATCTTCATTTTTATCACGAATTTCACATTCGTTATTCATTGTTGGTCCACCGAATGCGAACGGGAAACGTTTTTTTGTTGGTTTTGAAATACAGATTGGTCCGACCGTTTCTGTCAAACCATATCCCTGAATAAATGTCAGTCCCAACCGTTCATAGAACGTTTCAACTTCTGGTTTGGTTGCAGCGCCACCTGCGATTAACAGACGTGCACGTCCACCGAACACATCCAAGATTGGTTTTTGCACTTTGCGAACCAATGCCCCCAGTCCGATTTTCTGCAGCAACTTGCCATACTTCAAAACAAAGGACACCAGCCACCATTTTTTTTGTGCTTTGACATTATCGATAATCTTGTTGCGGAACACCTCCCACAGTCTTGGCACTGCTGGGATAATCTGGGGTCTAAACTTCTTAAAGTCGGCCATAATTTCTTTTGGATTAACTGTCGGCTGCAGCAACACCCCTGCACCAAAGTGCAATGTTGCCAAGATTTCAACACCAAAACCAAACACATGATACATGGGCAAGAAACCATACAAATAATCACCTGGTCTAATCCATTCTGCCATTGATTCCAGTGAATTTGTACATTCTACGATATTAAAGTGTGTTAATGGCACAACCTTTGGCACACCTGTTGACCCTGATGTAAATGACATTGTCGCCACATCCAGTGATTCTACTGCGGCCGGTTTTAAGTCTGGATTAATTTTTCCATCTTTCTTGGTTATATCATAGAACTTAAATTTATCTGTTTTGTATATGAACGACTTTTCTGCGCACACCATTTTACACTTTGTGATTGATGTCATATTATCGTATTCATACGGTGTCAGATTTGTATCCAACAGTAATACAGTTGCCCCCAGATACCACAACGCAAACAGTGTAATTGGAAATTCTGGAATATTGTGCGACAAGATACCCACAACATCCCCTTTTTGTACACCTGCTTTATCCAGCGATGCTGCACGTGCATGAACCAAACCTATAAAATCTTTGTACTTAACGTTTTCCCGCACCAGATATAAATTTTCTGGATATGTTTGTGCGGTACGTTCCAGCAATTGATACATATTCATGTTATAAAATTCCTTGTTGTTTTTTATATTGGACACGGATATTATACTCATGAATCAAAGGAAATCAAACATGAAAATCTTAACATTAAACATCAACTCCATACGTGCCCACATTGAAAGTTTTCTTGACCTGTTAAGACGTGGTGAATACGACACAATCATGGTCCAGGAATTAAAAGTCGAAACCGCAAACTTTCCCCATATGCTGTTTGACGAATTTGGCTATAATATCAAGGTTTATGGTCAAAAATCATGGAACGGTGTTGCGATATTTTCAAAGTTTTCAATCGAAGACACCACACTGGGCATGCCAAATTACGCAGACCCCAATGCCAGATTTCTTGAATGCGTTGTTGACGGCCGCATACGTCTGATAAACACCTATATGCCCAACGGCGACACAGTTGATTCACCAAAATTTCCATATAAACTGGAATGGATGCGTGCGTTTACCGATTACATTGCGCAATACCTGGATTCACCCGAGCCCGTGATAATTGGCGGCGACTTCAATGTTGCAATCGAAGATCGTGACATCTGGAAACCCAAAAATTACGAAGGCATCGCAATCTCTGCCCCTGCAGCCCGTGCGATAATGAACCAATGGTTAAATGCTGGCTGGGTTGACGCATGGCGAACACTGCACCCTGATGAAGTTGGCTACACATGGTATGGATACCGTGGTCGTGACACAGTTGGCAACAAACAAGGTCTGCGATTGGATTATTTTCTGTGCAACAAAACTGCCGCCCAAATGATTAAGAATTGTGAAATTGACATGGAACCACGTCTGGCAAACAAACCGACCGACCACTGTGGCTTGATGCTGGAATTAAAATAAAAAGACACCGCCCAAATGGGCGGCATTTTTATTTTCCCAGACATAATTGTCCAAACGTTTTATCCAATACCTCGGCCGTGGTAATTTTTCCCAATATTTTACCAATTGCATCAGCTGCACGACGCACATGCTCTGCAAATATATCCCAATTTTCATCCGCCCCCAATGCATCACACAACTCTGCACATGCTGTTTGAATCAGTGATTTTGTACGTGCATTTATGGCCAATCTATCTTCTGCACCATCCATAATTTCATGAATTTTTTTCTTCAATTCTTTCATCAGTTCTTGCATTCCATCGCCTGTTTTAACCGATGTATATATTGCAGATTTACTTTCATATTTTTTTATTGTATCTGATTTATTTATGACACGAATTTCATTATCAGAAAAATCGCCCTGTACACCAGAATCCGGCGCACAGACATGAATTACGATATCTGCATTTTCAATTTCATTTTTTGTACGTTCGATACCAATACTTTCGATTTTATCATCTGTTTCACGCACCCCGGCGGTATCTGCCAGATTGACCAAGAACCCATCAACATCCAGATTTACAGACACCACATCACGTGTTGTTCCCGGAACATCTGACACAATTGCCCGATTTGTCCCCACAATCCAGTTAAAAATCGAAGACTTTCCCACATTTGTATCCCCGGCCAGCACAACATTAATCCCACCATGAATTGCACGTGCCGCCCTGTATCCATCCATTGCAGATTGAATTTCCTGATACAATTTTTTTGTACGTTTTTTCAGTTTATCGCCGATATTTGCCGGCAAATCATCTGGGCTGTAATCCAGTATTGCCGCCGCATATGCCGCCACATCAACCATTTGTTCGCGCCATTTATTATAAACATCGCTGTCCCGCCCCATCATTGACTGCAACGCATTTTTTCGCTGAAAATCGGTCTGTGCATCCAACAGTGCCGCCAACCCATCAACATCTGCCAAATCCATTTTATTATTATAGAATGCACGACGTGAAAATTCACCCGGCATCGCCATACGCATCCCCAGCATGGCCAAATATTCAAATACTGCGTTAATTGTGGCCGGCGCCCCATGTGTATGCAGTTCAATAACATCTGTACCTGTAAAGCTGTACGGTGCCTGAAAATAGACTGCCAAACACTGGTCAATCAGGTCGCCTTCATCATCGCACAAATTGCAGAAGTACGCATGACGACATTTGAAATCTGATTTCTGTATAAATTGCGAAAACACACACCCCAAATCATCGCCAGCAATACGGATAACCGCAACACCGGATTTGCCGTGACCAGATGACAGTGCAAAAATTGTATCGTTATTATTCATATTATTTATTTCCCTGAACTTATTTCTTTTAATGCCATTGGAATCAGTTTTGATACGTCCGCAGTTGGATTTTGGTTCACCAATTTTTGTGCCATTTCAATTATATCCAGACGGCGATATCCCAGTGCCTCTAGTGCCATCAACAAATCTGGCAAAGCCGCCCCACCTGCATTTGACACACCTGAATCCGATGCAAACAATGACACAGACACACCCCCAACTTTGTTTTTCAGTTCCACGATAATTTTTTCTGCCATTTTTTTACCAACCCCTGGGGCGGTTGCGATTGTTTTTGCATCACCTGTTGCGATTGCCGACATCAATGTATCTGAATTTATCGTCCCCAGAATTGCCAACGCAACCTTGGGCCCCACCCCAGACACCGCCGTCAGCATATTAAACAAGTTTTGCCCATTTAATGTTGTAAATCCAAACAGTCGAATAGAATCTTCACGCACCACCGTTTCAATCCACAGTTCAACAGTACTTTTATGTGTTAAATATTCTGCGGTATAAACCTTGTATCCGACCCCATTTACCATCAAAATAACAAAACCATCACCGATATAGTTAACAATGCCTTGCAATTTTCCAATCATTTGCTATCCTTTTGTGGTAATTTTAATCTAAATAAATAAAAAGGTCAAATATGAGTGGACACAGTAAATGGCATAATATTCAACACAAAAAGGGTGCTGCCGATGCCGCCCGCAGTGGTCTGTTTACAAAATTAGCACGTGAAATCACGATGGCTGCCAAATTGGGCGACAAGAACCCAGACAACAATCCCCGCCTGCGTTTGGCGATTTTAACCGCCCGCAAGAATTCTATGCCCAACGATAATATCAAACGTGCCATTGACAAGGCATCTGGTTCAAACACAGAAAACTATGAATCCGTCAGATACGAAGGTTATGGCCCTGGGGCAGTCCCAGTTATTGTCGAAGCATTAACAGACAACCCCCGCCGCACTGTACCCGAGATTCGTAACATATTTGGCAAGAACGGTGGCAACATGGGCGAAGAAGGTTCTGTTGTATTCATGTTCACCCGTGCAGGTCAGATTATGTATCCTGCATCCATCGGCAAAACCGAAGATGAAATGATGGAAATTATTATGGATGCGAACGCAGACAATCTGGAAACCAGTGAAGAAGGTTTTATTATCACCACAAAACCCGAAGATTTTGTTAATGTCCAAAAATATCTGTCGGACAAGTTGGGCGAACCCGAACAGGCCGAATTAACATGGCTGCCCAATATGCCAATGGATTTAGATGACGAAGCATATGCAAAATTAGAAAAACTGGTTGATGCATTGGACGATAACGACGACGTGCAAAAGGTATTTACCGCCGCCGCATAGAACAATCCCCCAACTGGGGGATTTTTAATACTGTATACATAACGTTACATAAGATGCCCACACCCGCACACAGCACATCAGATGCGTAAAATAAATTAGAATGATTTAGATACGAGACGGGGGTGACAACGAAGTGTACAAGACGTTACATGAGTTGTCACCCCCGCTCGTAGATGAATTATTATAATTTATTTTTAGTCTTTGATGCGCGCCAGGTCGTCATACCCCTTGTACTTGTAATCGCCTGTTTCACGATATTCGTACCCTGCGCCACCTGCGGAATAGATATTAAACAGTTCAGTCACTTTTTCTATGGCGGCGGCGATGTATTGTTGCGTTTGTTGTTCATCGTATGGAACAATGCGAACATCACCGCTTTTCAGCTGCAAGAATTTCATTACTGGTGTTTTAGATTGCTGGGTTGTTTGAATTGGAAATCCCCCCTGTTGCAGCATATATGCTTCTAATGGCAGTTGTGGCATATTTCCTTTTTCCAGCTGACTGTCACTGGGGACCGCCCCTGTTTTTATATCCAGCACACCACCATCCCAGACCCGGTCTGCCTTGGCACGAACGGTACGTCCTGCGATATTAACAGCCCCCTTGATTTCTGGCACAGAGTTTTGCAGTTTGGTCATTTCATTTGCAATGACCGGTGCAATTTCCAAGAATCGTTTATGCCAAAAATGAAACATAACACTGCCCACACTCATTTTTTCCAGTGCCAACCGGTCCATTTCTGCGACCAGCGCATCAGGCCTTAAATCTGTTGCATTTTCAACCACCTTGTGCACCAGTGTACCAAAATACCGTGCATCAACCCCCATCCAGTAATCATCCAACACCTGCAATCTTAAAATATGCCTGGCATAGAATGAATACGGATTATGAATCAGATGTTCCAGTTCTGTCACATAGACATCGGACCAATCAGGCGGCGGTGTTGGTATTGAATAATCCAACGGACGCATTTCAACGTTATCACGATTCAGCACATTCTGAACTATATCAGTATCTTTGTTAAAATTTCCATGACGTGCAACCACCCGTGATATAAATCGTGATTCTGTTGTCTGGACGCCACCTGCCACTGTCGAACGCAACCAATACACCTGTTTTCCGCACGACAGATTCATAAAATCCAATGCCTGCAAAGACACTTTTCGGTCTGGCGATGGCAAACCAACCTTGTCGCACAAATGTCTGGGCAGCCACGCATTTTCATACCCCTGTGCCGGGAACATACCGTCATTTAAACCTGTCAGAATAACAACATCTGCGGTTTGCATACGTGATTCAATCGTCCCCAGAACAACCACCTGGGCATCATCGTTCATATTATCCCGAATTGACACCCCGGCCAGTGCATCTGCAACAAACGCACGTGCATCCGTCAGATTTAATTTCATATCTGTATTTACCAGTGCATCTGACACATCTTTGATTGCGGTCCAAATTGCCACATACTTTTTATCTTTTGGGTTAAACTGTGGCATAAACACATTCGAATATTTATCAACAATGATTGCAATTGTATCGAACAGATTAGCATTTGCATCTGCATAAATCGCATCATATGAATTATCATCTGATTCAATCCACGAATCCATCAGGTTCAGCAAAGCCCGCCCTGGCATTGTCATTGTACCTGGCACCCCCCCCGAACAATCAGACACAATCCCGCACGCATCCAGTGCAGACACAATTCTTTGATTTCCCGCAGCATCTGGTGTGATAACCAGCACAGATTTATTTTGCTGTACTGCCTGCTGTGCGATATATGCGACCACCTGTGCTTCTACTGCTTCTCGCCCACACTCAATCAGTGTACAGTTTGATAAATCTGTATTTACATCCATACGTGTACAATCATTACCAAATGCAACATTCATAAAATCAATCACACTATTACCAACATCGATTTGAATAACATCATTTTGTCCCATATTTAACCGCTGCAAGAATTTCCATTCTGCATTATACGGATTTGTATTTAATTCAAAGTCCTGACTTCGCCCATAAATTTTCCCTGACAAAATAATTCTTCCATGTGGAACCTTTGCAACTTCGACCATTAAATCTGCAGTTGCAGGCACACTGGCGGTCGACCCGCACACAATTACCAATTTATATTTCCCCAGCACATTTTTCCATGCCCGAATATCTTGGTTTCTTGCAGATGTTGCGGTAACACGTCCATTTGCATACATCGGCATAAAAGACGACAAAATCCCCAGTATTTTTGCCTTGTTTTGAAAGTGCCCAGCATACTTTTCATCAACCAATGCCCCCCAGTCAATTTTTTCTGCCGCAATTCCTTCGTTTTCCAGATAATCCTGCATACGCACCAAATCATGTGCCACCGGCAACGCATTTGCGATTGACCCAACATTTGCATCTGCCGCCAGCAGTTTTGCCAGCACTGTCACCCGTTCTGTATTTGAAAAAGCATTTACCGTTAAATCATCTTCTTCATCACCATCCACCCCCTGGCCCAATCCGACCAAAGTTGGCAAAATTGCTGTCCCACCACTTTTTTCTGCAATCATTTTTTCGACTGTCCTGACGGCACGTCTGCTGGGCAAGAAAATCAGCATATCTGCAACATCGACCCCACTGTCTGTCATCACCTTCCATAATGCTTCAGACATTTTTGCCGGATTACTTGCACAAAACACATTTTTATTTGACACCTAAAATCCCCTTTATTGATTCCAGTCCTGTCTTTTTTTCTGCGGACGTATACAATATTTCTGGCACCATCGCCCCATGTTCTGTATGATTAATTTCCACCTGATTATGTTCTCGAACTTTTTTATCTTTTTTTGTATAAACGATTTGATATGCAATTGCATTCGCATCACAGAAATCCATTAAATCCAAATCAGCATCTTTAACCCCGATTCTGGAATCAATCAGAACAAACAGACGTTTTAATTGTCTGCGATTTAACAGATAATCCTCTAACCGCCCCAGCCATCGCATTGCATCTGCCTTGGACACCCGTGCATATCCATATCCTGGCAAATCGACAATCATAATTCTGTCATCAACGTTAAACAAATTCAGACTTTGTGTACGTCCTGGTGTATTTGATGTACGTGCGATTGGTTGTCCCACGATTGCATTTATCAGCGAAGATTTTCCCACATTACTGCGCCCAATAAATGCATATTCTGCAAAGTGCGAATTCGGCAAAGATTTCACCGTTTCAAAACTGCCGACAAACTTAATCATTATCCGCCTCTTTTTTCAGCAACCGCTTATATGCTTCTTTTTTTGAAATTCCTGTTCGACCTGCCAGTTCGGCCGCCGCAGACTTCATAGACGTTGCTGCGACATCATTAACAATTTCTGAAATCTCTGCATCCGACATTTTTCGTTCTGGTCGTGGCTCAACAACGATGACGATTTCCCCCCGTGGTGGTGTGATTTGCATCAGTTCCGCAGGATATCCGATAATTGTTTCTTCATATATTTTTGTAATTTCCCGTACGATTGCGATTTTTCTTTCTGGCATCACCCGTGCAAACGCAGCGATTGTCGTCATGATACGATTTGGGCTTTCATAATAAATAATTGTATGTGGTATTTTATTATCATCACGCAGTTTTTTTTCATCAAAAAAACCACAGAACGTAAATCTATCTGTTGGGAACCCCGACAGAACCAGTGCAGAAATCGCCGCCACAGGTCCTGGCACCACGAACACCGGCAGCCCTGCACAGCGCACCGCCCGCACGATTCTGAATCCCGGGTCTGAAATACCTGGCATACCTGCATCAGACACACATGCAACTGCTGCCCCATTTTGAATTTTTTCCACAATCTGCGATACGACATCACGTTCATTGTGTTCATGGCATGAAATTCTTTTTGTTTTTATATCAAAATGTGACGCCAGTTTTCCGAACACCCGTGTATCTTCTGCTGCAACCAAATCAACATCCTGCAGAACCTGGATTGCCCGTGGCGACATATCAGACAAATTTCCAATTGGTGTACCAACAATATAAAGCCCCGTTTGCATTTAGAATCCTTTTATAGTAAAATGATACAAAATAAAATGGAATTTTCAATGTTAAACAACAGAATTTGTAAATATATCGCAACACTATTAATTCTGGCAGGTTGTGCCACAACGGGCGACACACCACGTTCTGACGTTGATTGGTCGGCATCATACGACGCATCAACGGCTGGAACACCGTACCAGATGTACGGCACAGAATCTGCTGGCTATGGCACAGAATCTGATTCTGACACAGCACATAAAATGACTGTTTTATTGCCATTATCTGGTCCGAACGCATCTGTTGGTCGCACGATACGCACATCTGTTGAAATGGCCATTTTACAGAACGCACCAAAGAATTTATCTGTATCGTTCTACGACACGAACAGTGATTTATCCAACACACTATCAGATGCCATTTCACAATCCCCCGACATCATCATTGGGCCATTATTTGCAGACAATGCCCGCACCATCCGTGACAACCGTCCTGGGGATATTCCTGTACTATCATTTACATCTGATGCGACTGCGATTGGCAACGGTGTGATGACTATGAATCTGATGCCAACCAATGGTATTGAAACAATTGTTCGTGAAATGGTATCTGACGGTATACACAAATTCATAATAATGGCCCCAGACACAGAATCTGGCCACCTGATGGCTGGGACCGCAAAGAATGCGGCCAGCATCTATGACCTGCCATTGATTGGGATATTTTATTATACGGAAAAAGACCCCGAATCCATCAAGAACGTCGGCCTGGCGGCCTCTATGAACACGGCCCGCAAATCGGCCCACACACGTGCCCGCCAGGTATTATCAGACATATTGATAAACGAACGCCTGACGGCTCTGGAAAAATCAAATCTGTCAATGCAGCTGGACAAGTTATCCAAATCCGAAACCATTGGCAAAATCCCATACGATGGCATTTTATTCCTGGGCAGTGGTGACGACACCAAATCATTGGCATCATACCTGCGTTATTATGACGTATCATCACGTGATGCCCGCTTTTATGGAACGACCATGTGGGATGGTTCATCGGTTGCATCAGATTTAACAATGTCTGGGGCGAAATATGCAACCTTGCCCCCAACAGATGAAAAGTTCACCCAAACCTATCGCCAGATTTCAGGCACCGCCCCCAACCGCCTGTCATCGATTGGATATGATGCCACAAACCTGGCAATCGGCATGATATATTCTGACAAATCAAATGCCAGTTACCTGCTGGACCCCAGTGGTTACATCGGCACAGACGGTCTGTTTCGTTTAACCCCCCACGGTGCATCTGAACGTGGATTGCGAATAATGGAATTGGATGGTTCTGGTACGGCCCGTCAATTGCGTGCTGCCCCAACCAGTTTCATATCACCACTGTATAACATTGAACAGCGCAACATCACCCCAGCCCCGGCAATGTCATTACAAACACCTGGCATTGACCCCGATGATTATATAACCCTGCCCGAACGCATGGATTTCAAATATCGCAGTAAAACGGTTGGTGCCAACATCACTGACCAGCCAACAATTCAAAAAAGTGAAATCGTTGAAATTCTGCCCGAAGATGACAGCGACATCGTCATTCGTGCATCCAGTTATGAACCCATCCGCCTGGAACCTGTCCAACGTTCATACATCGAAGAATACGAAATAATCGAAGAATAACAGACTGATAAAAAATGCCCCACACGGGGCAAATTTTATTTATGTAAATAGTTCCATTTTTTATGCACATCTATATCGTCCAGACAGCAAAATAATTCCGCATTGCAGTCTGGCGCATATACTTTATCTGAACACCCCCAACTGATATCCATGCAAAACTCTTTTACTTCCTTTTCTGGATACCCCATATTGATTCTGTGCTCTATACACTCCTGATACAACTCCCATTCATAATCCTCTGCGCCAGACCCCAGCATAAACAAACCAACCCCACCCCAGATGATTACAAATCCCACCATCGCCACAGATGTCAGCCCAACAATCCACGCAGCAATTGCGAACAAAACATCATTCTGCTTTCCAATACATACATCTGTCCGATAACCATCGATTGCCAGAAACACAGTTCCCACCAGTATGGTCAGAATATTACAGCAAACAATCCATATTGATTCCAGGTCTATCCCGTATATAAGCCCCGCCCCGGCAAACAGTGTCATCAAAAACACATATCCATACCGCCATCCCTTGACAAACAAATATATTGCGGCCCACACTATTGGCACAACGAACAGCACCGCCCCCAGAACAAAATCTGTAATAAATGCCCCGAACCATGTCCCATAGACCAGCATAAAAATCGCCGCCACCATCAGTTTTATTTTGTTATATTCAGATAATTTCTTCATATTATTTTTTTCCTTTATTTTTGGTTAAAATGTCTATTATTTCATCCACATTTTCACCGGGCAAATAATTACACCAATCTGCTTTTTCATCTGAACGCATCCCAGCATATCCCCCCCATTAATCACATAATAGTCAAAAATCCCTATAAATCAACAAACAAAAAACCGACCAAACGGTCGGTATTTTTTCTGGTGGCAGTACCTGGATTGTAATTCCCATATGCGCTTTGCTTTATGGGCCCCTTTCGCCTGCGGCTCGAACCAGTGGTTCTCATCTCAGCCCCACGACATAAAAAAAACCGACCAAACGGTCGGTATTTTTTCTGGTGGGAGTGGCTGGATTCGAACCAGCTCAGGCTTAAGCCAACAGATTTACAGTCTGCCCCGGCTCTCCAACTCCGGCGCACGCCCGAACTTTACCACCACATCCTGGGTGGCCTGCCACACAAAGTCCTGGCGAAGTGTGGTGCGGGCAGCGGGAATCGAACCCGCATTTCAAGCTTGGAAGGCTTGCATACTAGCCTTTGTACTATGCCCGCAACAAATTCAAAGCCATGTGATTATATACTAAATGAAAATAAAATCAAGTCATAAATTGGCAAAATCACATTGCCCGCAACAAATACCCACGTCTGAACATACATTTTCTGTATGCCCCGACCGATTTTGATGTTGTGTTTCGTGGCACAGACATTAAACTGCGTTGTCCGACATCCTTGTATTCATTTGACTGAAAGGTCACCCACAAACCATCCCAATCTGGCATAATTCCTGATTGATTTGGTGCAATCAGTTTTGCAATACGTGACCGTGGCTGATAAGACGGCCTTGTAATCCCCAGGCATGCCTTGTGATCACGCACAAACTGTTCTGTTGTCACCGCTTCGTTTTCCCAGTTCAACACCGTCGCATTATCAATACTGCCCCGATTAACAGATGCACATGCCGTTAACATTGCAGACAAAAAAATCGCAATCAGTTTCATTCTCATAATATGCATTATAATTTATTTGCGTTTTATGGGCAATAGTTTTTATAATGTAAAAAAAGAGAGAAAGGACAACCATATGGCAATCACTGTTCAGAACTTTATTAAATTGGCGAATTACTATAATCAGACCGCCATGACAATGTCTGCGATTTGCGTTACCAAAGGCGGCATTGCAATGGAAAATTATGTTGGTCGTTTTTATGCTGCGGACGTATTGGAATATGTTGTAGAATATGGTCGTCGTCTGATGGAACACAATCGCAATTTATCACCACAGATAATCGAATTAATCAATCGTTTTTCTGCACAATTTGAACGGGTACGTGATTTAACCACCCCGACCCAGAAACCGATACACGAGATGACACTAGAAGAATTTGAAAAAGTTATGAATATTTAATATACTATACATCAAAAGGGGCACATAATGAATTTTTACAAATCGGTATTTATTGGTCTGCTGCTACTGGGCACCATATCTGGTTGCACGCAAAAGCAACCCGAACCGCTGTATGATAACGTTGTTGTTATTGACCAGTTGGTGATTGATGAAAATTCGGTTCCGATTTTTCCGAAAATGGCTGCCTTGACCACTGACACAGCCCGTCGTTTTTCAATTGAATTGCCCAAGCGCTGCGAAGTTGACTGGAACAATCAAAATGTTGTATCTGTTGTTCCCTATGAAACAATAGAAATTGTACGTCTGGGCATTGGCGATGAATTACCCTCGCTTCAGGTTTCTGACTATGAATTTCGTGATTTGACGGTCAAACGTGCCCTGGACAAATTATTGGACGGCACAGACATATCTGTTGTCGAAGACGAACCATTATATGAAAAGATTTCTGGTTCTATATCATCTGGCGCCCTGTCTGATGCTATTGAATTAATGACCAAAATGGGTCGTGCTTATTATTCATACGATGCAGCCAATGGCGAATTGCATTTAACCCATCGTGCAAAATGGCTGATTAAGATGCCCCAGAATGAAACGATAATCATGGCACTGCTGGATGCGATGCACGGTGCAGACATGCGCAATCTGTTGGTTGATTGGGATGACAAGACTGTTATATTCGAAGGCAACTATCAAACCGAACGAGAAGTTGCAAAAATAATCGCCGACATATCTGCCAAGAAATTTATGCTGGCATGGGACATTGATGTATATCGTGTATACCCCCGCACAGACAATCCGATTGTATGGATGAATTTATTACCTGCCTTTGGCGATAAAAATATCAAGATGTCAATTCCTGGGGTTGTTGGCCGTGCCCTGGTCGTCAGTCCCGAAATAAACACCAAAACATTACAAGAATTTATGGCACAACAGGCAAATGTTGTTTTGATATCCCAGGGTACATTTGCGATTCCCAACGGATGGCAATCCCGTTTTGACATTGGTCAGTGTGGCCGTGAAGAACGTCTGGAAACAGACCTGATAATTGGTGCATCTGGCACATACGGTGACTTTGCTGGCCGCAACAAGATTGATGCGAAAATTGTTTTACGCACATCCCAGGGCGAACTGTCATCGTTCACCATTCCATCCAGTGTTGGCGACAACTATGTATTTATTGGAATACCAACGCATTCATTTGTAACCACCCCAGAAACATTAATCAGTCCATACGCAGAACTGGTTGTATTTATGTCCCCCCGTGTAATATCAATTGCAGATTCTGCGACGGGCGACTTTGATGCATCCAACGAATTAATTGGTGATGCACTGCGTGATTTTTTACAGGATTAACATCACACAACAAGGAAAGACACTAAAATGTTTTCAAAACTTGAACGAAAAATTGCATTTCGATATCTTGGCGCCCGGCGACGTGGTTTTGGTTCGGTAATATCATGGGTATCATTAATTGGGATAACATTGGGTGTTGCGACATTGATTGTTGTGATGTCTGTTATGGGTGGTTTTCATGATACCTTGTTGGGTCGTATAATTGGCATGAACGGCCACGTTGTTGTTTATCACCAAGACGGTGCGATATCAGACTTTGATTTTCTGATTGAAAAAATGAAACAGAACCGCATTGTATCGACACATGCGACCAGCATTGTCCCCATCGCCGAAGGCCAGGTTATGGCAACTGCGAACGGCAACAACACTGGTGCCATGATACGTGGCATCCGCATGTCTGATCTGGAATCCAAGGTTCAATCAGGCACCAAAATTTATGGTAAATCCCTGTCTGCGATAACTGATGGCGAATTAATTGGTGGTGCGACACTGACACGAAATCTGCGTGTTGGCATGGGTGACAACATCTCGTTGGTATCTGCGAATGCGGCCACCCCGACACCATTTGGTTCTATGCCCCGAATAATGTCCTATCCTGTTATGTCATCGTTTTTCATGGGCATGTACGAATACGATTCTGGATACATATTCATGCCATTGGAAACGGCACAAAAATACCTGAACATCGGCAATGGGGTAACACACATCGACCTGTTTTTAACAGACCCCGAAGACACAACATCTGTTGTTAATGCGCTGACCACATTATTACCAGACGGTTTTGTTGTACGTGACTGGCGTGATTTGAATCGTGGTTTTGTTGGTGCACTGCAGGTTGAATCGAATGTGATGTTTTTGATATTGTTATTAATTGTAATTGTTGCGGCCTTTAACATTGTGTCATCGTTGGTCATGTTGGTCCAAGACAAGAACAAAGACATCGCAGTCCTGCGCACATTTGGTGTATCACGCAAATCCATGATGAAGATATTTATCCTGTGCGGCACATCCATTGGTGTGATTGGGGCATTTTTTGGCACGATATTTGGTGTATTGGTTGCGATATACATTGAACCCATCCGCCAGTTTTTCCAGTGGTTAACAGGTCGTGATTTATTTCCTGCTGAATTATATTATTTATCTGAACTACCATCTAAATTGGTATGGACAGACGTAATTGGCATTGCCCTGATTGCCGTGTTATTGGCATTTTTGGCAACACTGTATCCTGCATGGAAGGCATCAACCACCGACCCGGTAGAGGTTTTAAGGAATGAATAACGAACAAAACGGACGTGAATAAATGACAACAATATTAAATTCATTATCAAAAATTCCGACTGGCGACATTGTCATGTCTGTACGTGATATCAAGCGCACCTTTATCGAAGGTGGCCAACCCCTGCACATATTGCGGGGCGGTGGTTTTGACCTGCACCGTGGTGAAATTATTGCCCTGGTTGGTCCATCTGGCTGTGGCAAATCCACCCTATTACAGTGCGTTGGACTGCTGGACAAACCCACATCGGGCAGCATATTAATTGGTGGTCATGCTGTTCACAAGATGGACGAAGACATGCGCACAACGATACGTCGCACGAAAATCGGCTTTGTTTATCAGCGCCATAATCTACTGTCTGACTTTACCGCCTTGGAAAACGTTGTTTTACCGATGTTATCAAACGGTATCAGTGATACGGTTGCCACATCACGTGCGGCCAAGTTATTACGTTCTGCCAATGTTGCCCACCGTGCATCACACCTGCCGGGTCAAATGTCTGGTGGCGAACAGCAGCGCACCGCCGTTGCCCGTGCATTGGCCAACACACCCGATATATTATTGGCAGACGAACCAACTGGCAACCTGGATCCAAACCATGCATCCAGTGTATTTGATTTATTGCTGAACCTGGTTCGCCAGAATAAAATGGCCATGTTATTTGTTACCCACGACATGGGTTTGGCCTCTCGTGCCGACAGACGTATCACAATAAACAATGGAATCATAGAATCTATTTAACAAATAAAAAAACGGAGAGAGCATATGAAAAAAACATCCTCGACAAAAAGCTATCAAATCATCCACACACCTGCACAACGTTTTTGGGGCATAATGGCGCTGTGTGGTCTGTTCATCTGCGGCATTATGACAGGTTTGGCCATCAAGTCCCATTCTGCACCAACACCTGCCCCATCTGCCACGACTGTTTCTGCGACAACACCTGTTGCCCCCACCCCAACAGTTGACACCCCCAATCGTCCAACCTGTGAAATTATCCAAGAATTATTAACCGAACAATTACCACCTGCCGATGGCGACACAGACAATCGGATTATTCGTGCCCAGATATATGCAAATTTATCCGAACGTGGTTGTCCTGAAAATTTCGATGCATACGCAGCCCTGGCGAAACAAGAACTGGAAATCGTGCGCGCCCTGGAAGACGATAATTTTGACAACAGAGAAACAATCGAAGTTATTGAAACATACAAACGTCTGGACATGCAGGCCGCCGCCGAAGAGATATTTGAAACAGCCAAGAAATTAACCAACCCTGCCATTGATTTTATACTGCAGGTTGAACGCATAATAAATGAACAATAATAAAAAAAGGACCAAAAAATGAAAACATTATTTACATTATTTGCGTTAATAATTTCCACGTCTTGCTTTGCAGAAGCGGACACAACCACCGCATCTGTATCGGCCCGCCAAACATGTGCGGAAATCCAGACAAAAATTACAGAATTATCTGCCATAACCGAACCAGACACAGAAACAATTGATGAAATAACAAAGTTAAAATCTGATTACCGCAAGAAATGTTCACGCAGTGCCGCATCACGCCGTTCCAGTGCGAATGACCGCGTAACGATTGAATCAGACACAACCGAAACCACTGCTGCCGAGACATATGACGAACCACAACCAGCAATTCCGGTTGAACCAACCCCGACAGCAGAACCAATTGTGGACACTGAAACAGTTTCTGAAATCTCGCCTGAACAAGAATTGGCAAATCTGGATGCAGGCCTGTGTGCCGACGGCAGCACCCCCAACAAATACGGATGCTGTGGCGACGAATTGTTCAAAGACCTGGGCAACACAGTCTTTGCATGTTGTCCCCCCGATGGCGGGGATTGCTTTCCACCGTTAAACTAACCCCCAAGGAATCATAATGAATAAAAATTTTCAAAATATCACATCTGTAATCATTGCATTTCTTCTTGGTTTTATCCTGGGAATGTGGGCATGGTCATCCCGCGATGCGAAACCACAGGCCCCACTACCGCTGTGCAATGACGGTTCTATACCCGACCACAATGGATGTTGTCCTGGGGAAATATATACAGACATGGATGATTTGGGTTATAATTGTTGTCCGCAAACTGGTGGCGATTGCTTTCCCCCACTGCGATAAATTTTTTTTACATGTGACATGTAAAATGAATAAAAATATGATATAATAATACGCATGAAACGTACGATATGGTTTTGGCTGTGTTTTATTATTGCCATAATACTGGCGATATATTTTTCTGTGCGCATTGTTATGACTGGTCTGGGACGCAGTGATGTATCCTATGTGCATAACATATCGATAACATCAGACACTGCAAATTCTGATTTATCTGGCATTGCATCGGCGGTCTTATTACCCCCTGGCACAACCTCCTATTCTATTGACCTGGATGAAATAAATGCTCGGATTGGTTCTGTACCTGGGGTACGCAAATCTGCGGTCCGTCGCATACCCAACGGCAACCTGTCCATCCATGTATCGATGCACCGTTCTGTTGCACTGTGGACAGATGGTGAATACTACTTTCCATTATCGGCGGACGGCACAATTGTAAACCGTCCTGTTGGGGCACGCACCACCAGCGACATTGTTTTTCGTGGTCCTGTACCATCTGATATAGCTGGGATAACCACCGCATCCCAAAAATTACTGGGCCAGGTTGATTATCTGGAATGGATCGAGAATCGACGTTGGGATTTACATACGACTGGTGGGATAACAATTATGTTACCTGAACAATCCCCAGAAACGGCCATTGGCACAATTCTTGTATTAAACAAGAACCACAACCTTTTATCCAAATCCATCAAAGTCATTGACATGCGTGATGATGCCCGAATTTTGGTAAAATAAGTATAAAAAATGAATTTATTTGATTCTTGTTTTTTATGTTTAGACATTGGCACCTATGGTGTACGTGGTTTGGCCCACCGCATACGTGGTGCCCGCATGGATCAGTCTGCATTTTTTACCATCGACAGTCCAGATACCACATATGCGATAAAAAGTGTTGTTGACGAACTGGAACGTCAACTGGGGGCGCATTTTGACAGTGCCTATATCACAGGTAACATTGGCCCATCTATCTTTCAGATGAAGGCCAAACATACCGTCTGGCCAAACGAGCATAAAATAACAACCACCGACATCCGCAATCAGTTATCAGGTCTGACCCCACCGGACGGATACTTTCCGATGCACATTGTACCATTACGATATGACACGACTGCATCACGCAACATTCCAACCCCAATTGGTCAGATTGATCGCCAGTTGGTCTCGGTTTTTGGTGCGATATATTATTCATACGACGGCATGAACGACATCAACAGTGTCCTGCGTTCTGCCCACATACAACCTGATGCGATATTTGACCCCCAGTTTATTCACAACGGTGTATTCAGAAAGAAAAAACAATCCATCATGTTCATCGACTTTGGCGCCCAGTACACCAGCGCATCCATCTGGACAGATCGTGGTCCTGTTTGGCACACCAAAATTCCGCTTGGCGGCACAGACATCACCAATGCCCTGTGTACAAAGCTGGAACTGGATTCTGAATCTGCCGACCGCATAAAACGTTCTGTATCGACACTGACCCCGAAAAGTACAGATCACCTGGTACCGGCAGACCGTGACTATGGTTTTTCCCGCAGTGATGTACACGACATTGTGATACCTATTTTTGTTGAAATAATTTCACAATTAAAAGATTCATGTTCATCATCATTTACCAAATCTAAACCCACACAAATAATATTAACTGGTGGTGGTGCAGAAACAGATGGACTGCGTGATTTCATTGAAAATGCATTTGCTGTTGTAACCACTGTTATGCCACCAGACGCAACCGTACGAGCATTGTCGGATTACATCTGGTCTGCCCAGGAATCGAACTGCAAAAATTACTTGGCACGTCACGATCGTTGGTCACGGCGCACGGGCTGGCTGACGCGTATTTTTCGCCGTCCGCAACGCACACCTGTACGTCAAATCCCGATATTACCCAGCACATTGTGTTTTGACATGCGTCGTCATGAAACATACAACCTGTTTAATTCCGGGAACATATCAATGATACATGTTGACATAATGGATGGTCTGTACGTCGACCAAATCCGTGGCAGCATCGAAGAACTATCCATCATCCGTTCCCACACGGATGCCCACCTGCACGTACATTTAATGACCGAGAGTCCATCTGTCTGGGCAGCCGAAGCAGTTGCCGCCGGTGCAGACACAATCATAATGTCCACCAACACATCCGGACTGATAAATGCGATAAAGAATGTCCGCAGTGCGGGTCGCCGTGCAGGTATTGCCCTGCATCCAAAATCGTCTGTGAATATACTAAAACCGATATTATCAGAAATTGATGAAATAATGATAATGTCTGTTACACCTGGCGCCGCCGGCCAAGAATTTGACCAATCTGCATTGAAAAAGATATCTATACTATCTGCAACACGCAAACAATATGGTCTGCAGTTCAAAATATCTGTTGACGGTGGCATAAACGATAAAACTGCCCAGTTATGTTGGGCGGCTGGTGCAGACATGTTGGTATCTGGGTCGTACTTGGCACATGCACCTGATTTTCCATTGGCTGTACAAAGTTTACTGCCCAATAAACCACAATAAAAATCCCCGACAATTCGGGGATATTTTTTTACAAACAATGCATTTTTGGGATGTGGATTCGGGACCTTGGTTCAAAGTCCTTGTGTTTTTATTGCAGTGCTTGCATCCAGATTATTATCTATATTTCTTTTTATTACCACAGGGACATTTTCTTATAAATTTTTTACCAGAATTTTTCTGCCATCACCAAATTCATCGATAAAGACATGAATCGTATTATCCGGCAGCATATTTTCTGCGATTTCCGGCCACTCTATTAACGTGATATCATTTTCGATTGCATCCCCCAGTCCAATTTCTGTCAGTTCTGCCACATCTTCTATACGATACAGGTCAAAGTGTGAAATACCATTATATGCCTGCACGATTGTAAATGTTGGACTGGGCACAACAGTATCTTTACCCTGCAGTGTTTGAATAATTGTGCGTGCGATTTCAGACTTGCCCATTCCCAGATTTCCATGCAGTGCCACAACACACGGTGCATTCAGTGTTTTTGCGAATTGCTGCGCCCATTGACGCGTTTCATCAATATTATTTGAAATAAATTCTGTCATTTTACCTTTCCTGGGTTCATCAGATGAATTATTGGTCTGTAATGTGGTTTTGGCACATTTGGTGATTTTTTTTCTATTTGTTCCAGGGCTGTTTGTGCAGCACCGATTGTTTCATACGGATACCTAATTCTGAAAAAAGTATTTCCCCGTTTTGCGATAACTTCAACCGCATACCAGTTTTTATACAGTTGCGATATATAGATTCCATTTACTGCAACGATTTCATGTACATCTATCATTTTTATTACTCCAACAACAGCAAATTATCTTCCATTTCTTTGATTACATCACGAATCTCTGCGGCCTTTTCGAATTCCAGGTCATCTGCAGCTTTAATCATCTGCTGTCTCAGTTTTTTTATTTCTCGCCGCAAAGTCGCCGCATCCATAACCCCGCCCGACTTGCTGTAAACAAACTTTCGTGCTTTATCTGTTTTTTCCTGTTTTTCAGCCACTTCTGCAAAGACGGCCTTTGACACAGTTTTTGGAATAATACCATGTTGTTGATTATATTCCATCTGTTTTTCACGTCTGCGCATGGTTTCATCCAGTGCCGCCCGCATAGAATCTGTGATTTTATCTGCGTACAAGATAACCCGACCATTTGCATTACGTGCCGCCCGTCCGATTGTCTGAATTAAACTGCGTGTTGACCGCAAAAACCCTTCTTTATCTGCATCCATAATTGCGACCAATTCACATTCTGGCACATCCAGTCCCTCACGCAACAGGTTAATTCCAACCAGCACATCAAACTTTCCCAATCTTAAATCCCGCAACAGTTCGATACGTTCCAACGTTTCGATATCGCTGTGCAGATATTTTGCATTAACCCCATTTTCATTCAGATAGTCTGTCAATTGTTCTGCCATTTTCTTGGTCAGTGTCGTCACCAGCACACGTCCAGACACCTTTTTTACCTGTTCCAACAAATCATCAACCTGATGTGTTGTAGGATAAACTTCGCACACCGGGTCCAGCAATCCTGTTGGTCGAATAACCTGCTCAGACACGATACCATTTGATTGTTCCAGTTCCCAATCTGCCGGTGTTGCAGAAACAAATATTGTCTGTGGTCTCAGCGCATCCCATTCATCAAATGTTAACGGTCTGTTATCTATACACGAAGGCAACCGAAACCCATATTGTGCCAGTGTTTCTTTTCTTGCCCTGTCGCCACGACTCATTGCACCAATCTGTGGCACCGTCACATGACTTTCATCAATAAACAGCACTGCATCTTTTGGCAGATATTCAAACAAAGTTGGTGGTGGTTGTCCTGGCAATCTGCCAGACAGATACCGTGAATAGTTCTCAATTCCCCTACACGTACCTGTACTTTCCATCATTTCGATATCAAAGTTCACCCTTTCACGCAAACGTTGCTCTTCGATATACTTCATATTTTGGTGAAAGTAATCTAATCTGTCTGCCAAATCTTTTCTGATTTGTGAAATGGCCTGCATAACTGTCGGCATTGGTGTTGCATAGTGTGTATTTGGATAGATTGCAATTTTATCCAGTTTTTTAATTTTTGCCCCGGTCAGTGTATCAAATTCCCATATTTCTTCGATTTCATCCCCCCAGAACGACAGTTTCCACCCCCTGTCCATTGCGTGTGATGGGAACACATCAATCACATCGCCACGCACACGAAAGTCACCCCGTTCAAATGCCATATCATTGCGTTTATACTGAATATCAACCAGTGCCCGCATAACATCTTTCTGCCCCAGCAAATCTCCAACATTCAAAACCAACTTCATTCCTGAATATTGTTCTGGCGACCCCATACCATAAATCGAAGACACAGACGACACAACCACGACATCACGTTCTTCCAGCATTGCCCGTGTTGCACTGTGTCGCATCCGGTCCAGCTGTTCATTTATTGATGCATCTTTATCGATATATGTATCTGTTGTCGGCATATATGCCTCTGGCTGATAATAATCATAGTACGACACAAAATATTCAACATGATTACGTGGGAAAAAGGACTTCATTTCCGTATACAATTGTGCCGCCAGTATTTTATTTGGTGCCATAATCAATGCCGGCCGCCCCAGTTCTGCAATAACATTTGCCATTGTAAATGTTTTACCAGACCCTGTCACCCCCAGCAATACTTGCGATTGTCTGCCATGATTTACCCCATCGACCAGCTCTGCTATTGCGGTTGGCTGGTCCCCCATAGGTTTATAATCACTTTCAAGATGAAATTCAGCTTTTTGCATTTTTTTATTCACAACCATAAATATAATCCATTATAATGAAAAAACAAGGGGACACGAGAGATGGCATTAAAACCCAGATACAAACGCAGAATCATATGGTCATTGGTGTACACAATTGGTGCACTGTGCCTGGCCATGGTCATAATTCCCCCGATGATAACATTAAACAAATTCAAACCGATGGTTGAACAGTCGGTATACGAACAAACTGCGGTTCCAGCTAAATTAAATGGCGACATACGTTTCAGTTTAATTGGTGGTGCGACAATTGTTGCCAATGACGTTGTTGTACCGGATGCCCGCATTGGTTCTGTTATGTTTTCGATACCGTTCCGCAGTATGTTTGATTTGAAAAATGCCACATTAAATGATGCGGTTGTTGTTTACGATGCCGACATAACAGTAAACCAGCTTGCCCCTGCCGACTTCAATCACAACATTGAAATATACAACAGTAAAATAACCTTTATGGGGCGCCAGTTTTACATTATACGTGCCGACTTTACAGACGGGCAATTTCACGGTGTGATACGCAGTCAACATCACAAATACAACATTGAATTCATTGGTGACACATTCCACATCACGAACAAGAACAATAACCTGGACATCACGGGCCAAATGTTTTCAGACGGTTCCATTCGTGGACATTTATCGATTGAAACAGACAACATTGATGATTGGCTGGGGATAAAAACCAATCTGGTCGAAGACGACATAAAACTGTCTGCGAACTTTGAATGGAACGGTTATGATTCATACAAACTGACCAACATAGAATCAGACAAATTTTCTGGCAATATCGAAGTTTATTCTGACGGCACCCGTTCAATCAGTTTGGTATCCAACGACATATCATCCGACATATCATTTTTACTTCAGCCCAATGGTCTATTAAACAACACCAATGTGAATCTTGATTTTTATGGTGATTTAACATTACAAAACCATAAATTTCATCACCTGCGGATTCAGGCGACCGGCACCACGAACAAGATTCAAATTGCAAACATCGTCGCAGATGACATTGCGATAACAGGTGGCACGATTGACAAATACGGCGCCGAAAACATCATGATAACAATGCCTGTAAACCACACAAACAGCATGTGCCTGTTTTCTGGCACTGCCGACGAATGGGGGTGCAGCATATTTACCTATGGCGACATGTCTGGATCGTTAAATGTTTCTGACAATAAGTTTGAAATATTTGTTCAATCCACCAAACCGATGCCTGCAACCTCAGACATTTTGCAAATGACATCACGATTTGGCAAACACGGCACTATAAACTTTCAGTTCTCAGACATTGGCGGCACATACAAAATCGATGGTGACAAAATTGTTCCATCATACACCTTTGCCAACGGCAAGACCTTATCCTGGTTACAAACCGACCTGCCATACCTGCCCGACTTTATGTTAACAGACATTGGCAATTTTGTATGGCACGACGGCATGATGACCTTTACCCCAGATAACAATCAATGGCAATTATCTGTATACGATAATTATTTTCATCTATCCGGCCTGGGGTATAAAACATGGCTGCCAAACATCGACCTTCGTTCTATAAACGATGCATCATATACCATATCTGGTCACTTCCAAGACAACAAGATATCCAACCTGGTCATCAAGATTTTTGATTCTGAATTTATTGGCACTGCCTCTGGCCGCAACATAACACTGCACACTGAAAAATTACCACTGGACAAAATCCTAAATTCACAGTATTTCGACAACTTTTCCGAACAAGAATTTCTCAGTAATTCTCCGATATTGATACCATTTGACCTGCCGTTTAATTTGGCCCTGTCTGCGAACCAGTTGATTTACAATGGCGACATTTTCAGCAACTTCATTTACGCATTAAAGCAAAACTCCCAAACATTTTCTATTATGGATTCATCCCGTGGAAATTTATTGGCAACGATTGAAAAATCCAAGACAAATTATGACATATTTATTCAGTTAAACCAGTTTACCACCAACGGCAACCTGCTATCCTCTCAATTACCATTAAACATCAATGACACCAACATCACCGGTCAAATAACCATGAACACACACGGTCAAATTGCCCACGACATAAATTATAATATGTCTGGTACAATAGATTTAACATTTACCGGCGGCTATTTAATTGGTATGTCAATTGATAATTTCTATGCATCTGCCGAAAACATAACAACATTAAACGCAGAATACGCACTGTCTGATGCATTGGGTGGTGGCAAGACCGCATTAAAAAGTTTACATATTATTGGTGAATATTCGAACAATAACTTTATCACCACCCAGCCGCTGGAAATCTCGATGCGACACACCAGTGGCATTGGCGGCATGGCGATATCAGATGGATTAATGACCGTTGAACTGGATTTAACCCTGCGTGGCACAGCCCCAACCCCTGCGACAATCCAGCTGGGCATATTACCAGACGGCACCCGTCAGTATTCATTATCAGAAATCATGCAGAATATTGACACAGGATTCATGCGTGCATTTGTAAAAACACACGACAAATTCTAGTTAATTTTTATTCTGCATAAATTCATCACGTGATACAACATCACCCTGTGCATTGGCATAGTACACCTGTCTGCCAACCTTGACACTGTGATATCCGTTTGCTGTAAACTTGATATTTCTTTGTGCCTGCAACAGCAGTTTATTTGGTCCGATTAAATCAGCCCTGGCACCAAACAGCAATTTTTCAATCCACCCCCACAGTCCATGTGGCAAATACGGTGCATACAAAACCCCGCCCCTTTTTTCCAGTCGTGACACATTATATCGGTCATAGTGTATTTTTATTTTATTTGATTGATATTTACTTAAATTCAAATTATGTGCCAGCGCATCAAATTTTGTGTACATAACCAACTCTCTTTTTATAAATTCACACAAAATTATAACTGGAATAAAATCCATGCCAACAGGTATGAATTCCGAAAAAAATCCCCCATTTGGGGGATTTTTATATTTAGTTTTTCTTGCGAACCTGGATATGCACTTCACGTAACTGTTTTTCTGTCACAGTTGTTGGTGCCCCCATCATCAGGTCTTGTCCACGTTGATTTGTTGGGAACAACACCACCTGACGCAGGTTTGGTTCATCCAGCATGATTTGCACCAACCGGTCAATACCGAACGCACATCCACCGTGTGGTGGTGCGCCATATTGGAACGCAGTATACATACCACCGAACTTTTCTTTCACTGTTTCTTCACTGTAACCTGTGATATCGAAACATTTTACCATTACATCTGGGTTAAAGTTTCTTAATCCACCGCTGCAGATTTCTGCCCCATTCAGCACCATATCGAACTGCGCCGCCTTGATATCCAGCGGATTTTTTGTATTCAGTTCTTCCAACGTTGCCATCGGGAACGAGAATGGGTTATGTGTAAATGCGATACCTGTTGGCGATTCTTCATCTGCTTCAAAGAATGGGAAGTCCTCGACCCAGCACAGACGGAATTCTTTTGGATTAATCAGCCCTAAATCCGCCCCCAGTTTATTACGCAACTTACCTGCGGCCTTGGCTGCGGCATCTGCGTTATCGCACACAAAGAACAAGGATGAATTATCACCTGCGATTTCACGCAGTTTTGCAACACGTTCCGTATCCAGTTTTTTTGCCACTGGTCCCTTGGCTTCTTGTGCGAACACGATATACCCCAGTCCCACCAGTCCCAGTTCTTTAACTGCATATTCACCCAGTTTATCGAACCATGAACGTGGTTTATCTGCGGAATTTGGTGCCGGAATTGCACGAACAACCGCACCATTTTCGATTGCATTTGCAAAGATACCAAAATCCGATCCACGGAAAACATCTGTCACGTCAGAGATGATAATAGGATTACGCAAATCTGGTTTATCGGACCCATATTTCAGCATTGCATCATCGAACGAGATATGTGGAATTTCATCTGCGACAATTGCATCTGGCACAAACTCTTTAATCATTGCCGGCATCAGTGTATTACCCACGGCCTGAATATCTGGCAAATCGACAAAAGACATTTCCAAATCCAACTGATAGAATTCCAGCAATCTGTCTGCACGCAAATCTTCATCACGGAAACATGGTGCAATTTGGAAATATCTATCAAATCCAGAAATTTGAATTAATTGCTTGAACTGCTGTGGTGCCTGTGGCAACGCATAGAACATCCCATGATGATGCCGACTGGGCACGATATAGTCACGTGCACCTTCTGGGCTGGACACAGTCAGAATTGGTGTTTGGAATTCAGAAAATCCCATATCCCACATTTTATCACGAATAAACTTCATCACCCGGTTACGGAACAGAATATTTTTATGCAAACTTTCACGTCTTAAATCGATATATCGATATTTCAAACGCAAATCTTCTGCGACCGAACCATCATCACCGAACACCTGGAACGGCAGCACATCACAGTTTGTCAGTACTTCAAAAGAATCCGCCTGAATTTCGATTGCGCCTGTTGGGATTTTATCATTCACGGCCGCCGCATCACGTGCAACCACTGTACCTGTAATTTTGATAACAGATTCTGGTCTGACTTTTTCCAGTTCTGCATTTCCCCCATCGAACACCACCTGTGTAATACCATAATTATCACGCAGGTCTACGAACATCAGTGCGCCATGGTCACGTTTACGATGCACCCAACCACTTAACACAACTTTTTCACCGACATTTTTTTCGGTCAGTTCACCACATGTATGTGTTCTGTACTTTGATTTCAAAGATAACATCTTGGTCCCTTTATTTTTTTATATTGGGCAACGAAAAAACAGATTAATTCGGCACCCAACCTTCATTGTTAACCTTCAGGGGCGCAAGTCATCCTGGCTGCGCGGTGCCACCCTGATTTATAACTTTTGTTATGTTGTACCTGCTCCGTGGTTGTCAGTCACATCATCGCCATACAACAATATCTGCAGACGATTTTATATCACAAAAGAACAAATTTCAACCAAATACTTTTATAATATAATCAAAACGATATTCGCATCATATTTGTATGCGCCAATGCGATTGCGATTGCATCTGCTTCGTCTGGTGATTTTGGCTTTGCAGCCGGCATCAATATCTGCACCATTTTATCCACAGCCGACTTATCTGCATGCCCTGCCCCGGTCAGTGCCTTTTTAATTTTATTTGGTTCATATTCAAAAATTGGGATATCTTGGTCTGCGACCGCCACGACCGCTGCGCTGCGTGCATGCCCCAAAATCAGTGTAGTTTTTGGATTTTTATTAACGAACGTGATTTCAATGCTACACTCATTTGGTTCAAATGTCTTGCACAGTTTTGTAACTTCACGAAAGATATAAACCAATCTTTCACACATTTCCATTTTTGGATTTGGCAAAATCACCCCACTGGCGACATATTTGCGTGTTTGCCCGGCCGTATCAACGACCGCCCATCCTGTATGTAATAAACCTGGGTCAATCCCCAGCACTCGCTTTGTCATTTTCTGAAACTTATTTTACTGACTGCATTATATCCGAAATATTTATTTATTTTTTTTATAATTTCATCTGACTGGTACGACAGTTGCAACGCATATGCCGGCACAGTTGGTCGAATAACAACATTAAATGTATTATCACGATTTTTTTTAATCGCCACCAGCTTTGCAATCAATGCGATATCAGCACCCATAATTTCCGCCCAACGTTGCGCCAGATCAGCATCAGATGCCCTGACCCCGAATATTTGAATCAGCCCCCCCAATGCCCCTGCAATTGTCTGTGGTCGTTTCAGTCGTTCATTTAATTTTTTATCTTGGTTTGACATATGTATATTCTTTTGGCATCAGTATAAACATTTGCCCCTGTGCATGTTGTCCCTGTGCAAATTTATAGGCCTCGTCCCCTTTGCCAAAGAAAATATCTGCCCGAATCCAACCACGAATTGCACTGCCTGTATCTTGGGCAATCATCAATCTGCGGAACGGCCGTCCATCTGACAGATTTGTATTAACATACACCGGCAACCCCAGTGTATACAAATCATCGTCCATTGCAACACTTCTTATTTTTGACAATGGTGTCCCCAGTTTTCCGATAACATCTGGCGGTGTTGATTCATAGAAATAAACATATCGTGGATTTTTATAAATAACATCTTTTGCCAAACTTGGATTTGCCTTCAGATGTTGCCACACTGCCTCGGATGAAAATCCGCCTGCGGGTCTAATTCCCCGATTTCGCAGTTCTTCACCAATTGACTTAAAGGGCATATCATTAACTGCGGCAAAGTTCAGTTTAACATCTGTTCCATCTTCCAGTCGCAGATTTCCAGACCCCTGAATTTGGATATTTTGCACATCCACGATATTTGCCCAGTACAATACACGTCCGATTTTCTTTTCCACAATATCTTTTTTTGGCACCCCTTTGTATGTCCGTCCATCTGTTGGTATACCCATCAATGGCTCGTTACATTGTGCTGTTTTTGTTCTGCATGCTGGGATAATGGGCGAATAATACCCTGTATATGTCCCCTTGTCCCCACCATTATCATTATAAATCTGATATGGTTGAAAGTTTGATTCAAACCATGCCCGCACCGTCGCCACATCTGCCGATGCAGACGGCAACATTCTGCACTTTTCTGCAAACAGTTCTTTATCCGGGATTAAGCGCCCTGTAAATTGAATTTTTGCCTTGCACGAATTTCTGAATGCCTGCAGTGCATATCGCACATCATCATCACGCCACCCTGGCAAATCGTTATAAGACACCCTGCGGAAATTAGACGGAATTACAGAATTATCCCCAGACACAGTCGGTGTTGAAACATCACACGATGCCATAATAAATGCCACACAAATTGCCCCAACCACCTTCAAAACAGAACAATTTTGAAAAAAAATCATTTTTTCTCGACCCCTACACTTGTAAAACCATTTTATAATGCTATATTAACATAAAATACGGGTGCAAGTCCAGCATCCATTCGCCATACACATGACCAAAGGAGAATAAAAAATGGCAAACTTTAATATTATTTCACAATTTCTGAAAGACATTTCATTTGAAAGTCCAAACGTCCCAGAATTATTTTTCAAAAATGACAATGGCCAGGCAAAACTGGAAATCAACATTGACATCCAGATCAAGGGTGCCGAAAACAATTTATTCATGGTCGATTTGATTACCAAGGTTCACTCTAAACTGGAAGCGGGCGAAAAATCCATATTCTTGATTGAATCCACATATTCAGGTTTGGTCCAAATGGGCGAAGAAAAAGACGAAGAAAAAAAGAAACGCACATTATTGATTGACGTACCAACATTATTGTTCCCTGCGGTACGTGGTTTGATTACCCGCTTAACATCTGAATCAGGATTTCCAACCTTTGCGATGCAGCCGGTTGACTTTGCGGCCCTGTACGAACAGAAACAGCAATCAAAATAAAATAAGAAAAAATAAAAGTCCCCACTTTGGGGGTTTTTATTCTTGCATTTTATCACACAGTCCGTATAATTGGATTGTTTTTATCGCCCTAATAGTCTAGTGGTAAAACACGTCCTTGGTAAGGACGAGTCGCAAGTCCGATTCTTGCTTAGGGCACCATAAAATCCCCCCCATCAACCGATGGGGATTTTTTTCACCACATTCACCGCCATCGGGCGAAACAATTACCCCAAAAAAAAATTCCCCCACTATGGCGGGGCGGTGGGGCGACAACATAGTGTACAAAAACATACACCAACCACCAAATCTGGGAACGATAAAATAAATTAGAATGATTTAGATAAAACCAAATCGGGCATCGCAGTGTACAAATGCTACATAAGATGCCCACACCCGCACACAGCACATCAGATGCGTAAAATAAATTAGAATGATTTAGATATGGGATGGGGGCGACAACGTAGTGTACAAAAACATACCCAACTACCAAATCTGGGAACGATAAAATAAATTAGAATGATTTAGATAAAACCAAATCGGGCATCGCAGTGTACAAATGCTACATAAGATGCCCATTCCCGCACACAGCACATCAAATGCATAAAATAAATTAGAATGATTTAGATATGGGATGGGGGCGACAACGTAGTGTACAAACGCTACATGAGTTGTCGCCCCCGCCCATAGATGAATTATTATAATTTATTTTATTCGATACAGCAGTTAACAGCATTCCTAACCCAGCTTTTTAACTTGCTCATACCCCCCTTGGCTTCGGCTTTTGCGGCCGGTGCGGCAACCTCGGCTGGCTTAACGGTTTGCTTTTTTGCTGGCTTTGATTCTTTTTGGTCTTTTTTTTCACCGGTCAGCATTCCCATATTCAATCCCCAGAATATGCAATACAGTTCATACGACTGGTCAAACAAGGAATATGCGGTTTCTTTATCACCTGCGGCCAGTGCCTTGGTACCGACTTCGAACACACGCATTGATGCCGCCAACAGATGCTTTGAGATACACCAAACTTCGCCCTCGTATGCAGGAATAATTTTCAGCATTGCATTTTTTCGCATTTCACGAATATCGTTAATCAGGTCATAAAATTCTGTCTTACCAGTTTTTGCACCTGAAAACATCAGATGTTCTTCGATTGAAATCAGATTCATAATACCGATTGTTAAATCCTGGTCGCTTGACAGGTCTTTTGGATTGACCTTCTTTGCTGCATCTAATTTTTCGACAAATTCCTGAACAGATTCTATTTTTTTCATGATTTTCACCCTTGTTAAAAAGCTTATAAACACCACACCATTAACCAACTGGCAATCAACAGCGCCACAATTGGCAACACAACTTTTTCAAATGGAAAGTGCGCATGTCCACCGTTTTTATTTTTCATCCATTGATATAATTTACCCGTTCCAATAAATATCAACGCACCACAAACTGTACCGAACAAAACCGGATCCATAACAAACATGCCACAGATTGACACTGGATGATATTTTACAGTCCCCAGATATACAAACCCAATCATTGCGACAGATGCGCAAATAACGATTGCATCACGTCCTGGGAAATGCCAATTTTTCTTGTCCATCCATTTCAGCATCCAATACCCCAGCAGTGTCAGCAATGCCCCCGCCCACAGACCAACAACACTGTCTGGCACGCCCAATCTGCGTGCGATATCCAGCCCTGCACCGATTGCGATTGTGCACACCGGACACGCAGGATTTGCCATAACCTTGGCTGGCAAAAACGCAAGAATTGCGATTAAAACTTTCTTTAACATATTATCCCCTTTCACATAATCATGTGTATTATTCAAAATAAGCAAATAAAAGTCAACAATCGAAAACGCACACACTAACAAAAATCCCCTATTACGGGGACTTTGCTGGCCATAATGATTACTTATCTGTTTTATTTGGATTTTTTCCTGCCAGTGTATCTGGTATTTTTGGCAATTCAACTCCACACTTCACCATTGCTTCACGAATACAGCGCATATTTTCCCGCCGTTTTTCTTTTTCTGCCGGGGAAATTTTTTTTGCAGTTTCTGCTTTTTTATCTGCTTCTGCCTTTTTTTCGACCACAGTCTTTTTCTGATATTCCGTCATATCACACCCTTCTTTTGTGATACATGCCTGTTGTTCAGTAGTTAAATTTCGCAAAACCCCCATCATTCCACGTGGCTGCTTATTTGTTGTATTTGATGTTGTTGCCACATCTGCAGCCATCCCTGGCCAGACAAACATTGCACACAAAGACGCAATCAAAAATCTATATTTCATACTTTCTCCTTATTTCCATCAAGACATCATACATAGAACTAAAAAAAAACTAAAACTTCAATAAAATTCTTTGGAAAATTTCATCTGTAATTTTTATTTTTTCAGAAAAAACTTGTAAAAACATACAGATTTGTTACCATTACCACAACACCCCACAACCCAAAGGATGCAACATGTCATCTGTACAGAAAAAACCAAAATTCCAGGAAAGTCCAGCATATGAATTTATGACCCAGGCAACAAGAATACCACGTCCATACACCTCATCTGATTTTATCAAGGAATATTTTATACCAAACCCCGATCAGTTGGGAAAACAAAGATAACCCCACCGCCCAAATGGGCGGTGTTTTTATTTACTTTGTCATCCCGTGGCTTGCCTTGTCGCACGAAGTTTTAACGAAGTGTGAACCACGGGACCCAGGTCATAATACGAAATAAAAAAAGCCGGAAATCCGGCCAAAACTTGGCCTATCCTACGAAGCCACAAGGTGGCGAAGTAGGATAGCAGCGCAGTCGATTGTGTATCCCCACACACTTTGTGTGCGGCACCCTTTGCCAAATCGCAACGGTTTCACCGCGTTTCACTTGCAAAACCTGCTTTTTTGTCGCCCCCCCGACCAAAGGATTATGATATACCAGCGCTGGGGAATTTCTCCGCACGAACTCCCCAGAACCCCGCCATTTTTTTAACTATTTTTCTATGTAAAGTTTTAAACAAATGGATAATTTACTCTTTATAAAACAAATCTATATAATCCTTATAATACCATTTTTGAGCATAAGCATTATTACCAAGTTTCACCAGAATTCCCATTTTTACCAATCGTTCTATCATCTTATAGCCAGACGGCTTTGTTGTGCCTGTCCATTTCATAATATCTGAAATACCAACAACAGGCATTTTATATAAGTTTTCTAAAACATTCATGGTTGATTGTGATACAGCTTTGCTTAAAACTTTTACTTTGTCTGTATCGCGTTCCCGTAATTTAGTAATCATAGCACATGTTTTTATCGCAGAATTTGCTGTTTCAATAATTCCATCTAAAAAGAAATCCAACCACCCAACAATATCACCATTATGATAATTGTTTAATTTTTGATAATACACATCCTTATGTTGTTTGAAATATGCTGACAAATACAATATTGGCATTTCCAACAATTTTTTATACCATAAGAACATAGTTATCAACATACGACCTGTTCGGCCATTACCATCATTAAAAGGATGAATTGTTTCAAATTGTGCGTGCAACAACCCCGCTTTAACAAGCGGTAAATAATCATCGTCTGCATGCATAAATTTTTCTAAATCATTTAACGCACGGTTCATATCTTCAACTGGTGGCGGAACATAAGTCGCGTTATCTGGTCTAGTACCCCCAATCCAATTTTGAATAGTTCTAAACTCTCCAGGATAAGAATTATGTGTACTGCGTGCTTTCAACATCAATTTTGAATGTAATTCCCTAATAAACCTTAATGACAAAGGAAAATCTTTGGCACGAGCAAGACCATAATTCAATGCATCTACATAATGTATAATATCGTCAACATCTTCAGGTAAAGAAGAGCTTGGTTCAACATTTTCTTTTTCAATCACATCCATCATTGTGGCATTAGTACCTTCTATTTGACTTGATGAAGATGCATCCTTCTTTACAAACATAACCAAAAACCAATCTTTATCAGGCAATAATTCTGTAATTCCATCCAATTTACCTAATAGTCTTATGGCTTCCGTATGTTTTGATATTATAGTATTTGGCAAAGACAATCCCACAATCGGCGGAAATTCATCGGGTATAAAAGCCCTAAAACCCGCAGATTGCTGTACAAAACTACCTATTTTTATATTATTCATGACTTCACCTTTTAGTAAAGATACTATCATAAAAACTTTACTTTGCAAGCACAAAAGTAAACTTTTTTAGCAAAAAACTTTACTTTATAAACGCAAAAGTAAACTTTTTTAATAAATATTATTAGTAATAATAAAGACACTAAAATCCACTTCGCCGCTTGCAAATCTGCAATTTTATGCTATAAATCTTGTGTAAAATATTAACGAAGTCAAACATGTCAAAACAGAACAAGCATTATGTACATATTTATATGGGCCGAGATACCTACCAAGAATTTCGTTCAAAATGCCCTGATGATTTATTTAGACAACTGACCATATCAAACATAAAATACAGCCACAAAGCATGCCATGACAGATTTCGTTATTTGTATCCATTGATGATATCAACACACATTAAAAACACCCCCCAGATGTATGATGTTATAAAACAAATAGAACTTTGGCGGCAAAAAATTCATTGGAACTATCTGCCCACCGACAACAAACCATCCCCACAAAGGGCAGAACAGATTTTGAACATATTGGAATCTATAAAAAATTGGCAGTTGAAAAATGTTCAAAACAATCCACAGACAACAACGCCTACTGTAAATAAAACAATAACACCGGCCGAACCAACACCTAATTCTTATAAAATAACAGATTTAACCCCAAAAATGGTTCAAGAAATGTTAAATGTGCGTTGGGGTCATTTGTACTCATGCCATTTTTACCACAATCCAGACTACCAAAAAGATAGCGAAGTAGAAGCACTATCCAACATAAAACACTTGTTAGAATCACACCCAGATTTCAATGGTCGTGAATTGGCATTTATCGCCAGCATCCCCACAGTATACACTTGTGGAACATACACCCACCAACCTAATCATTCGTCCCAGATTGATGAAGATGACGATCCGCATGATTTAACAGCAATATTTTACAGCACGTTTATTTCATACAATCCAAAAACCAAACAGTTTGAAAAATACCCCCGTGGCTGGATTCAAGTTGGAGAAAATGCATCATTTCGTACCATCCAACAACATATGCATCATAATGCCACAGAAATCCTGTCTGCATTTAACAAAGAAAAGCAAAACACACGATAATCTCCACCGCCCGGATGGGTGGTGTTTTTATTTACTTTGTCATCCCGTGGCCCGACCACGGGCCCCAGGTCATAATACAAATAATGCTGCAAGTAATTTACGCATAATTCCTTTCCTTTTTTTATAGTCCAAATGGTTATGGCAAAATTACAAAATAAAGTCAACGAGTCTAAAAGCCCTTCTATTTTATGTTATGTTGTGTTATAATATCAAGCAATAAAACAGGTTTAGTAATGCAAAAAAATAAAGTAAAAAAATTCTTGATTGGAAGTGCGTTGGTTAGTGGATTGTTGTTTGGTACGCATTTGTTTGTAAAAAACAAGGATGACCAAGATGATAAAAAAAGAGATAAAATAGAAAATGTAAAATTTAATACATCTCGCGCATCAAAACATAACAAGGAATTATTCGAAAACTGTCGCAGTAAAGTTAAAATGTCATTGATCTTTGTAGAAAATGATTATGCTTATGTTTATTTTTGTGGCAAAGCTTGGACAACAGGTGGTGGTTTGACTGTTTTGTATAACGCAGACGGGACATATAAAAGAGTTACTAAAAATACAAAGGTTCCTTCGGTTGAAAATCGTGATAAATATATGGGACGATATATGACGTTTGAAATCTTAAAAGATATAGAAAAATATGTTAAAGTTCCGATGGATGAAAAAACAATGATTGCAACCTGTATGTTTAGATATTGTATCGGGGGGACAAATTTTCAAAAATCTAAATATTTAAAGTATTTGAATTCTGGTAAAACAGGGGCGGAATTGTCAAAAACCCTGACGGGATGGCGCGAACAAAAGGGTGTCTTAAATAGATGTTATTTCTTTGCCGCCTTGTTGGAAGATAAAATAAAAATAACAGATTTGCTTGATTTGCGATGTGAAGGTTGTTACAACTTGCTTTTGGAAGACATCGTTGTTCATAAAAATGGAAAAATAAAAAAGGATAAAAATAATTTCTGTGAATGGAATTTTTCTAAAATAGAAAATAATTTAGCAAAAGCAAAAAAACCACGTACAATAACATTGAAAGTTGCAAATGGGAAAAGGGTACGGGTTGAATGTGAACTTGTTAAAGATGTTGTTATGGATTATGTGTTGGAAGATGTCAACGAAAGTAGCGATAAATCAAATGCTGCTACGTTTATTCTAGGAACAGGTGCGGTTATTGGTATGGGAATTGCAGCAAGAAATTTAAAAAAACGACAGATAACACAAAAAAGACGCACTGATCGCAAAACACTATAAAAACAACCGCCCGGATGGGCGGTGTTTATTTCCCCTTTGCCCGCACCACAAAGTTTTAATACAGTGGTGTCATCCCGTGGCTTGCCTTGTCGCACGAAGTTTTAACGAAGTGTGAACCAAGGACCCCAGGTCATAATACAAAAAAAATGACCCGTTGGGTCATTTTTTGTAATCTAATACCTTTATCGACCATTTACAAATTCTGAACGCATTCTTTCCTGTGTAAGATTTTTTACAAACATATTACCATTCATAAGAATCGTATCGCCACGTTCTGTATAAGTGACATCATTCTTAGGTTCCTTATGTACATCAAAAGAAAATTCTATAGTTTTATTGTTCTTATCAACACATTTCACAAATTTATAATGGTCCCATGTTGCATAATAACCTTGGGTTACATTAAATACCCCTATAACTCTCATTGTGTCAATATTGTTTGTTGGGTATGCTTCTGGTGTAGATACACCTGTGATATTTCCTTCGTCAGAATGACATGCGCTTAATGCAAACAATGACACCAATGTAAGTATTTTAGCATAAGATTTTTTCATTTAACACCCCTTATATATATTTTGTCAACTTAACAGTAATACAAAAAATTCATTATGTCAATAATTTTGTAGTGATTTATACACAGATTTAATATAAAACCATAAACACAAAATACAATACACCGCCCGATTGGGTGGTGTTTATTTCCCCTTTGCCTGCACCACAAAGTTTTAATACAGTGGTGTCATCCCGTGGCTTGCCTTGTCGCACGAAGTTTTAACGAAGTGTGAACCACAGCCCCCAGGTCATAATACAAATAAAAAAAGCCGCCACACGCACCCCGCAGAAAACCGCCACTTTCCACAGCACACCAATTTTCTATGTCTAGAATATGTAAAATTGTCCATAAGCGTTAATCAGATTAAATACACAAACACCATATTTTGCAAAAAAGCATTGACAAATATGACATTTGTGATATTTTCTTTACTAAAAGAAGAGCATTACGCATGTTCAAAAAATAAAAAATTCTAAAATTCAGAAAAAACAGAGTAAAAAAATGACGCAAAGCAATAAAATACAAGAAGTTATAAATTTCTTTAAACCATACTGGACAGAAACACCAGATGATTTGATTGCAGGCGCAATAAAAAACGCAATCAAACGAGTTCCAAATAACAATCTATATATACCAGACCCAGAAACAACAATCATCTGCCCCGATTATGCCGGTCCAATATGGAAACACAAGGTTCTAACTGGTGTGGTTTATGATAATTCTCTGTTCGGGGTTAATATGATATCGAATCCACATTGTCCAGATTTGTGCACATACACCCAGACTCGGGAACCTTGGAACAAACCAGTAGGTGATTATATGAACTTTTCATTAAATGGAAAAATGCGCAGTGCCTCGCTTACAGAATCTTTTCCAACAAAACAAGATTTATTGTGCCTGTTGTCTGTACTGAATTTGAAACAAATAGAAATGATTGTCGGCTGGGCAATGAATTATGCCAAGCAAACACGGTTTGAGGATGCTTATAACGGCAATCATAATCATGGTGATGTATCAATGATTTTGAATGCAGCAAGGGAGGTTCTGGAGCAAAAATACCCCAAAGAAAAAATCACAGCAATTGTTAAAAAAGAAACTGAGGAAACAATCTGTCGTGGTTGTATGAAAAAATGCGTACTGTCAGCAAAATACCAGCTGTCACGTTCAGGGACACATTACTATGCAGTCACCGTCAATGGCGAAGTAATCCACCTTGATATAAATGGCAAACGGCTTAAAGAAGAAGTGGATTTGATGATAAGCGGCAAAGATGCAACAATCGCAACAGCACGCAAAATTGTAAAAAAATGCCCATACTATAAAAAAGAATCCGTTCCACCATGTGATGGTTGCGACAAACATTGCAAAATCGACACTAAACAAGCAAGCCCATTGGATACAACAGAGGTATTAAAACAAGAAATATCAACCGGCAACGGTCGTTTATCATCGGACACATCGCCATACTATATTCCAACATTAGACGGTGCAGCCCTAAATACACATATCCAAGGCAAACAACTAAAAACTAAAATCACAGCAGAACCAACAAAAGAAAAAGCAATCGCCAAAGCATACGAGGCAGTAAAAGAATGCCCATGCTATAAAAAATACATTGAAATGAAAGGTATGCTTTTTGATGGTAAGGTTCATCGTGCGCAAACTGAAATGTAGTCAAAATTACAAAAATATAAACTCTAAAATTCAGAAAAAACGGAGCAAAAAACTAAATCCATTGGATACAGCAAAAATATTAAAGGTAGAAAAATATTGTCCATTTTATCAAAAGACAAAATAAAAGAATGCAAAATGTCATTTACACAAAAAAAGAAATTATGCTATGGCAGATGTGGTGTTTCAGACAACATCCCTAACGAACTTGATTTTTCAAAAAAAATCACTTGCCGTGGTTGTGATAAAAATTGTGAGATATACGCAAAAAGAATGCCAACGGAAATTGTTTCTGGTTTGTTGGAAATGGTTGCCCCACATCGCATAGATTGCGAAACAACAACCTGTGTTATCTATGTGCCAACGATTGGCAAAACCCGAGTTTATAAATATATCAACAATATGGGGCAACAGATTACTGTGGGGGCAGATGATACCAATCAAACAGAAATGATAAAATTCGCATATATGGCATCACATTTTTGCGATAACTATAAACAACGATAACCACCACCGCCCAAACGGGCGGTGTTTTATTTACTTTGTCATCCCGTGGCCCGACCACGGGACCCAGGTCATAATACAAATAAAAAAACCGCTACATCATTCACATTTCCGCCATTTTTTAACAATTTTTCTATGTAAAGTTTTTTACCCCTACTTAATCATACCAAATACAAACCCCATACTTTTAATATCTAATTGAGATTTTTGATTTTTAGTGATAGACTATGAAATGAATCCATAGGGATATGGGTTCGGGGCTATCTCAAGCCCAGCGTATTCGGTGCAAAATTACTGACGGCATCGTCATCCGATGTCATTCATGTGGTTTTGTGTCGTGATTTATCCCTGACTTAATAAGTCGGGGAGCTGTTTGTCATACAACAGGGGCAACCCGAAAACAACAGAATCACTAATACGCTGATTTGAGAACTCCCCGACCGCCTAACATCCCATGGCGGTCTAATTTTTTTTACAAAGGGGTATTCCATGAAAAAATATGTCATTTTAACATCTGTGTTGGCTTTGGCCGCATGCGGTGGTGGTTCTGGTGGCGGTGGTTCTGCCGGTACACCAAGTGGTGGTTATGTTGCACCAAGACCTGCTGTTACACCAGGGGTAGCAACAAGTAACGCAGAAATAACAAATATGTCATCTGAAATAGTTGTTGCATCCAACAGCAATACACCTGTATCTGTTGTTCGTTCCGCAACAGTAAACAATGGCGGTGTTACATATACATCATACAGATTAGATGATGTTAAATTATTCACAGCTGAAAATTTAGATACATCTGGACATTCATACATAAATCTGGAATTGAACAATAATACTGGCGAAATCGATGCTGTAAAAATGATGGTTGGTGGCGAAGCAAGTGGTCGTATAGCCAGAGATACCACAGACACGACAACATTTGCCGGACCAATATTTGAATACACATTAGACGGCGAAGACAAAGCACAATTCCGCGTTGTAGATAATGGTCAAGATATGGCTGCTTTGAATGCGTTGGCGACACAAAACAATTTATCCGGTGGTCATTGGAATCGCGTAGACGAAAGAATGATTTTCGGTACAAACGGTGAAGATGCCGGATTGCAATATTCTGACTTTGGTCATTTCAATCCAATATACAGATCAAAAAATAAAGAATTATCATCTGATGCAGATATCCTTGCCGCACGTGCAGGAACTTTGAATCGTAGTGCGGATTTAGATAAATATCGTACAGATGAAGAATTCAATGCATTGTTAGCAAAAGAAGATTATCAATTATTTGCTGGTGGATATGCTATTTCCGGAACAAATATGTTGGATAGTTTGCCAGTACCAGTTCCTGCGGAGGGTAACAACACATACAAAGGAAAAGCAGTTGGTCGTGTTTATACATCAATACAAAGTAATGATGTAGATAGGACAGCATATTTAACTGCATGGAATGTACCTTATGATTTGGATACAGACGATGATAACATACCAGATGCATGGTCTGAAAACGCAGGACATGATATGGCCAAAGCATACACAACATCAGAAGCAACAATGACGATTGGTGCAGATGGTACACAGACGTTGGTCATGCCGTTTAATACGCAAAGTGATACATCGGATACATTCTATGACGTGACGATCACAAAAAATAGTAGCAATGAAATAAATGTTAATTTTGATGGGACACCAAGTGAAGCACAATATCGTATGAATAACAATCCGACCCCAAGTAGCACAGAGGGAGAATTTACACCAGGATATTATGGTGTGAATACACCTGTCGAGGCTGCTGGTACGGCTCGTTATTACACAGAACAAGAACTTGATACTAACGTTACACGTGAGTGGGAAGTTCAAGCGGCTTATGGTATGCAAAAGCAATAACTGTGAAACGAAATATTTTCATTTTATTGATATTGGTTTGGCCCATAGCAATATGGGCCAAATCAAATACAACGCAAGTGACTTTGTCAGAATTAGAAGCTGTACAAGTAGCTGGCGATTTAGTTACGGCTGGTAAGTATGACAGTGCATTACAAATTCTTACTCAAATGCCCCAAACAGGACAGACACCAATTGAAATAGAACGTTGGTATTTGATTGCACAGATAGAGCAACGCAAGGGTAACATTGACGAGGCAATTAGAATATATCGCAAAATACTGGACGAACAACCGGATTTAGTAAAGATTAGATATGAACTGGCTTTATGTTATATGCACAAAAAGCAATGGTATCGTGCCGACCATCATTTGCGCTTAGCAATGGCAGGTAAAGATATTCCGGACGAAATCAAACAACGAATGTTATATTACCGTTATGTGGCACGTCAGAACAAAAACTGGAATGTTTGGTTTAACTTTGGTGCTGCACCAGATAATAATATAAATCAAGTTGCTGGTGGCGAAGAATGTGTCACAAATGAATGGGGGACTTTTTGTAGACAATTACCTGACCCTGTATCAGCGGTTGGGTATAATTTAATGCTGGGTGGCAATTACGAATTCAAGCTTACAGATAATTGGCGTTGGAAAAGTGATGCCAACATATACACGAATATTTATAATAAACACGATTATGACGATTTATATTTATCAACCAGTACCGGACCACGATATGTTTGGAAAAATGGGGACATATGGTTGGCAGGTATTGCTTCACGACGTTGGTATGGCTGGGATCGTTATAACTGGGCATACGGTGGAAAGTTAGATTTGAATTATGACTTTACACGTAAATTATCAACAGGCGTATCCTTTAGAATAATGGACAATACTTATGATGAGTATGGCGATTGGATGAATGGGCAAACGTATTCTGCTAATTTAAGAACATCGTATTATCTGGATACGACAAAATATATTGTATTGCGTGGTGGGGTTGATCGAGATACCGCAAATGACGACATTTATGCAAATTGGCGTTATTCCACAGGTATAGGTTTTGGAGCTGAATTGCCTTGGGGCTTTCATGTTTACTTGGAACCGTCTTTTATATGGTCTAACTATGACGGCGAAAGATGGATTGTAAAAAACGAAACATTTACGCAACTGGCAGAACGTGATTTTACGCAACGTTATTCTGTGTCTTTATCAAACAATAAAATAGACATTTGGGGATTTGTTCCCACACTCACATTCAGTTATACAAAACGAGATTCCAATATACCAAATCGTGAATATGAAAAATATACAACTGAATTCACAATGCATCAACGGTTTTAGATTACAAATTTATTTGTTATAACGATAAATCATATAGAAATTTACAAAAAATGTTACATATTTGCATACTACTTTCCATTTTTACACAACAGCACACAATAAAAACCCCTGATTTCTGCGTATACAGCCGATTTTTTTGGCACTGGAACTGTTGCTGTTAAAAACACCGCCCAAACGGGCGGTTTGAATTCTGGTAGCAGCGGAGGGATTCGGACCCCCGACCAAAGGATTATGATTCCTCTGCTCTACCACTGAGCTACGCTGCCAAGCGACACAGATTATAACATCATTTTTTTCAAATGCAAGCAAAACCACCACTATGATTTTATTCTTGTTTACAAACATTATAATATTTAATAATTTTACTTTAATCCAAACACATTTTGTGATAATATATGCACTATGACAAAAATCTTATGCCCTTTGATATTATCATGTGTTGTGGCGGCTGCCCACGCAGATACGAATCCATTTTTTAATGGCTATGAAAACCAGGTTGCTTTCAACTTTGGCTATGGTGTAAACAGTGGTTTTTTACTGCCACCACCGACCCAATTTGTACCCTTTAACATGTTTCAGATTCAGTATTCTCAACCAACCGAGTTTTTTCGTCTGCCTGCACGCAAATCGTTAAATATTATTCAGACACTGGGGCACGGTTCGAAATACGGATGGCACTGGGACAAATACACAATTCCCATTGCGATGTTAAGCGAAGATGTAATTCCATTTCATGGCCAAGATTGGTACACATTTATTGGCCTGGGGGTTGGCATGCAGGCCCAGCAAAACGAACGCATCGGGTCCAAGTTATTGTTTGGATTTAAACTGGGCACCGGATACAAGATATCTGATTGTGTTGGCATAGAACTGTTTATGCAGCACTATTCCAACGGCAACACCGCCCCCGAGAATAATTCATATGCATTTTATGGGCTTGGGCTGACGTACAGTTTCTAGCTGCACCAATCAATTGGACACATGATAATTTTTTCCATCAAACAATATATTAACACTGTTATCTGCCACCCCTGGAATCATATTAGCATATCACATCATTCTATTATATTGCACAACCAATGATGGGACTGTCTGACGGTCTTGCCACAGATTATACTTCAGTCCTGTACTGGTATTCAATGTTGTTATACCTGCTGCACACAGTGGCAAACATTCGTTCCGTCCAACAGGTTGGGCATAACCGTTATCACATTCCCACGGACAATCATTAGTGTTTGGTGTTCCTGCACCACTGTAATGCGAGTATTCCGGAATTGCATTAGTACACGGCTTTACATAATAATACCAATCTTCATAACTTGACCACCAATACCCCGACAAATAATATCCTGGATTTGCCTGGTACCACAACTTGGAATCACAATAATAATCCCCACGAGATACATTATACGGACATTCCGTATGAAACGTTCCCCCTGTCATATAAACATCCAACATCGAACGACATTGTGTTATCAGCCAACATGTTGTATATCTGACATTCCCAGATTCCGCCCAGGTGGCAATCGCTGGCACAGTATGACCATTTGCACCAAATATTCCAATCCAATCTGTTGTATCATCGGGACATTTGTTTCTTATATCATCACGACAATAATATCCATAACCACATTCTGTACACACACCACCCACTGGATAATACCCATCATCACACAGTGCGGCCAACGCGCCCCCATGTGCCCCCAAAAAAAGAAAGACAAATAATAAAAACCTCATACATTTCTCCAACACACAACAAGAAAAGACCGCCATTGGGAAATGACGGTCGGGGTGTTAGAAAAATCAGTCATTTAACGATTCCTGTTGCCTTCAACATATAACAACAGCACCCCGACATATTTCGTGGGGTAAAAATAACGGTGCAAAAAACACCGATAACATCGGATTACGATGCATTTGCACCGAAATGACTGGACTTTCTAAGGTCCCAAACCCAAATCCCTTTGGATTCCTGGTAATTATACAACAAAAGACCAAATATTTCAAATATTTTGATATCCATTTTCACCAATCGATTGGTGATTTTCCACATTTGACCAGATATTCATTTGCCTGGCTGAAGTGTTTACACCCAAAGAATCCCCGACTGGCCGACAACGGTGACGGATGTACACTTTGCAACACCAGGTTTTTATCACGATTAACCAGTGCCGCTTTTTTCTGGGCATAATTTCCCCACAGCATATAGACAATATTTTCACGTTCTGCGACCTGGCGAATAACCGCATCTGTAAATTGTTCCCATCCACGACCAAAGTGCGACCCCGCCTGATGTGCCAGAACAGTCAAAGTCGCATTCAACAGCAACACCCCCTGGTTTGCCCAGTATGTTAAATCACCATTTGTCTTTGATTTTCGTCCCAAATCAGATTCGATTTCCTTATAGATATTTCGCAAACTTGGTGGCACCGGTGTAGGTGGCAACACAGAAAAAGATAACCCATGTGCCTGGCCAGGTTCGTGATATGGGTCCTGGCCGATGATAACAACCCGGACATTTTCCAGCGGGCACAAATTAAATGCATTAAAGATATTTTGTGGTGCCGGATAAACAGTTTTTCCCGACAGATATTCCCCACGCACAAAATCTGTCAGTTTGATAAAGTAATCCTTGTCAAACTCTGCCGCCAAGGCATTTTTCCAAGATTGTTCAATTTTCACATTCATAGTTTTATTAACCCCTGCTGCCCCCTTCCACAGAACCTACTCGCTACATGACCGACGGTTTGTGCAAGTAATCGTCTATACATTTTTTAAAATTAATTTATATGAGACGAGTACGCAGCGCAAACCAAAGGGAGTGTACTACTCGCTACATGACCGACGGTTTGTACAAGTAATCGTCCATACTTTTTTTAAATTAATTTATATGAGACGAGTACGCAACACAAACCAAAGGGAGTGTACTACTCGCTACATGACCGGCGGTTTGTGCAAGTAATCGTCCATACTTTTTTAAAATTAATTTATATGAGACGAGTACGCAGCACAAACCAAAGGGAGTGTACTACTCGCTACATGACCGGCGGTTTGTGCAAGTAATCGTCCATAGAAATTAATTTTACCTGACAAGATTTCCACAGAACCACATCAATATACCCCCGTGGTAAACCTGTCTGCCCTACCAAATGCGCAAACATCGCATCACAGGCATCTTTGATTTCCGGCGACAATTTTGCATTATCGACCACCAATTTTTTACCTGCAAACGCACACCCCAGTCGTTGAATCCATACATCATACTTTACAATATCTTCGCCCAGATTTCGTGCCAAATGGTTTGCAGTTATTTTTCCGATATGCGGCAATTTTTCCAGATATTTTAACCTGTCATCCAACGTCATTTGTTCATAATACCCATCACGCAACTGTTTTCGATTATTCCAGATTTTACAAATCGCATTAATTTTATTTTTGTTATTAAACAAATGAATCAGCATTTCAAAATCTGCCCCAACTGCGGTCAAAACGGTCATTATTTCCAAGTGTTTAACTTTTGCTGTTTTTTGTGAAAATCCGCCTGCCAGAATTACATACACACAGTGTGCTGCAAACGTATCTGCATCATAAATTTTCCGTGCACGCAGGTTTTCCAGTATTTCATCAAACGATTGCACATCGCTGTCTAACCCCGCCGCACGCAAACACCTGTCTAAATCAAAAAACCAATCCCGTGAAAATTGCATTATTGCCGCCCTGCATTAATTTCTGCAATTTGTTCAGGGGTTAACTTTTGCATATTTGCCATTTTTTCCTTCAGCATATCTGTGCCTGCATTCAGTTGATTTTTTGGCTTATCCAATTCAGCCAGTTCTTTTTTTATCTGTTCAATTCTGGCCTTTTTATGCCAAATTTGCGATTCCGACACGGCCGAACCATAGGATTCCAGTTCCGCTTCTAACCTGTGTAATTCCTGGGTTAAATCTTGTTTACTTGCCATTTTTCATCCTATAAAAACAAGGTGCGGAAAACCGCACCATATTATTAAACGTCCAGATTTGCATCCAGTGCATTTTCCACGATAAAGTCACGTCTGGGTTCAACCACATCCCCCATCAGCATAGACACCACTTCATCCGCCTTGGCTGCGTCATCGATTTTCACCTGGAACAGTGATCGATGATTTGGGTCCATTGTTGTTTCCCACAACTGTTCTGCATTCATTTCCCCCAACCCCTTGTACCGTTGGATTTTCAGACCTGTTTTTGCATATTCGAACGCAGTATCCAGTAACTTTAACGCACCCCAGATTTTCTGATTTTTGGACTTTACCCGCAACACTGTTGGTTTTGAAAATGTTTCCATCAGTTCATCACGACCATCCATTTTATGCCAGCTGCGAATTTCCATTCCATTAATTTTTTCACGTGGCAGAACATATGTTTCCCGAACACTGCGCAAAGTGCGTGTAATTTCGATACCATGTTCATTTGCAGACACATGCCACCCACGTTCAAATTCCAGCTCTTGTGCATCCAGCATTTTTTGAACATTTTCGAACACCGCTGCGCTTTCATTTTCGAACGCACCGTTCAGGGCCAATGCCTCGACAAAGCGAATTGGCATAATATGACTTAACGGCTGCAACGTATTTCGCATATCCAGCACCAACCCCAGCAACCGTTTCAAGTCCGCCCCCGACACTTGAACACCTGTGGCTGTTTCAATCATACCGTCTGTTGCCAACTGTTCCATCAGATAGTCATCCATTTCACGTTGATTCTGCAGATAGATTTGCTGTTTACCACGTGTCACACCGTAAAGTGGTGGCTTTGCCACATAGATATATCCCCGTTCGATTGCCTGCGGCATATGCCGGTAAAAGAACGTCATCAACAATGTCTGAATATGTTGACCGTCAACGTCTGCGTCGGTCATGATAATAACTTTGTGATAACGCATTTTTTCGATATCAAAATCATCTTTACCGATACCTGCGCCCATTGTTGTAATCAACGCACCAATTGTATCCGACCCCAGCATTTTATCAAAACGCACACGTTCCACGTTCAATATTTTACCACGCAGCGGCAAAATCGCCTGGGTCTTGCGGTCACGTCCTTGCTTTGCCGTACCACCTGCCGAGTCCCCCTCGACAATAAACAGTTCGCACTTTGCCGGGTCACGTTCTGAACATCCTGCCAATTTACCTGGCAACCCGCCCAATTCTGGTCCTGTCTTTTTACGTGACAGTTCACGTGCCTTGCGTGCTGCCTCACGTGCGGTTGCGGCCTCGATAATCTTGTCAACGATTGTTTTTGCGATTGCCGGGTTTTCATCCAAGAATTCATACAGCAATTCCGACACAGTACTTTCCACCACTGGTCGAACCTCGCTGGACACCAGTTTATCTTTTGTCTGGGAACCGAACTTTGGGTCTGGTATTTTCACACTGATAATACTGGTCAGACCTTCACGGAAATCTTCCCCCGACAGGTTGATATCTTTTTTTGTTCCTTTTTCAGCAATATATTTATTGATTGCACGTGTTAACCCTGCACGAAATCCCGCCAGGTGTGTTCCACCATCTCGGTTTGGAATATTATTTGTAAAGCATAATGACGTTTCTGTATATGCGGTTGTCCACTGCAGAACGATTTCGATATAGGTGTCATCATTTTGCTTAATCATCTGAATTGGCTCTTTGTTCAGCAATTCTTTTGATTTATTCAGATATGTTGCAAATCCTTTCAACCCATCGACCGAGTGAAACTCGCGCAGTTTTTGTTCGCCCCCACGTAAATCTTCCAGGATAATTTTCACATTTGCATTCAGATACGATTGTTCACGCAGCCACGTTTCCAACACATCAAAGTTAAATTCAGTCCCCGTAAACGTATCTGGCGATGGCTTAAAGGAAACCTCTGTCCCATGTTCGATACCTGATTTATTTTCTGTGATTTTCAAATCGCATGTTGGCACACCATCTGCGAATGACATAAACGCTTCTTTATCACCACGCCACACTTTTACTTCCAACCATGTTGACAACGCATTAACCACAGACACACCAACCCCGTGCAAACCGCCTGAAACCTTGTACGCACCACTGCCTTCGTTATCAAATTTTCCCCCGGCATGCAGTTCACACATAATCAGTTCCAATGCACTGCGTCCTGTATCATGATTGATATCAAATGGCATACCACGTCCATTATCACGAATTGTTGCACTGCCATCTGCATTCAACGACACATAGACCGTATCTGCATAGCCCGCCATTGCTTCGTCAATAGAATTATTAACAACTTCATAAATCATATGATGCAGACCATTACCACCTTCGCCCACATCACCAATGTACATCCCCGGTCTTTTTTTAACGGCCTCTAACCCTTTCAGAACCTTAATCGAGTCACCCGTATATTCATTATTAATTGCCATATAACATTCCTTTCTTTTTTCTGTGTAAAACATAGCAATTTATGCTATAATTATCAAGAAAAAAGGGGATTTTTATGAAATTTAAATTATTATACTTTGGCGACATTTTAATTAACCCGAAAAAGCGGGCCCAACACATCGCCGACATCCGCATGCAGTTTCATCCCCAGTTAAAAAAACTGGTGGAACACAGCCCATGGAATAACCTGACCCAGTACATGGTTCCCAACCCGACCAAAAGCCCTATTACCACCCGCCACGTTGGTGGAATTGATTGGAATCCAATAATTACACCGAACCTGAAATTGATTGCAGAACTGGACATCCAGATGTTGCACCCTGAAATTGTTGGAGTTCCACGCAGCGACATTGACAACCGTGTAAAAACGATAATGGACGGCCTGCGTTGTCCCCAGAACGAACACGAAATTGGTGCGAATACCCCACGTGATATTGGCCCAATTTATACATTGCTGGACGACGACCATTTGATAACCAAGTTATCTGTTAATACCAGTCACTTGCTGGATTCTGAAATATTTGCCAATCACGCAATGTGCACACCAGATTCAGTATTTATGATGCTGGACGTGAACGTCCGTGTTGCCGAAGGAACACTGGAAAACCTGCCATTTATGGTATAGAAAAAGCCCCCAACCGGGGGATTTTAATAATGATTTAGATACGAGACAGGGGGGCGCTCGGTGCTGGGGTGGGCCCCACCCCTTGTCATTGCAGCACCATACACACACTATCGTCATACCGGCGGCGGCCGGTATCCATTGTGCCCCCCACACACACAGCACATTAGGTGCGTAAAATAAATTAGAATGATTTAGATAAAACAAAATCGGGCATCGCAGTGTACATAACGTTACATAAGATGCCCATTCCCACACACAACACATCAGGTGCGTAAAATAAATTAGAATGATTTAGATACGAGACGGGGGCGACAACGATGTGTACAAAATGCTACATGAGTTGCCCCAACCCCAACTACAAAACTTGGCTCAGAAAAAAATAAATTAGAATGATTTAGATAAAACAAAATCGGGCATCGCAGTGTACATAACGTTACATAAGTTGCCCGTTCCCGCACACAGCACATCAGATGCGTAAAATAAATTAGAATGATTTAGATACGAGACGGGGGCGACAACGAAGTGTACAAGACGTTACATGAGTTGTCGCCCCCGCTCGTAGATGAATTATTATAATTTATTTTTATGATAGGACAGCTGTGATTTGTTCCTGCATCTGGAACGTACCAAACACCACCCAGGCGATTATCAACGACACTAACAAAATCCCCAGACTGTTCATGATGTTGGATATTTTTTCCATTTTACGAACAGACTCGTTCAGATAATCATTGGCAACCTGGTTCAAGTTTTCTTCAAAACCATTCATATCTGCATAAATTGTCAAATCGCCGATAATTTCAGAATCTGGGAAATTGCTTTTTGTATGTTCCAGGGCCCGCCCCAGATTTTCACCATTTGCGACAAATCGCAGTGCTTTTTCCAGGATATTACGCAAATACCTGTTTGCATTATCTGCCAACATCCGCATTGCATCTGGTATTGTGACCCCTGCCCCGACCATGGCCGCCAAACTCATCAACCAGCCGACCGAAACCTGAATTTTATACACACTCCACGGGGGCAGATTATCTGCAACTGTCCGCATACGTCCGGTCCAATTTGGCAAGCTTAGCCATATAACCCCTACAACACCTGCAAAACCAATCAAGAAACTATACCAGTATTCATTTGCCCAATCCGACAACACAATCAGCGACTTTGCAGTTCCTGTCCAAACGATATTTGTCGTTGCGACATCCATCAATGGCGGCACCAGATAAATTCCCACCATCATAATAATTGCGAACGTCAACAGCAACAAAAACAGTGGATATGCGATTGCCCCTGTCATTGCACGTCTGATACGTTGTGTCCCATCAACGACCCGCCCAACATTTTCCAGTGCCACAACCAGATTTGACAGATTACCACTGGTCACCAACAGGGTTTCTTCTGGTGGCACCCAACCACGTGTTGCCTCGGAAAAAGTCATACCACGTTCCAGATTTTTTTGCCATTCTCGCATAACGATTGCAAATGGTTCGTTTGGTTTTTTTCCATTTTTTGATTCGACCATTTCCAGTCGTTCCAGCGCATCAATCAGTGTAAAGTCATTACGCAACAGCGATGCCAACTTGCGACAGATGGCCATACGTTTTTCGGTATTTGTCCGAAACATTAACTTTGCATACAATAATTCCAATTTATTTAACATCAGTATGCCCCAGGTTCATCCACATGTCCGACCCATCGTTCCAGTTCATCGACCCCGATAATTCCCTGCAGAACCAGTGCCGCCGCCGCTTCTTTTAACGTTCTGCCATTTAATTCTTCTAACCAGTATCGAATTGCCCCGTCTGTATCCCCCGCCAGTGCCAATCTTAAAAATTCACTGTTTGTGATAATAATTTCCCCTGCTTTGATACGTCCGATTGTTCCTGTACCTTTGCAGTGTGAACACCCCAGTCCCCGGACAAATGCCTGATTTACCCCCAGTTCACCATACATATCCATCATACGTTTATATTCGCCACGTTCTGGGTGATTAATCAACCGTTCCCGACAATACGGACACAGTTTTTTGAACAACCGCATTGACACCAGTCCCCGCATCAAAGTTTCTTCTTTTAACTTAAACGGTTCGACCCCCAGGTCTAATAATCTGGTCAGTGCCGCCATTGCAGAATTCGCATGCAGTGTTGTCCACACATTATGTCCAGACAATGCCCCCCGCACAGTCAGTTCAGCCGCTGCCAACGTACGAATTTCCCCCACCATCAACGTATCCGGGTCACTTCGCAGTGCCGCCGCCAGTGCTTCGACATATTTTTCTTCACGTTGTTCTTCGTTTGTTGTATTAACGACCGGCATCTGTCGTGCGCCGAATATTTTCTGTTCAACCGGATTTTCCACTGTAATCAGGTTAATTTCATAATTTCTTTCTTTCAGCATCAGTGACATATTCCGCACCAGTGTCGTTGATTTACCTGAACTGGTTGGACCTGCGACAATAACCAATCCTGTTGGGAACGACCGCATACGTGCCAGCATTTTTTGCTCATACGGTCCAAATTCTTGTTCTGTCTTAATACCTTCGGACGGATTATCATACAACAGACGCATAACCACATATCTGCTGCCGAATGCGATTGGGTTAAACTGCATACGCACCGCCAGCACCCCACTTGGCAGATATAAATCCTTGGTTCCACGCAATGGTGTGCGTCCATCTTTTTGTGCTGACTGATATTCATTTTGTGCATAGTTTGCATTTGACATATCAGACGATGCAAATGCTGCACGCACAAACGATTCCCCCCACTGTGAATTATATTCCAGTACAGGTTGCATACTACCATCTATACGAAAGAAAATTGTTGTTTGGTCTGCAACCTCTATATGAACGTCAGATACCTTTTGCGATGCGGCCTTGGCGATAATATCAACAAAGTCCTTTTGCATTTGGTTATCAAAATCTGTTCTGGCACGTCCCCCTGCCCCCAGTTTTAATTCATAAGACTTGTAAATATTCGCCACCAACCCCAGGTCTGAATAAAATGGTTCCCGGATTTTTTTCCCACGTTTTTTCAGCAGTTCAACAAATGCCAACACCCGTCCATCATACCTGTGTGTTCTGGAAATAATAATTTCACCACCTGAAAAGTATGCAACAATACTCTGCGTATCACGTGGCAGTTCGAACATCGCCCCTGTCACGGTCAGCAGTCGATTTCCATTTGAAAACAAATAATCGATAATATCTTTGGACTCTGCATTTTCCAGCCCCACTGGAATCGACAGTTGGCCATCCACATTCAGATTTCCCAAGATATCTTTTTCTGTATTATCCATTTTTAATTATTTCCCATTACTGACATTCAGTGTTTGTGTGACACCATCTGGTCCGACAAAGACAACCCCATCATACAGTGAAATCGACTTTACCGTAAATCCATCTAAATCACGTCCCACACTGATACGTCTGCTTTGTCCACTGTCTAGATCTTCGACTGTTGCCTGCAGTTGTGCACCTGCCCCAACAACATTAACCAATCTGTATTTTTTTGTAATATCGACCTGTGGCGCTTCTTCTTGTTGCGAATACGACAAAGATTTCGATGCCAATGTTGCTTTTCTTTCTGCATCGGCCAGCCAAGATTCTTTTTCACGTTCGATACGTGCGGCCTCTGCCTCCAGTTTTGCTTTTTGTGTTTCGATTTCCTGTTGTTGTTGTTCTGCACGTCCAGACAAGGTATCAATTTCCATATGCAGTTTTATTTTTTCTGCCGCCAATCTATCCAGTTCTAAATCCAACTGGGCCCGTTCTTTTTCCAGCTGCATCAAGACTTTTTCTTGTTCCAGTTCTGTGATTTGCTGAAACAATGAACCTTCAACTTGATATGCTGCGACTGCATCTGCGGACACATCATCAACCTGTTCAACATCGATTTGAACATCTTCTATTAATTCATCGGCACGTGCGTTACCTGCCACACACAGCACAGACAAAACCATCCCAAACACGAACATTTTTTTATTTTGCATAGATTATCACCTCATAGTTCCAGGAACGCGACCGCACATCCCATGCACACCGCATCATATACACGCCGCCAAATTCTTTTTGTTGAAAAATCTGCATCAATTGCATTGGCACCAGTTTTGATTCCACCTCTACCTCGACCAGGTTGACATTTGCGACATCCACCCCATTGGTCAGTGTATCAAAAACAACATTTGTACTGACATCAGTATCAATTTCTTGGAATGCTGTTACAACGTCACGCACGACACTGTCCACATCCCGCTCATCTTGTGATGCCACCACATCCAGCTGCGGCAACGTTGCCTGAATCCGCAGTGTATCATCATTAATTTCTTGAACCAATGCCCCCGGCATCAGTTCTGTTGCCACTGCATAAAAATCCCCCAACGTACCAAAGCTTCGTTTTAATTCTACTGTTGCAACATCTTCGCCACATTCGACCCAAATTTGGTTCCATCCTGGAATTGGCTGCATCAGAAATCCCATCGCCTGATAGCATAATTTTGCACGTTGCGAAACATCTGGCAACAATTCATACGGCATCACGATTGGTTCTGCTGGTGCGACTTTTTCTATATCGAACTGCACATCCAGTTCTTTATTTTTTTCTTCTATTCTTTTATGATATTCCGCCGCCAGTTCTGGACTCAATTCATTTATTTGTGGTTTGGGACTGAATGCCTGCCGCACAGAATCCCAAAATATCGCCCCCAATCCAACAACAAACAGCCCGATTAAAATCACAGACACCATACCTGTCCCAAATCGACTGATTGCATGCAATGTTGCATGTGAATGCCCGGTCAGCAAATCTGCCAGATTTCTTTCTGCGGCCCGTGGCATTCCCCATTCCCCCGGTGCAAAGAAAGCCCCCCAGTCTGGGATTTCAGACAGTTTTACATATTCATTACGTGCTGCATCTTCTGACTCAAACACCTGGTCTGCCAGAATCACCCCATTACGTGCCGCCACCAGATAGAAAACCTTATCCACCCGAAACACCGCCAAGAAAGATGTATATTCTGAAAAGCTTTCCATAACCTCGGCCGCCGCCGCCACAATACCCGACCGCTGTCCGAATCTGCCTGCCCCCAGACCGACCATCGCCCTGTATTCTGTATACAGGTTTAACTTTCTATCGATATTACGTGCCAATGCCCGTGCATAATTACGTGCAGCAAAACCAGATGCAATGGGCTGCCAAAACAACCCCACTGCATATTTTTTTCGATTAACTGATATAGTTTGACTGGCCAATAATTTTCTCTCTCTGAATATTCTGTGAATAATTATAACACAAAACCCCAAAACAACGCAAACACTTTAACTGCGCACATCAAACTGCAAAAAAACACCCACCATTTGGTGGGCTGTTTTATTAATAGCATGTACCATACGTACATCCCTGATAAACATTTGGCACCGACACGGTCTGTGGTCCGCCATCTTTTGCAGTACGCACATTATTTGGATGTGGACAATCATAAACATTTGCCACCAATACGAACGCCCGTTCTGGTCCAAATATCACCCATTCATTTGGTTTTGTTCTTTGACTGGTAATCCAATACGCATTTCCTGGTCTTGCCTGGTCAACTATACGATTTTCCAGATATCTGCGTGCATCATCGACATCATAAACAGACACTTCTGATTCCAGTTTATACAAGAACGTACATCCGATTGGTTCTGCTTCTAACTGAACCAGATACTGACTGCCATTTTCATTTTTAATCATACCGCCGCATGCCACGACCGAAAACAGAACTGCAAAGATTGCGAAAAACTTTTTCATAACATCCTTCTTTTTTTATTCTGCATCAATTATATCATAATTCTTTTCATCACTGAACAACTTTTTCAGCACTTCATTATTCATTGCATGACTGCCCTTGTATGATATTAAATCGCCACAGATTATACCACCACTGGTAAACATATCACCGACTGCATCAATAATTTTATGTCTAACAAATTCATCTGGCCAGATTGTTTTATTCAACGTCCCATCACCTGCATCATTCAGTGCGATAACATTATTTTCATTTGCCCCCCGTCCCATGCCATGTTTTTTCAGATATTCCCACTCGGAAAACTTACCAAAGGTTCTGGCCCGTGCAAAGTTATCAATAAAATCACTAATTGACTTTTCTGACCCGTCATAAAAATAAGAACAAGACTGTTTTCCTATTATTTTTTCTGGATATACCAGTGTTGCATTGATTCTTAATCCCTGCCCACCATTTGGCACCAGTTTAACAAATCCATCGCTTTTTCTACCTGCGATTTTGTTAATGATTGCCAATTTTACACGCACCCACCACGGCAGCTGCTTCAATATTTCTGTTGCATTAACAATAACTGGCTGTTTTACAACAATCTTTTTCAGATTACCATTTGTTACCCCTGCCTGTCTGAACATATCGATAAATTGTGCTGCACTGCCATCCAGTATTGGTGTTTCTGGTCCATCAATATCAATAATTGCACTATCGACACCAACGATAAACAGTGCCGCCATCAGATGTTCTATTGTCTGAACATGTTCTGCATTTAATTTACCGATTGTTGTATTTCGCAATTTTGCTTCACCTACATTATTCCACGATGCTGCGATTAAATCTGATGGATTTATATCAGTTCTGCGAAACCAAATACCATTTTTATCGGTTGGCATAACAGTAACATTAACCTGTGTTCCCGAATGAATTCCCACCCCAGTGATATTAACATTTTTCAAAACAGTCGTCATTTTAATTTCTCCTTCAGCCAATCCCAAAACAGTCCATCAATCACTGTTTCCAGTTTTGCATATTTAATTTGATCTTGCATTTGCGGTGTTAATCTTACCCAGTCTTTTTCTGTTGTAATCAGTTTTGCATTTTTCTTTTTTGCCAGCATCAGCAATTTTTCTAAATCTTCATTTGTATATTGATAGTGGTCTGGGAATCCACGCCGTGCGACAACATTTTTCAATGCCCCAAAGAACTTTTTTGGATATCCAATACCTGCAAATGCGACCAGTTTTTGATTTTCATCATATGGCGACACAGTTTGATTTTCTGCATAAAACACAGGCACCCCCACAGGCAGATTAAAACTTTTTTTACTTTTTTTATTTTTGATGACAATAATTGCATCTGCACGACTAACGAACCTTTTTGGCACCCTTAACGGCCCCGCCGGCAGCAAAAATCCATTTCCCACCCCCAGACTTTCGTCAAACACAACAATTGAAATATCTTTTTTGATTGTTGGGTTTTGCAAACCATCATCCATAACGATTGGCGAATTATCATCTTGCCTGTTCAACAACAAGATATTTGACTTTCTATCCCCTACATGCACTGTCAACCCTGCCCGACTCAGCATAGTCGCTTCATCACCAATATCGCCTGTTTTTTTATTTTTTTTATACCCCCGCATAACGATTGGCACCCCCAAACGTCCTGCGATTTGTCGCACAACAGGTGTTTTTCCGACCCCTCCGGCCAGTACATTTCCCACACAAATAATTTTACGTTTTGATTTAATTGGTTTCAGCTTTCTGAAATGAAAGACAATTTGACTGATACCAAAATAAATCCACGACACAGGCACCAACAAAATTGCGACTGGATTTTTTGATAAAAACCACCATGGTGTTTTCATTATTTACTTCCTTTTTTTCTGTTGTTTTTTTGCAGCCGCCGCCTCACGTTTTTTTCTTTTGAATTCTGATGCTGTCAAATCCTGTTCTATCACCGGCAGACCAAATTCCGCATCCAGTTCCCGCATTTGTTTAACCATAAAATCTTCCAAGCTTTGTCTGATACATTCAAATTCTTCATGTGTTGCCTTTTTAGGTACGAACACAGGATTTCCCACATTGCACACAATTTTTGAAAAAGGCAATGCCAGCAAATACCTATCCCACCTATCTTGAATCCATGCTTTTGATGCGGTATAGCAAACAGGAATAATTGGTGCGCCACTCATTTTTGCGAAATACAGTGCGCCATCTTGCACACGCAGCGACGGTCCACCTGGGCCATCTGGCGACATACAAATTCCATGATCCCCCTGCTGCAACACACGCAGTCCCTCACGCAACACAGACACCCCGCCCTTGGACGAAGACCCATAAATCGCCCGCAATCCGAACAAATGTTGCAGTTTTGCCATCATCCGTCCATCTTTATGACGACTGGCCACGGCATATGCCCGCATTCCCCCCAAACAGATAATGGGGCTCAACATCAAACTACGTCCATGCCAAAACACAAAAATTGCGGGTTTTTTACGATATTTATAAAACACATCAATATTTGAAATTACTTTTTTTGATGTGAAATAAGTAAACCAGATTGGGATTGCCATAAAAATTGCAACAACCCATTGAAAAATCCCCAGTCCCAGTATTGGCTGCCAGAATTTTTTCCACCATTTTCTGAACGTTTTATTATGAATCACGACAAAACCCTATATTTTCTTAACATATGCCGTGGAACATGTTAGCAACAAAATCCAAACAATTCAAGACAGTACTAACAAAAGCCCCCCCTACACAGAAACACAATTTTTTTATTTGACTATTTGCGAAAATAGTATATAATACACACACCTTATCGCGGGGTAGAGCAGCCCGGTAGCTCGTCAGGCTCATAACCTGAAGGTCGTTGGTTCAAATCCAACCCCCGCAACCAGTTTTAATAAAACTACCCCAATCGGGGTAGTTTTTTACATTTAAAAAATCATAATCCTGTTGCGGCAGAATATTATTTTTATTAATGTTAATACGTACCAAGACACGGAATACAAATGAAACAAACATTTACAATATTTGCGATTATGTTTACAATGTCTGCAAACGCAGGCATCTATACAAACGCATCAAATTTTCGTCCCTATATTGGCATTGATGCAGGGGTAAATATATCTGATTATACCTATGAAACGGACCTGGACGACACATACTATTCTGCGACCATAAATGCCGGTGCCCGCATTGGTCACAATTTCGGGGTCGAGTTATTTTTTACCCACTCGTCCACAAACAACCTCAGCATGATTGATTCATTCAGCACCCTTGACCACGAAGTTTATTATATGGGTTATGGCTTTGACATATTTGGTTATTACCCAGTATCTAGAAACTTTGATTTTTTCACATCATTTGGCATTGCCAATTACAAGGTTTATAACAAATACGAATACATTGAACCATTTTTAGAAACATCTTTAACCACATCTGACAACAATGTAAGCAGTCGATTTGGCATTGGCATCTTATACACATTTCCTGGCGACAATATATCTGGCCTGCTTCAGTATCAATATACCCCATTATCCAGTGAACTGTTCAATAACATGTCCGAATTTTCGATTGGGATACGATACACATTTTAAAAACCTGCCCCACCGCAGCGAAAATTTTACCCACATTTTTTCAGGTCTGCCCCTGTTTCCAGCACATCTACCTGTTTGTTTTCAATTTCTTCTGCGGCATGAATTTTTTGTTTAATCAGCACAAAGTCTGGGTGCATAATTATGCTATCATGCATTTGATTAACAATTACATCAACGTCATCCTGTGATTTTACAAACACTGGCATAACAGAATCTGCCGCCGTATATACCGCCTTGTGCAAGTCTACTTTGTGATTATCGACCACCTTCAGATATGTATTAATATGCTTATCTTCATGTTCCAGCACAGCATTATACTGGCACGAATTTGGTTTATGTCTGATATCGATTTGCACATCAAACTGATTATATCCTATTTCTGCGTTGACTGTTTTCAGTGCCACGCAAAACCCATCGTCAATTTTTTTAACATCTGTGATAATTTCCAGATTTTCGACCAAGGTTGCCACGACATTACCATGATACAGATTCAATGGTTGAATTGGCTGAACGACTGTTTTTTCCCAGTCTGGAACATTAATAATAATACGTGGTATATTTTTATATTCCAGACAGTCACCTGCATTCGCCGTCACTGTCCAAAACAAACAAAACCAAGGCCCCAAAAACTTAATCATCTGTATTTTACACCTGCCTAGTCCGCAGCCCCTTGTCTTTTCAGATATTCATTAACAAAGTTATTTCCATACATCTTATATAATTCTTCTGCCAGTAACACAGACGACCGCCCTGATTCAAACAGCCGCAGCATATTCCCCAGTCCGCCCAATTCTGTATTTAAAATCACAGATTCACCATTAACTGGCCGTGACAGCAACACCGCCCGTTTCAGGTTTGGATATGCCTTGCCTTGGATAAATGCCATTTCCATTGGGTTCAGGTTCCAGTGCGCATAGTCATTTGCATCTGCGGCCGGGTTTCTAAAGAACATGACTGTCTGTGCCTGTCCACGCACAACATCACCGATACCCAGCTTATCCAGAACATTTGCCCGCTGAAAAGCCACCATATATGCCTGTCTATTTTTACGTCCTTCTTGCAAACCTGTGATAAAGTTATCACGGAACATTTTATTTTCCAGCATTGGCGCAGTTTCGTCAATCATAATCAGTGATGGATTGCCCCCCGACACAGTAACATTATTAATTCTGTGCAAAATATAAGAAATGACTGCCGGTGCCAATGTTTCGTCCTGCAAAATATCGGTAAAGTCAAATGTTGTCAGTCGAGAATGTAAATCCAACGTATCAGATGCCTCGTTAAATATATCCCCATACTGCAATGGATCTATCCATTTTTTCAGTGCGGGCCGCATTTTTCCAGCCGAAGAAAAGCAACTTTCCCACAGATTTTTCAACAATCTGTCTTTATCATTCAGATAATCGAAATTAACGGACACAGCCCGTGCAATTTCATCTGCAGACAACGCATCATTTTGCCCTGAAATAATCGCAAACCAGCGACGCAAGAATGCTCTATTTGCTGCACTGTCTGGCATTTTCAACGGGTTCAAGTGTGTCAAGAAAGATTGTTCAACACTATTTCCTGCACTTTTTTCTTTTCCCTGCATAGTTATATATTTTCCACCCACCGCCAAAGTAAATATTTCTGCACCTTTATTACGGTCAAAGAAAAATGCTTTTAACTTTGGGTGTCTTAAACTTTGTGCGATTAAGAACGAGAACAACGTTGTTTTACCACCACCTGTTGGCCCGATTGTCAATGTATGTCCGACCGCTGCTGGCTTATCAGACACATGGAATTGGAACTGATATGGTGTTCCCTGTGCGGTTGGGAACACGACCAACGGTCCCGGCCCCCAGTCTGAATTTTCCACCCCACGTGGTTGCGTTGACATTGGTATTGTGATTGCAGCGGCCCGTGACAGCAACTTAAACGTCCGTGGAAACACGTCAAAACCTGGGATTTGTGCGAACCAAGACACTTTTGATGCAAAGGTTTCTGCAACTGGCGAAATTCCAAATCCAGCTGCAATTTTTTTAAACTCTGCCACATATTTATTAACATCATCTACGGTTGCGCCGAACAGCACGAACAGCGGATAATAGTTAACCAAACTTTGGTTTCCAGAAATATTTTCATCCATTGCAGATTCTGCGTGCAAAATCTGTTCTTCGGTTGACGTTTGTTTTTCCGTAGCGGCGGCCCGTCTTTGTCTGAATGTTTTTTCTATATCTGTTGCCCCCATGATATGAAAACCGTTCATACAAATCATTTCTGTCTGAATTGTCGACACAGTATCAAAAAACTCTTCATCCAGATAATCGGGCGATATTTTGAACGACACGCATGCTGCGAATGATTGCTTTCCACCACTGACATAGCGGATTAAACCGTTATTCAAGAATTCAACATCATCGACCGTTGTCAGCTTTGCAATATTGTTATCTGCGAATTTTGGTTGCGGCTTTGAAATTGGCGACAATATTCTGCCCAAGAAACGTGCCATATTATCACGGCTGTTATTTTTCAACACCTGTGGTTTATATGCGGCCAGTATTGATTCGATATAGTTTCCATATTGATTCAACTTTGCCCGTGCATCTACACCTGCCACAGACAGAACGATATAATAATTATTCAAGAATATTTTTAACCCCTGGCCCCGCCACTTATTATAAATACGTTGCAGTGTTGGCTGGTCAAATTCATAATCTGTATTTTCATCGGCTGCATCACGCACCATATAGAATCTCAGCACGACATTTGGGTCCCGAATTTGATTAAACAATTGCGCCCTCAGATCCAGGAATTTTTCTTTTGTTTTATCGTCTTGCATACTGGTCTGCAGTCCTGCGACACGATAGACTCGAATTAAACTGCCATCTGTCAATTCCATTGAATTATCATTAAACACAGTCTTGAACGGTAAATAGTTTGCATATTTACTATAACCGAACCGTGGGAATACTTTTTTTGTCAGTGTCGGCACGAAAATCAGCAACACAATAAACACCAACACAGTAATCATCACCATCACAGCGGTGGTAATTTCAAAACCGCTGCCTGCAAAGTAATCAAAGAAATCATTTAATTGGTTCATCATGCTGCTAACTTTCCCGGTATTTTCTTTTTGAACAGTTGAATTTTTGCGGACACAATCTGCCCCAATTGTGGGTCACGTTTTGAAAAGATTGCAATAATCGAATGTACAGCAATAACGGACAGTAAAAAGAACAGTGGATTCAGTGGATTTTTACCACTGGTTGCAATCACAGAAATCACAAACACCACAGAAAAAATCAGAAATTGAATCAAGAAATTCAACACTGCCAACGAATATGGCACATAAAAAATATGTGATGGGTTTGCCAGTGCTTTTAAAACTTGCTGTTTCATTCTCTACGTCCTTGTTGATAATTATACCAATTTCAACACTTTTCAACAAGTACAAACTGACCCCCACAAAAAATTGTTAAAAATGTTAATAACTGGATAATTTTCAACATGTTAAAAACTTGCATAAATTTTCAACAAAAATTATAAACCACGCAGAAACCATGGAATTTTTTGTTAAAAACTTGTTAAATAAATGTTCAAAACAGTTTTCAACAATTTCAACAGCCCCTACTACAACAACTACAATAAATATAAATAAACGGGGAAAATAAAAATCATGTTAAAAACCACCCAGAACATACAAAACATACAAACAGATAATAATATTTGATTTTTCAAAAAATATGTATATAATCTGCATGTAAAAAGGATAAAGATATGAAGTTTTTAAGTTCATTAAAGGCCTGGAAGAAACGTGGCAACGTCAAACAGATTCGCCGTGGCAAACAGGTTATCTTGATTGATCCTGACAATCCTAAATTCAAAGCGAAACAGGGTTTCAAGAAGAAATAAAAATCCCGCCAACTGGCGGATTTTTTTTTAAGATATTCAATCATTTTTATAAAAATTCATCATTCCTGCACAGACAGGAATCCATTGCCCGCAGGGAAAATATTGTAAAAAATCCCGGCATTTTTAATAAAAATGTTCAAAAAAGCCGGGAATTTAATCAAACGATAAAAATGATTCTTTTAATGCCGTATCAACTTCGGCCCCAGACAATCCGGCACCCCGCAGATAAAATACTTGTGCATCTGTCGGTTTAAAGATTGCTGCGCTGTGGTCTGCCCGAATTGGTTCTGCCTTGATTTTTTGTGTTGGCATAAATTCGATTTTGGCGTTTTCATCTGCCATTGCGACCAGTTCTATATTTGACACACAATCATCACAGTTTTTATTTATGATTGCGTTTCCTGCTATTTTAGAAACAGAATTTTTCCCGGCCAAAACCTTAGTTTTTATCAAAACGGCCGTATTTTTTTGAAAATGCTCTGCATCACAGACATAATTTAAATCCGATTGATTATCAATCAGTACGATTCCAGAAATTTTAGAATTTTTCCCGGCATTTTTAATAAAAATGTTCAAAAAGGCCGGCTTTTTTATTTTTACATTTGCACTGATAAAAACAATTTGGTTATCTGTTGCGACATCGACATCCAAAGATTTATCACCATCAATTTCACCGACATAGATAATATGAATTGGCAAATCGTAATTTTTATCAATTGATTTATAATCCAGTGTGGATAATTCTGGGCAAAATTCACCATCACGGAAAACAATTGTTTCCGCAGGCATTGTTTTTATGTTGAATTCATTCCACATGTATGACATATTAATCGCATTATAAAGGATTTTATTATGGGATTCAACTGTGGTATTGTTGGTTTACCAAACGTTGGCAAATCGACATTATTTAATGCATTAACACAAAGTGCGGCGGCCGACGCACAGAACTATCCATTTTGTACAATTGAACCGAACACCGGCCGTGTTGTTGTACCTGATGCGACATTGCACGAATTGGCTGCGATTTCTGGTGCACAAAAGATTATACCGACACAATTGGAAATTGTGGACATTGCGGGTTTGGTCCGTGGTGCATCAACGGGCGAAGGTCTGGGGAATAAATTCCTGGGCAATATTCTGTCAACTGATGCGATAATTCACGTTGTACGTTGCTTTGAAAATGATGACATTGTGCATGTGCACGGTAAAATCGACCCATTGGGTGACATTGAAACGATTGAAACGGAATTGATGCTGGCTGACCTGGAAAGCATTGAAAAGCAGATAAAAAATCTGGAAAAGCGTGCCCGTGGTCTGGACAAAGATGCCATAAAATTATTGGCAGATGCGAATACAATTCGTGAAAATTTACAGAAATCAATACCTGCCCGTTTGGGTGATGTTGATGCTGCGCCATTTAATTTATTAACAAGCAAACCTGTTATTTATGTCTGTAATGTGGACGAGGGCTCGGCCGCCACCGGCAATAAATATTCCGACCAGGTTCGTGAAAAGTTTGGCACGACAAATGATGTTTTGATTATTTCGTCCAAGATAGAGATGGAAATATCACAAATTGTTGACCCAGACGAACGGAAAATGTTTTTGGACGACCTGGGGTTAACAGAATCCGGCCTGGACCAGGTTATCAAGACTGGTTATAAAACATTGGGTCTGCAAACATATTATACCATTGGCCCCAAAGAGGCACATGCCTGGACAATAACAGTTGGTATGACTGCCCCCCAGGCGGCGGGCAAAATCCACACAGATTTTGAACGTGGATTCATCCGTGCCGAGGTTATATCCCCCGCAGATTATATTTCTCTGGGCGGCGAAGTTGCCGTAAAAGAGGCCGGTAAAATGCGTCTGGTTGGTCGTGATTATGTGATGCAACCCGGCGACATTTGTCATTTTCTGTTTAACACATAAAACGGTAAAAATGTTAAAAAAAGCCGGCAAATGCCGGTGTTTTTTTGTAATATATTTGCCAGGTAAAGTTTAATAAAAAAATAAAACAATTTCCCGGCTTTTTTAATAAAAATGTTCAAAAAGGCCGGGAAAAATAAAATTAAATAGACAACAAAACTTCTAGCTTTTCTGTATATTTTTCAATTTCTGTGTTTATTGCATTTATCTCGTCACTGATGGTTGCATCACCGGTTTCCAGCCATCGATTTGTCAACTCACGCTTTTGCAGATTCAGTTTATCCAAATACCTGTGCAGTTTCAGTGACACAATAAACTTTTCAGCCGCCGCCAAATCCATATTTAATTCAGCCGCAGTACCATCAAAATCGATTCCCAGTGTCCCTAAAAAATCCAAATATTTTTCGGCCAGTTCTGGGAAATTATTCACGATATAAATCAGTGTATTTTTTGTAATTGCATCAATATCTGGCAAGTCTATTTTAACAACTTCCTTTGTTTTTTTCCAACTTTGCCAGGATTGAAATTTTCTTTTATCGTATTCTTGCTTATAGAATTTTTTTAATTCTGGGTCTGCGATTTTATCCAGTTCTGCATCCAAGAATTTTTCCGCCTGCAATTTTCCCCCTGGGGTTGCGACAACAAAGTTTTTATTTGCCAATTCCCACAGAAAATCAACCAGTGGCACTGCATCATCGATTATTTTTTTCATGGCATCTGCGCCATTTTTTTCCAGTATTTCATCTGGGTCTTTTCCGCCTGAAACAAATGCGAATTTTACATCAGATGTATCCCGCAGGAACGGCATCATAATACCGCATGCCCGTGCAGCGGCCTTTTGTCCGGCCCCATCACCATCAAAACAGAACGTGATATTTCTGTTCAGTTTACACAGTGTTGCAATATGTTCATCGGTCAGTGCGGTTCCCAATGGTGCAACTGTTTCACCAAAACCATTTGTTTGCATTTTGATTGCATCAATTTGTCCTTCGACAACGATGCTGCGGTTTGCACGATGAATTGCGTCCCGTGCAAAGTTCAATCCAAACACAGTCCGTCTTTTATGAAAAACATCTGTATCGGTTGTGTTTTTGTATTTTGGTTCAGACCCATCCAGCGATCGTCCAGAAAATGCCACAATTTTACCATTTGCGTTAAACAGCGGGAACATCAATCTGTCACGAAAGAAATCATACAATCCGAAATCTCCTCGCCGGCACAGTCCTGCATCGACCAGATATTTTGACCCTGCGAATTTATTTGCGATGATATTATTTTTGGGTGCATAACCGATACGATATTTTTTTATCATATCATCTGTAAAACCACGTCTACGCACATATTCCAGTGCTGCTGCGCCATCTGGGGTAAATAATTTTTCTTGGAATGTTTGTGCGGCTGCATCACATATATTAAACAGTTCTTCTTCACGTTTAACGACATTTGGGTCGCGTGGTTTATAGTCCGGCAATTTCATCCCTGCCATATTGGCCAGTTCTTCGATAGCGGCCCTGAAATCCATATTATTCAGTTTCATTGTGAACGAAATAATATCGCCGCCTTCGCCACAGCCAAAGCATTTATAAAAACCTTTGTCTTCGACAACGGTAAAACTGGGGGTTTTTTCATTATGGAACGGACAGCACCCCCAGTATCTGTCGCCTTTTTTTGTCAGTGGCACCCGTTTTCCCACCACGTCTACGATTGACAAACGTGCCCGCAGTTCGTCTGTAAAGTTGGAAAAATTGGTTCTGTTTGGTGCCATTATTTTTTCTTTATCTTGTTATTTATCAGTTTAATTGCGGTTTCTAAATCTGGTTGTGATTTGACAGAAACATTAATTCTGTCTGATGAAATATATGCCCCATATCGTCCAGTTGGATAAAAGAAAATCATCTTTTTTGTTTGTGGGTTTTCACCGATTTTAACAGGTTCTGCTTTTTTATTTGCATTTGCCAGCAAATCACGTGCGATTTCCAGTGTTATTGTTTCTGCGGTATATTGTTTTGCAGCGACATTTTTTGCACCATCTGTGACATATGGCCCGAATTTTCCGACACGAAATTCGATACCGTCCCCCAGTTCGACTGCATCAGATTTTACCTGTGCGGCTGCAGCGGCATCGACCTGTGCGGCCGCATCAACCTTGCCCAGTTGTTTTGTATATTTACAGTTTGGATAGTTTTCACATCCGATAAACGGTCCAAACTTAGATAATTTTATCCCCAGTTTTGCGCCACAATCTGGGCATTTATCATCATCATCTGCAAACAAGTGTTTGTGCATAAATTCGTTTATTTCATCGATTATATCAGATGTTTTAATTCCCCGTGCCCCATCAATCATTTTATTTGTTGGTCCCCAGAAATTTTCCAGTGCGGTTAATTTATCTTGTTTACCATTTGACACATCGTCCAGTGTATCTTCTGTTTTTGCGGTAAAGTTAACATCGACCAAATCTGTAAAATATTTATTCAGATACGATGCGATAACCCAACCACCATTTGTTGGATGGAATCGTCTTTGTTTATCTTGTTCGACATATTCGCGGTCAACGATTGTTGACATGATTGTTGCGTATGTTGATGGTCGTCCGATACCCAGTTCTTCCAACTTTTTCACCAGTGATGCTTCTGTATATCTTGCGGGTGGCTGTGTAAAGTGTTGTTCAGGGATAAATTCAGTGATAACAATTTTATCACCGACATTCAGTGGTGGTAACTTTGTATCTTTTTTATCATCATCATCGTCTTTATCTTCGGTATACACACGCATAAAGCCATCGAATGTACGAGTTGAACCGACTGCATGAAATACACCGACATGATTATCTGTTTCGATATCTGCTGCGACAGAATCGAATTCTGCATTTGCCATTTGGCATGCGATTGTACGTTTCCAAATTAAATCATACAGTTTTGCTTCGTCCCCGGATAGATTTTTTGCAGGCGCATCAAAGTGTGTTGGTCGAATTGCTTCGTGTGCTTCCTGTGCATTTTTTGATTTTGTTGCATAAACATTTGCGGACTTTGGCAAGAAGTTATCACCATATTCCCGTCCGATAAAGTTTCTTATTTCTGTGACTGCATCTGCATTCAGGTTTGTTGCGTCTGTACGCATATATGTGATTAACCCCTGTTCATACAGATGTTGTGCTGCGGTCATTGTTCGTTTTGAAGAAAAATACAGTTTACGTGCCGCTTCCTGTTGCAGTGTTGACGTTGTAAATGGTGCGGCGGGTTTTCTGGATGTTTTTTTCTTATCCACATTAATCACGCATGCCGCCACATTTGGTGTCCCCAGTTCCCCCAGCATATCATCAATTTGCTGTTTATTTTCAATGGTCATCTTTTCGATTTTCTGACCATTAAATTTATTCAGTATTGCCTTGAACTGGGCAGATTCTGCCGTACACAACGATTCCAGCGACCAGTATTCTTGTGGTTTAAAAGATTCGATTTCTTTTTCTCGGTCCACCACCAGTTTAACCGCCACCGACTGAACCCGTCCGGCTGATTTTCCCAGATTTCGCCGCCACAGTAATGGTGAAATCCCAAATCCGATTAAATAATCCAATGCCCGCCGCACCAAATATGCATCCACCAGGTTTTTGTCTATTTCACGTGGATTTTCGATTGCGGCCTGGACGGCTTTTTTTGTAATTTCATGAAATGCGACACGGTAAACTTTTTTATCTTTCAGCAATTTTTTTGTCTTCAGAATATCCAGCAAATGCCATGCGATTGCTTCACCTTCACGGTCCGGGTCGCTTGCCAGATAAACTGCATCTGCTTTTTTCAGTTCATCTGTAATCAGTTTAATTTGTTTTTCTTTTCCTGGCATGATATGCCATTTCATTTTGAATTTATTTTCTGTGTCGACACTGCCGTTTTCCGGCACCAAGTCCCGCACATGACCAACAGATGCGACCACCCGCCACCCGGCCCCCAGGTATTTTTCAATTGTTTTTGCCTTTGACGGTGATTCCACAATCAGTAAATTCATATCCTTAACTCCCCTTTGCAGATAATTGTTGGTCTTTGTGAATGTATGCGTTTTGGCATAAACCGAATCCGAACATCAGTGATAGCAAGCTGCTGCCTCCGAACGACATCAGTGGCAACGGCACCCCCACCGTCGGCAGTAAACCCAAAACCATCGAGATATTTATAAAATAATAAACAAAAAAGTTCAACATAAAACCAAAGCAAATCAGTTGCCCAAATCTGTTTCTGCATTTTTTTGCCGCCCAGAACAGTACGACCACCGTCCATGTATAAATCATCAACAACCCGAACGCACCAATAAATCCAAATTCTTCGCCCAGCATAGTGAAAATAAAGTCTGTTTGTTTTTCTGGCAGGAACGATTGTTGTGATTGCGAGCCCTGCATATACCCTTTGCCAGTCATACCGCCACTGCCGAATGCGATTTTTGCCTGGTTTATCTGATAACCTGCGCCTTGCAAGTCGCTGTCTGGGTTGAACAGTGTAATAATCCGTCCCCGCTGATAGTCGTGCAGTCCCCCATACCAAATTGCAGGTGCCGCCATCAACCCCAGTATTGCTGCGATAATGAACCATTTTTTATTTGCCCCAACGATATAGAACACCCCAACTGTAATCATCCCCAGTGATAAAGCTGTCCCTAAATCCGGCTGTGCCACAATCAGTCCGAACGGCACCAGCAGCATCAGCCCCGGCACCAGATAGTTTTTGAACTGTGACAGTTCCACAGAATTAAACCATGCAAAATATCGTGCCAATGCCAGCACCAGCGCAATTTTAATCAGTTCTGATGGCTGTATATGAATAATCCCCAGGTTTAACCATCGCTGGGCCCCCATACCTGTGTGTCCAACAAATGTGACCAAGATAATCATGATTAATGCCACCGCATAAATCAGATACGCAGACTTTATCCATGTTTTTATATTTGTAAATGCTGCGAAAAAGAACACCACAAACCCCAGTATAATTTTCATCAGTTGTGACAATGCAAATGGTTTCCAGTTTCCCCCACCTGCCGAATACAGCACCACAATTGACACCGCCAGCACCATACACATTGGCACAAACATCCCCAATGAAAAGCGTCCTAACTTTTCAGACAGTGTCATCATATTTGCGTTTGATACACGTGTTTGTCGTGCCATTTTATACGTTCCCTGTTAACAGTTCTTTCATCAGTTTTGCTGCGGTTCTTGCTGCAGGTCCACTGCCCCCTGCGTGTTCTGTTACAACACATACTGCATATTTTGGTTTATCGGTGGGTGCATATCCTACAAACAGTCCATGGTTTCGCATATGCCACTGCAATTGTTCGTTTGTCAGAACCCCGCTTTCACGTTCTTTTTTTGAAATGCTGCGCACCTGTGAAGTACCTGTTTTTCCGCCCATACGCATACCGTTTACATTAATTGCGCTGCCGACTGCGGTACCGCCTTTTTTCAATACTAATTCCAGTCCCTGCAACACCGCCTGAATATTTTTCTGTTGCAGATTCATTGATTTGAATTTTGGTACCTTGCTATCTGTGATTAACCTGGGGACGACCTGCTTGTTTGACGCAGTCCGTGCCATCATAACGGCCAGTTGCAGACAGTTTGCCAAAATGAATCCTTGCCCGATACCAGAAATAACGGTATCGCCATGTACCCACCTGTATCCGATATTTTTTTCTTTCCAGTATCTATCTGGCATAACACCGCCCATTTCACGTGACAACATATCATCCATAAACTTTTCTGTGAACCCCAGTCGCACAGCCATATCTTTGATTGCATCAATACCGATACGCAACGCAATCTGATAGAAATAGATATCGCACGAGTGTTGCAATGCCCCTGCCAGGTCGACTTTCCCATGTCCTTTGTGTTCCCAACAGTGATAACGCCTGTCGCCATAGTCCCAATATCCCGGACAGAATATTTTTTCTTTTGGGTTTATTGCGCCCGCTTCCAGTGCGGCCAATGCCACCACGATTTTGAATGTCGAGCCCGGTGGATATTGTCCTTCTATTGCCTTGTTCATAAAAGGTTTTGCGATATCTGCCCTCAGATTATCAATATATTCATCGCCATCATCTTGTCGGAACAGATTTGGGTCAAAACTGGGGGTTGACACCATTGCCAAAATATCGCCTGTTCTGATATCCAGTGCCACCCCACAACCTGACCTGTGCTGTGTTAATGCATCATATAAAACCCGTTGTGCATTATCGCTGATTGTTGTTTTCAGGTTATCACCGACAATTGGTGGTACGAATTGTGATTTATCTTCGCCTGTGATACGTCCAACTGCGTTTGTAATCATCACGGTCTGTCCTGCGACCCCTTTCATACTATCGTTAAAACGTTTTTCCAGTCCTGTGATACCTGTGGTCAAGAACGGTGCGTTTGGCACAGGTTTTGCAGGATCGCCCACATATCCAAATATTTGTGCCCCTGCCGGCCCCAGTTCATACACACGTGCATACCCGCTTTCTACATGCAGTCCCGCCAGATTTTTTGCCTGTAACTTTGCCAATGTGTTCCAGTCTGTATTTTCGCTAACCAACACAGGTTGGAACTTCATTTGTTTTTTTATTTTTGCCCGGATTTTATCGACTTTTTTCTGTTTCAGATTTAATTCGATTGCAACTGTATTGACCAATTCATCGATATCATATGCTTCTTCTGGTATGATATATATTCTGTAAATTTGCACATCACGTGAAATTGGTGTATTGTTTCTGCTTAATATTTTTCCACGTTCTGGCATATCGATTTGAATACGGAACGAGTTATTTTCGCTTTTCTTTTTATAGTCCTGATAATTAAACAACTGCATCTGCAGCATACGCATCACCAACACAGATGTCAGCACCGCCCCTGCGCCCAGGAACAATGCACTGCGTCTGTCAAAGGTACGTGAAACTTCTGTATCAATCATTTCTGCACCTTTTTAATCATCCACACACATGGTTTATACATCACCAGCATTACCAGTATTATCCACATACCTTTTGCGATATTAACCCATGTAAAATTTGCGATAATTTGCATCAGAATTGCACACAGTACCACGAACGCAAAAATCACAAACGCATCATGGTCAACATGTGTGATATCAATCCAGTTTTGAAATCCGTTCACGGCACAGCAAAAACAATATATCGCCAACCAAAAACAAACAGTTTCGAAATTATAATCCAAACAAATGCACATAATAACACAAAACAGTGGAAACCACTGTGTTGGCCGCACAAAAGAACAGTAAAATATTGGAATGATTGCCAGAATACCACCCGGGTTCCAAATTGGGTGTGCGCACCGCCACAGTCCGATTGTTAATAAAAACGGGAACGCAGTCTGTAAAAATTTTAACAAATTATATTTCATCTGTATTCATTTTGTGGTGTATTGAATTTCAGTACCATAACCCTGGAAATTTGATTATGTTTAACGACATTAACATCTGTATCATCCTGCATTTCGCCAACCATCAGTCCTGCTGGCAATACACCAGATATATTGCTGGTCACCAGCTTTACACCTGCAACCGGCTGAAAGTTTGGGTTGCTAAAGAACCCCAGTGTTGGATGTTTTGAACCATTTCCTGTCATAAAACCATACACATCTGTCCCTGCGATTCTGACGGCGATATTTGTATCAGAATCTGTCAGTGCCCGCACCCGTGCAAAGTTATTGGCAGAATCTATAACAACCCCTGCCAACATCATATCAGTTGTTGCGACCACCATATCTGCGATAACCCCGTCATTTTGTCCCCGATTAATAATAAATGTATTATGTCCCATTGTGCTGTTATCGTGAATAACATCTGCGATAATTGCATCATATGGTTGTGCCTTGACCAGGTTAAGTTCGTTCTCCAGTTTTTTATTATCTGCGATTGCGACATCGCACAGGTTTTTATCAATCAATGCCGCATCTAATCTTGCTCTCAGTTCTTGGTTTTCCGCCCTCAGCACCGATATTTGCATAATCCCATCAAATGCGTTTGCGATGACCCTGAACGGCCAGGTTACGACATCACCCACGACCTGTGCGACCGGCACGACAACATGCCCCAGCGCATTCATTAATGCATAGTCTGGTTTTGCAATCATGATATAAATGAACAGCACTGGCAGCACGGCTGCGGCTGCGGCTGCCCGAATGATTGGGTATAATCTGGATGATGCTTTATTTGTCTTCATTGTGGGATACTTTACCCCTTAAAAGTCAGATATTCAATAAAAACTTGATTTTTGTTTTATTTATGCCAAAATAGTACCTGGTCAAAGTGGCAGGCATTGCCATCAGGCCATAAAAACTATCTTAAAATCAAAAGGATATAAAATGCCAAAATTAAAGACAAAGTCGTACTTGAAAAAGCGCGCTTCTATGACTGCGACTGGGAAAATCCGTGTTGCACGTAACTCTCACAAGAAACTGTTGCGTAAAAAGTCTGCACGTGCGAACAAAGCGGGTGCAAAACCACAGTATCTGAACGAAAACATGATGGGTCAGGCGAAAATCTTGGCGCCATACGGTTTGAAATAAGGGGGTATAAGTCATGGCAAGAGTTAAACGCGGAACAACCGTAAAACAAAAACATAATAAAATATTGGCGCGTGCCAAGGGGTACCTGGGCCGTCATCATTCAACATATCGTGCCGCCCGTGAAAAGACAGAAAAGGCAGGTCAGTACGCATACCGTGACAGACGTGTTAAAAAACGTGAATTTCGTGGTTTGTGGATTGTCCGCATTAATGCTGCGGTACGTGCAAATGGTATGACTTACAGCCAGTTTATGAACGGCTTGAAAAAGGCCGGCATTGCCCTGGACCGCAAGGTTCTGGCCGAAATGGCATATGCAGGTGATGCAAACTTCGTCAAATTGGTTGACACAGCGAAACGATTTATTTCTGCCGAAAGTAAATAATACCTTGTCGGCGGGGTATCTGTTTTGTAATAATAAAGGCCGTCACATGACGGCTTTTTTTTCAGTTTAAGGTAAAAAGACATGCACGAACAAATAAAGAATATAAACACATTGGAAGATTTGCAGGCATTATACACTGCAACCTTTGGTAAAAATGGCACAATGACCATGCGTCTGCGTGATATGAAGAATTTGGACAATGATGCCCGTGCGGCACTGAACCAGGAAAACCAGTTTTTGCGTGAATTATTCAAAACACGTCAAACAGAAATTGAAAATGCAGTTTTAATGGCTGGGCTGCAGAAACAGAAATTGGATGTCTCGTTAAATCCAATGGCTGAAAATCGTGGTACATTGCACCCTTTGACACACAGTTTATCTACAATATCGCACATATTGGAATCGTTTGGCTATACGATGTATACCGGCCCAGAAATCGAAGATGATTGGCACAATTTTACGGCATTAAATACACCGGCCTATCATCCTGCCCGTGATATGCAGGACACATTCTTTTTACCAAACGGCAACGTGTTGCGTACCCAGACATCTGCGATTCAGATTCGTGCAATGGAACGTGATGGTGTACCGATTAAAATGTTTGGTGTTGGGTCTACGTATCGCAAAGAATGGGATGCAACCCATGGTCCAATGTTTGGTCAAATCGAAGGTTTATATATTGATAAAAACATAACGATGTCAGACTTGATTGCGGACATTCGTGCATTTTTATCCCGCTTTTTTGAATTGGACAACATAGAATTGCGTATTCGCCCATCTTATTTTCCATTTACTGATCCGTCTATCGAGGTTGACATGAAATGGAAAAACGACAAATGGCTAGAACTTATGGGGGCGGGCATGGTTCATCCGAACGTACTGCGCAATTGTGGCATTGACCCAGATGTGTACCAGGGTTTTGCCTTTGGTTTTGGTTGGGACAGATTGGCGATGTTAAAATATAATCTGCCTGATTTGCGTGATTTGTATAACAATGATGTGCGCTGGTTAAAAAGTGCTGGGTTCTAAAAACGGGGGAATAAAAAATGAAATGGACATATGATTGGTTGACCGAGTATTTAAAGACAGACGCATCGGCCGATGCGATTGCAGACAAATTGACCTGCACTGGTCTCGAGGTAGACGAAGTTATATCGCCAATTGCACCGATTGCGGCCCGCATTGTAGAATGTAAACCGCATGAAAACAGTGACCATTTGCATGTGTTGATGGTTGATGATGGCACCGGCACCCTGCGTCAGGTTGTATGTGGTGCACCAAATGCTCGTGTGGGGTTGATATCTGCCTTGGCGGTACCTGGTTGTGTTGTTGGTGGTATGGAAATCAAATCTGGTAAATTGCGTGGTGTGTTGTCAGACGGTATGATGTGTTCATCACGTGAACTGGGGATTGGTGATGACCACAGTGGTATTATTGAATTGCCATCGGATACGGTTGTTGGTACACCTGTGATTGATGTCAAGACTGTATTTGATGCAGGTATCACCCCAAATCGTCCAGACTATTTATCTGTTCGTGGCATTGTACGTGATTTATCTGCATCTGGGATTGGCGAATATCTGACACCAACGGACCCAGAATTTGAAAATAAACCTGCAGACCGTTCTGTTTTGATAAAGACAGACAAATGTCGTGCATATAAAATGATTGAAATTCATGGTGTAACGGTCCGCCCCAGCAATACCAGAATTGCATCACGATTGGCTGCGATTGGTATAAATCCGAAAAATGCACCTGTGGACGCAACGAACTATATTTGTTATGACATGGCGCAACCCATGCATTGCTTTGATGCGGATGCGGTTCATGGTGATATTGTTGTACGTATGGCCAAATCTGGCGAAGTCTTTACAGACTTGTTTGGGAATGGGCACGAATTGACCGAAAATGACATGGTTATTGCTGATAATGATGGCATTTTGGCATTGGCGGGTGTTATTGGTGGTATGCGTGCATCGACAACGGACACGACCCAGAACATAATTCTGGAATCTGCATACTTTGACCCCGTGTCTGTTCGTAAATCTGCAAAAAGATTGGGGATATCCACTGATGCATCATATCGCTATGAACGTGGCATTGATCCAACAATAACAGGTGTTGCCGCCATGCGTGCCGCCCAGATTATAATGGATGCATGTGGTGGTGATATTGTTGGTACATTTGCTGCTGGCACAGATGCCCCATTTGAAAAACAGATAAAATACAATCCGAACTATTTCTTGATCAAGACCGGCATAGAAATGCCTGCTGATACCCAGCGTGATATTTTAACTGCCCTGGGGCACAGGGTCGATGTGTCTGAATCTGGTTGGCTTATAACACCGCACACATCACGTGTTGATATCGATATTCCAGAAACGATTGTTGCAGACCTGATGCGTATTTATGGTTATGAACGTATTGCGACATCGTCTGGCCATACGATTGGCGATGCCCGTCCACATGACACGCATGAAATTGATATCAAGAAATTGTTATCATCCCGTGGCTTGAACGAGTGTCGTTCATTTGGTTTTGGCAATTTGTCGATTGAACAGTTATTGTCAGACAGACCTAATATAAAAATTGCAAATCCGATAACATCGGACTATGACACGATGCGCAATGGGTTGCTGTACGGATTATTGTCTGCGGTATCAAATAACGAAAAACGTGGTTATCCAGACTTGAACCTGTTTGAATTGGGAACTGTTTTTGATGGTGATATGCCTGGGCAGCAGCACACCCAGGTTGCAATTGTCAGAACGGGCGCCACATCGCCAAAGCATTGGACAGGCCGCAATCGCAGTGTTGATATATATGATGTCAAGGCAGACTTAATCGCCCTGATGTCGGGTCAACGTTTTACAGTATCGTCTGACAATGCACCACGTTGGGCGCATCCATATCGTTATGGTGCGTTAATGCAGGGCAAAAAGAAGATTGCAGAATTTGGTGAATTGCATCCGTCTGTTGCGAAAAAATTGCGTATCAAGACGAACACAGTAATTGCGATTGTTGATGATATTTCTGTATTGCCGGCCATGCGTTGTGGCCGCCAGCCCGCTTTATCAGAATTTCAACCAATAACACGTGATTTTGCATTTATTGTATCTGCAGACACGATGGCTGATAAATTAACATCTGTTGCCCGCAGTGCCGACAATCGTATAACAGACGTTGTTGTATTTGATGCGTTTGATATGAATGACGGCACAAAATCGATTGCATTTACAATAACGATTCAGCCAAACGATAACATGTCAGATTCTGATTTATTGTCACTGCAAGAATCTGTAATACAGTTGGTTGAAAAAAAGTGCAATGCAAAAATCCGTGACAGATAAAAACAAAAACGCCGGCATTTGCCGGTGTTTTTTAATACTTTTTATTTTTTCTAAATTCATCCAATGAAACCACCCGGCCTGGGTCTGGCACTGTTCCTGGTTTTTCATCCAGTGGCAGTTCCATGTCGTTATCTGCAGCTGCTGGTTGCCCCTTGTTTTGAAATGATAACATAAAGTCCACCGAAGGGTCTTTGAATTCGACCAGTGCAGTAAATGGCACTCGAATAAAAAATGGACGTCCATCAAATGTCAGTTGTACACCAAATTCTTTATCTGACACATGCAGATTGTTATATGAATATTGCAGTACGATTGTCATTAAATCTGGGTATCTGATTCGCAGGAAATCTGGCAACACGACCCCATTGTCTCGTGTACGGAATGTGATAAAGAAATGTGTTCCATCCCCCAGTCCGTTAAATTGTGCGTGCACCAATGCATCCTTAACGACAGACTTTAATGCGTTATCCAATAATGTTTGATAATCTATACGTGCCATGATAATTTTTACTCCGCCACTACTATATTATTAATATCCCCGTCCTGGCAAGCAACAAATACGGCATCAGGTACATTTTTGAAAATATTTACATCCAGTCCTGTTGCCCACACCTGTGCATCTGCCGCCCCCAGTTCTTGGAACAGTTTATTTCGTGCATTGTCATCCAGGTGTGCTGCCGCTTCGTCCAGTAAAATGATTGGTTTTTTACCTGTTTTTGTATGCACCAGTTTTGCATGTGCCAGTATCAGTTCCATCAGTACAGTTTTTTGTTGTCCTGTACTGGTCAGATATGCTGGCAGATTCAGAACATTATTAAACACCCCCATATCAGATTTATGTGGACCGTCCAGAATCATTTTATCACCGACCAGTGTTCTGTTATTTTTCAGGTAATCCAAATATTGTCTTTCTGCATCACCGCTGGACATACCATCGATTTGCATTTTTTCGATAATTCCATTAACCGACACCGCACAGTTTTTCAAGAAATAATTCAGTTCCCCCGCATATTGGATACGTGCTGCTGCGATTGCGACTGCGACCCCTGCGATTTGCACATCCAGTGCATCAATCCACCGTGTGTCTGCCCCAGATTTCAGTGCGAATGCCCGCTCGCTTAACAACTTGCTCAGTTTTGCGCAGCGTCCTGCATGTGATGCGTCGAAACTGGTTGCCAACCTGTCAAAGAATGCCCGTCTGTCTGCACTGCTGTCAACGAACAGTCTGTCTTCACGTGGTGTAATCCAAACGATACGCATCAGTTTGGCCAGGTCTGTCAGATTTGCATTTTCATTATCGATTTTTGCCCGTCTGTTATTATCGCCACCATTAAACTGAATTGATATCTGTGTATCATCGCCCAGGTTTGCAACCACACCGAAACCGCCATTTCCTGCAAAACGTGCGATATCAGACATTTGCACACCCCGCATTCCCCGTTCCCCCCCCAGCAGTGATACGGCCTCCAGTATTGCTGTTTTACCTGCCCCATTTGGTCCAGTTATAATAATATTTCGTTTGCCGTATGTTGTGATACGGCATGCAGGATGATTTCTGAAATCTGTCAGTGTCAGTGTATTAATCATGGGCCCATAATACACAAATAAAAAACCACCCGCAAGGGGTGATATTTTTTATTTTTTTATGGTGGAGGCCTGGGTCGGAATCGAACCGGCATCCAAGGATTTGCAGTCCTCTGCATAACCACTCTGCCACCAGGCCTAAACTTCGTGATGCTATCTTACGCAAAAAAAAATTGTAATTCAACATAAAAATTGTATAATTGCAAAAGAAAGTTTTTTATCGAGAGAATGTACATGAGAAAACTGTCATATTTATTGTTGTTTTTTGTACCTTTTTCTGCATATGCAATCGAAGATTGTATGACACGCAGTTCTGTTCCTGCGGGTCGATTAAATCTGCCCCAGGTGATTGAATTGGGGTTATGTCGCAATCCACAAACTGCGGCATCATATTTGGCATATGAATCGGCACGTCTGCAGAAAAATGCAAACTATGCAGACTATTTACCATCTGTTAATGCATCTGCGAATGCATCATTGCCATATCGAAATGAACAGTGGGGGGATTGGTCGTATGGTGCATCTGTTTCTGCATCATATTTGATATTTGATTTTGGCAAAAGGTTGGCTGACCTGAACCAGGCATCTGCTGCATGGCGTGCTGCGGGTTTTGACTATGACGAAACTGTTCAGAACTATATATACGGCATAATTGGGTCGTATTATGCACTGTTGAATGCGGATGCAGACGTTAAATCTGCTGAAATGTTATTACAGGTTGCTAAAACCGCCCGTGACACCGCACAGAAAAAATTCCAGGCCGGTTCTGTGGCCAAGGCCGATGTACTCAAGGCGGACACCACACTGGCCAGTCGTGAATTGGAACTGGAACGTGCGAAAAACAACCGTGAAATTGCCCAGGGTACATTGCTGACAAAGTTGTCGTTCCCTGCCGACCAGAAAATTGAAATTGCCGACCTGCCGTCTGAAATTGGCACACCATCAGAAACCAAAACGTTGGACGAATTATTTGCCCAGGCGCAACAGACACGCCCTGACCTGTTGCGTGCAACTGCAAACAAAGATTCTGCCTGGCATCGCCGAAACAGTATCTGGCTCAGTAATCTGCCGACAATATCTGCGTCTGGTTCGTTGTCATGGAACGACACCCCATCTGAAACATTTGGTGCAGGCAATGATAACATCAGTGCCAGCATTGGTATCCGTGCATCAATGCCTTTATTTGCGGGTTTTGCGAATTTATATAATGCCCGTGCGGCGGCGGCAAATTATGATCGGGCCGTTGAACAAGAACGTCAAACCATAGACAGTGCCACATTGGACATCTTTACAGCATACCAGAACTATAAGACGGCCCAAACTGTATTGCGTCAAACAGAAACGTTGCTGAAATCTGCCACAGAATCCGAACGTGTAACGGCGGGCATGTATCGTGTTGGTCGTGCAACTATGTTGGATTGGCAGACGGCCCAATCTGAATTAGTATCCGCCGAGCGTCAAAACAATGCTGCCAGATATGATTTATTTACCAAACGTGCGGCTGTTGCGCTGGCTGTTGGTGAAATTCGCAACGAATTATCAAAGGACAAACCCCATGAAACAGAATAAGAAAACCAACCTATCCACTCCAACAAAATCACATGTTCGCCGCATGTTTGGATTATTGTGGCGTAAAAAGTGGTGGATAATATTGTTTTTGTGTATATTTACGGGGTGCTGGTTGATATTTGGACGAAATACTGCCGGTGTCCCAGAATATATCACATTAAACATAACCCGTGGTGACCTGCGCCAGGTTGTAACCGCCACTGGTGAAATAATGCCTGTGAACACGGTCAATGTTGGTTCCCAGGTATCTGGTACGATTGATAATCTGTACGTTGATTTTAATTCCAAGGTAAAAAAAGGCGACATTTTGTTAACGATTGAACCATCTGTTCTCCAGGCATCTGTTGATGAATCACGTGCATCATTAGACAGTGCAATATCCCAGCGCAACTTTGCCAAAAACGAATATGAACGCAACAAAATGTTATACAGCGAAGGTTTTATTGCCCGTGCTGAAATGGAACAATCCCAGACCCAGTATGAACAGGCAGAACAATCTGTCAAACGTGCCCAGTCAACATATGACCGTGCTGTAACAAATTTGGGTTATGCCACAATAACATCACCTGTTGATGGTACTGTTATTTCCCGCAAGGTTGACGTTGGTCAAACGGTTGCTGCATCGTTTCAAACACCAGATTTATTTGAAATTGCCGAAGATTTAACCAAGATGCAAATTGAAACCGCCGTATCCGAGGCAGACATCGGTGTCATCCAAGAAGGCCAACCTGTAACCTTTACTGTTGATGCATATCCGACCGAAACATTTGATGGTGTTGTTCGTCAAATACGTTTATCTCCGACAACGACATCGAACGTTGTTGTTTATACTGTTGTGATTGATGTTGACAACACAGACCTGCGTCTGATGCCTGGCATGACGGCATTTGTAACAATTATAATATCTGAAAAAGAAAACGTATGGCGTGCGGCAAATTCTGCATTCTTGGTACGCAGTTTTGACCGTTTCTTGACCCCAGAACAGATAAACGGTGCAACCCCTGTGTCGCATTTGGCGCTGTTGCGTGATGGTGTTGTTGTTTTGGTACCGTATTCCAAAGGTTTAACAACCGCCACCGAAACCGAGGTTATTTCCGAAGAAATACAAATGGGTGATAAAATCATTGTTGGCAAGGTTGGCATGACATCCGCCGGCACCGGCCAGCAGATGAATCCAATGCGTGGCCCACGAATGCGATAATAAAAGTCCGGGAAAATTTCCCGGCTTTTTTAATAAAAATGTTCAAAAATGCCGGCAAATGCCGGGACTTTACTGTTTGTTATTTTTTTTATAATCGCACCATTTTGCGACCACGCAGTTTTCGCACATCGGTCGCAGTGCCCGGCAAACGTACCGCCCATGTAAAACCATCACATGATTTACAATTGGGTGATATTTTTTTGGAACTATTTCCAACAGTCGCCGTTCCACCCGTTCTGGTGTATTGTCTGCATCGTCAACCCAACCATATCTGTGTGCATTGCGGAAAACGTGCGTATCGACCCCAATGCACGGCATCTGCCACAGCACATTGCAGATGACGTTCGCAGTCTTTTGTCCAATACCTGGTAATTTCATCAGCGCATCACGATTATGATATTTTTCCGGAAACGCATCAGTCATATTTTCACCCGCCAGTATTTGGGCCAATGCGATTATATTTTTTGCTTTGTTATTAAAGAACGAAATAACCTTGATGTGCTTTATCAGTCCATCGATTCCCAGTTCCAGCATTTTTTGTGGTGTTGGTGCCACACGGAACAGTTCAGGTGTTACTTCATTTACTTTTTTATCGGTTGCCTGGGCAGATAAAATAACCGCCACCGCAAAGTTAAATTCGTTTGTGTGATACAGTTCCGACCGAATTGTCATATCAACGGTCGGTGGTACCAATTCGAAATATCTTTGCGGCGTCAGTTTCATTTATTTTGTCTTTTGCAACAGTTCTATTATTTTCTCATTTTGTGTTCTGATGGCCATCAGATTATACATAGTGATATATTCTTTGGCGGTCAGTTCTACCTCGTCCATACACGCAAATTTTCTTACACAGTGGCCGCCATGGCGAAGCCATTGACATTGTGTTGAACCGGTGAAATATAAAGAGCAAAACCTTTTTTTATCATTCATGTCTTTTATGCCTTTTTAACCGAGATTGCCAACGAATACCCTTCGATTTCTGTTTCGTATTCGCCATCGCCCGCAACCATATCAACGATTAACGCCTCACGCATAATACGTTTTTTATGGGCTTCCATTGCATTTGCCAATGCTGGGTCGGCTGAATACGTTAAAATGATACGGTCAGACACATCCAGCCCTGCTGCCTTGCGTGTATCCTGGATAAAGCGCAACGCATCGTTTGCCAGTCCTTCGGCCACCAGTTCTGCGTTTGTTTCTGTATCCAGCACAATTACCGCCGTATTATCGGCCAGTGCTGCTCCTGTTATACCGCTGCGCACAGTCAGACGCATTTCAAATTCGTCTGAATTTAATTCGTATCCCGCAGCCACCAGTTTATCACCCACCAGTTCATAATCGCCACGTTTAACGGCCGGGATAATATCTTTCAATGCCCCGCCCAGACGTGCGCCTATTTTTGGTGTAATCAGATAGACAAAACTGTCTGCGACATCACCAAAAGATTCTTGGAATACAACGGATTTCACATTCAGTTCATCTTGAATAATATCGGCATAGTCCGGCATATTTGCGCCCGCCACTGTCAATGAATTTAATGGCAAGCGGTTTCGCAGTTTATATTGTTCACGCAACTGTTTACCGGTTGATACGACCATCTGAACACGCCGCATATCGGTCATAATTTTGTTATCTATGTTCATCACGCATGGCCAATCTGTCAAATGCACAGATTCGCCATCGGTCAAATTGCGCCAGATATATTCAGACACAAACGGTGCGAACGGTGCCAGCACCTGGCACAGTGTGACCAGCACTGTATACAACGTATCGAATGCGTCTTGTTCTTCGTCCCAGAACCGTGCACGACCACGGCGAATGTACCAGTTGTTCAGTATATCCAAGAAACGAACAAATTCTTTGATTGCTGCATCTGGTTTGTATTCGTCCAGTGTTTTTTTAACTGTCTGCACCAATTCCCCCAGTTCTGCCAGAATATATTTATCCAGCACATTTGTTGGGTTGGTTATTTCTGTTGCTGTTATATTTCCTGCGTTTGCATACAGTGTAAAGAAGTGGTACGCATTCCACAGTGGTGTTTGGATTGTTTTTGTTGATTCTGCGAACACTTTTCCTTCTTTGTCGACTGGTACTGGTTCTGCCTTCATAAAGTTTGACCCCAATATATACAACCGCACCGCATCTGCCCCATACTGTTCGATTTGTTCAGATGGGTCGACAAAGTTCCGCAATGATTTAGAAAACTTTTTCTTGTTTTCATCCACCACCATACCATTTGCAGACACACTCATAAACGCAGGTTTATCGAACAGCGCCGTTGCCAACACCATCAATGCATAGAACCAGCCACGTGTTTGATCTTGTCCTTCGATAATATAATCTGCTGGGAAACTGGCATTAAATCGGTCTGTATTTTCAAATGGGTAATGCAGCGATGCCCATGGCATAGAACCACTTTCCACCCAGCAATCTAAAACGTCTGTTATGCGTTTCCATCCGTCTTTTTCCAGTTTATCTAATGTTGGCCGATGCAGGTCATCGACTTTTACTCCAAAGAACTCTTCCAGTTCTGCGATTGAACCAAATACCTTGTATTCGCCGTTGCGTTCCCAGATTGGCAACGGCATCCCCCAGAAACGATTTCGTGAAATAGACCACGGACGTGCATTTTCAATCCACGAACGGAAACGTTCACCTGCCGATGTCCAGTTAACCTTATTGTTATTTGCAATCAGTTTATCTTTGATTTTCGGCACATCGATATACCATGAATCTGTCGCACGATAGATAAGTTTTTCTTTTGACCGGTCGCCAAACGGATAGGAATGTTTATACTGTTCCTTTTTAACCAGTTTACCATTTGCCTTCAGCCAATCTATTATCGCAGGTGTTGCTGCAAAGATATTTCTGCCTGCGAAATCCACGACTGTTTCGTCAAAGTTGCCATAGTCGTCTACATTTAACAGTACTGGGAATTTTGGGTCAATTGCCTTGGCCGCCCAGAAATCGTCTGCCCCGTATGCTGGTGCGATATGCACGATACCTGTACCATCACTGTCTGAAACATAATCCGCAGGTATCACCTGGAACAGCATTTCAGACACCCCGGCATAGTACGGAAACAATGGTGTATAGTGCATACCCACCAAATCTGTTCCACGCACAGTCCCGACCTGGGTTGCGTTTGCGAATTGCTTTTCATATGCCTTTAATCTGGATTCTGCCACGACATAAACATGTCCATCTGAATCCGCCATACGCAGATATGTCATATTTGGATTAACAGCCAACGCACTGTTTGCAGGCAACGTCCAGGGGGTTGTTGTCCATGCGATGACCCTGTCGCCATTGCTCAGTTCGAACCATACTGTCAATGCATCGTCAACAATTTCACGGTAATCACTGGATGCTTCGGAATTTGAAACAACCGTGCCATTAACCCAGTCATACGGATTGACACTGTAATCTTTGTACAACAATCCTTTTTCATACAGTGATTTCAGTGTCCACAGCATAGATTCCATGTAATTTTTATCCATGGTTTTGTATCCATATCCATCACCGATATCGACCCAACGTCCCATACGTGTGATAAATCGGTTCCATTCGTTTGAATACGTCATAACATCTGTGCGGCACATATCACAGAACGCATCGATTCCGTCATTTGCAACGATATCTTTTGCGGCCCGTGCCTGTTTTTTCTCGACCGAGTTTTCCGCAGGCAATCCATGGCAATCCCACCCCAGTTCACGTCTGACAAATCGTCCGTTCATTGTTTGGAATCTGGACACCATATCTTTTACAACTGTCACCCCCAGGTGTCCCCAGTGTGGTGTACCATTTGCAAATGGTGGCCCGTCATAGAAAGAAAATGGGCGTCCAGATTTTGTTTTATCCAATGATTTATGAAAAGTGTTGTTATCTTTCCAGTACTGCAAGACGTTTTGTTCCAGTTCTGTAAAATTTGTGCGTGTATCTGTTTTTTTGTATGCCATTTTACTTGATGCCTCGTCATTTTGTTTATATTAAAAAAAGGGTGCGATGCACCCCAGCCGCCGCCAAAGTGCGTCCAGCCGATTATTTAATAATAATTATTGTTGTTGGTTTCATGTGGCACAGGATACACTGTAATTTGAATAAATGCAAGTACAGATATATATAAAAAATCCCCCCATAAACGTGGTGGGAAAAACTGGTGCCGGTGACAGGACTTGAACCTGCGACCCCCTCATTACGAATGAGATGCTCTACCAGCTGAGCTACACCGGCCGACATGTGCAAAAACTATAAATCATAATGGAAATAATTTCCAGTGATTTTTTATTTATCTAAACATTGCGTTTTGATATTTTTATCATTATAATACGAATGCGCTGGGGAATTCCTGGCGCGGGTATCAAACACCCTTCAAAGCGCGCCAGAGGTGGCGTAAAAAACTCCGACCATGATGCGGTTGGAGTGTGGTGAATATATTGAATAAACCCGCTATTCGCTTTGATAGTGTTTGAACTCCAACCGCTTTTGATAATCAAATGCGGTTTTTTATTTATATTATATCGTGGGGCAAGAATGAAAATTGGTGCACAAATTGAACAGATACGCATATCGGAAAATATTCCTATATTTATTATGTGTAATATTTTATCAATTGAAACAGAATTGGAATATCATCAAATAATAATTGGACGAAAGCCCTTAACGACATACCAGAAAATAATGTTTGTTGTAAATACATGTCGTGCGTTGGATATATAAAAACACCGGCGTTTACCGGTGTTTTTATCAATTTTTAATCCGGCGCAGCACCACCATAATCCCTGCGGGTATACTCCTTTTATTTATCATTCCCGCGCAGGGTTCAGGTTTGTTTATGCACCAATATCTTTTGTCATTCCCGCGCAGGGTTTAGGTTTGTTTATGCACCAATATCTTTTGTCATTCCCGCGCAGGCGGGAATAGGGTCTATTCAGTTTCTTTATTTTTCCAAAATTCAATGTTTTTCTCTAAATCATCAGCCAAATCAACCCAATTTGGATTCATTGTTTCAATCAGTCGATATTTCCATGCCCGATTCCATTTCTTTAATTGTTTTTCACGCGCAATCGCATTGTCTACATATTTGTAATACTCAAAATACCCCAGTTTGTGAATATTCTTTTTTTTTGTGTATCCGTCATCCAATCCCATTTTATGTTCATGCATACGCCGTTCAAGATTATTCGTCACACCAATATACGTTCCTTTGGCCCGTTCATCAAACAGTATATAAACCCAGAAATTATAATCCTTCATATCAAAATAGTACAAGGGTATACAAAATTTTTCAAGTCCCTATTCCCGCCTGCGCGGGAATGACAAAAAAAAGGGGGTGCATATTCAAACATCCCATACGCGGGAATGACAAAAAGGGCTGTGATTTTTATGCCTTGATTTTTCGCAGCACCACCATAATCCCTGCGGGGGTCATGCCCGGTATGCGGGACAAATCGGCGATATTTTCCGGCCGTGTCGCAGTCAGTTTTTCAACCAATTCATTGGTCAACCCCGGCAATCCTGCATAAACAAAATCGACCGGTATTTTTAATTCTGCATCACGTTTATATGCGGCAATTTCCCGTTCGTTGCGGGCGATATATCCGGCATAGAACGCATCGTTTTTTGTAAAAATATCTGCCTTGGCGGCCAGTTTTTTTTCATACGCACCCTGTCCAATCAGTCCCAGTTCCACACCGATTTTTCCCAATCGTTTAATTGCATTATCTGCCCGCAGGTGCAAACGATATTCTGCCCGTGATGTAAACATACGATATGGTTCATCGACCCCGATTGTTGTTATATCGTCAATTAAAACCCCAATCATTGAATTTGTACGGTCTATGACCAGTGGCTGCAGCCCGCACGCATATGCCGCGGCATTTGCGCCTGCGACCAGTCCCTGGGCCGCCGCCTCTTCATAACCCGAGGTTCCGTTAATTTGCCCCGCAAAGAACAGGTGTGGCCAGTCTTTGCTTTGCAGTTTATCATTCAGCGCCCGTGCATCGATTGCGTCATATTCGATTGCGTATCCATAGCGAACGATTTCCACGTTTTCCAGTCCTGGAATTGTCCGCAGCCATTTTTCTTGTTCGTCTTTGCCGAAACTGGTGGACAATCCATTTGGATAGATTATATCACTGTCTGCCCCTTCGGGTTCCAGGAACACGTGGTGTGATGTGTGTTCTGGGAACCGCATAACTTTGTCTTCGATACTGGGGCAGTACCGTGGCCCTGTTCCGACTATGTCCCCGTTATACATTGGTGCATTTTTTATATTTTCCCGAATGACACTGTGTGTATTTTCATTTGTATGGGTTATAAAGCACACAGATTCATAATTATTATTTTCATCACCATCTGAAAACCAGTCATGTGGCATATCACCTGGTTGCACTTCGCACACGTCCCAGTTTATGCTGTCCCGTCTCAGTCGTGCCGGTGTTCCTGTTTTCAGTCGCAGTATTTTAAATCCCATTTCTTGCAAGAAATTCGATGTTTTTGCATCGTTTTCTTGGTATTGCCCGCTGTCCATCAGTCGTCCAGACGGTATTTTTTCATCGCCACATGTGACCATCCCGTTCAGGAAAGTCCCAGTTGTAAAAACGATTGCCCTGCCCTGGTATTTATCATTAATAATTGTTGCAGTTTTATCGATATCAACGACTGTTTCAAATACTGTATCCAGGTTTTTATATTCCCCCAGTATATCGACAATTGCCCTGTGATACAGGTTTCGGTCGATTTGCGCCCTCAGTGCCTGGGTTGCGGCCCCATGTGTTGCATTCAGTGTACGCCAATGAATACCGGCACGATCTGCAGCCCGTGGCATAACACCGCCCAATGCGTCCATTTCGGCCACCATTTGTGATTTTCCCGGTCCCCCGATACTGGGGTTACACGACAATGCGCCCAGGTCATCGACCCGCTGGGTCATCAGCAGTGTTTTTGCCCCACGTCTGGCGGCGGCTGTTGCGGCTTCGACCCCTGCGTGTCCCCCGCCGATAACAATCACATCATACTGTTTCATTAAAAGCGCCCCATACCACCATTTACATGCAGTGTTTGTCCGTTTATATATGCGGCTTCATCCGATGCCAGGAACACGCATGCATTTGCGATATCGTCTGGTTCGCCAAATCGTCCTGCTGGGATTTGTGCCAGGTATGATTTTTTCAGTTCTTCTGGCAGAACATCTGTCATTGGTGTTTTGATAAACCCAGGTGCGATTGCGTTTGCTGTGATACCACGACTGGCAACCTCGGCGGCGATTGATTTTGTCATTGCAATCATACCGCCTTTTGACGCAGCATAGTTTGCCTGTCCTGGTCCCCCGATGGCCCCGATAATAGATGCCATATTAATAATACGTCCAAATCTGTTTTTCATCATTGGCATAATTGCGGCCCGACACATTTTAAAGCATGACCGCAGATTTGTATTAATCACGTCATCGAATTGTTCGTCTGTCATACGCATAATCAGTGTATCTTTTGTGATACCTGCGTTGTTGATTAAGATATCGATTTTCCCGCATTTTTCAATTGTATTCATGACCAGTTCGACCGCCCCACCATCAGTGGCCAAATCGCATGGGATTTTCACATAAGAATCATCAAATTCTGCGTCCATTTTTGCGATATTGCGCCCAGACACGACAACGGTTGCCCCTGCGGCCTGCATTTTTTTTGCGATTGCGCCCCCGATACCACCGGTTGCGCCTGTAATCAGTGCGACTTTACCTGATAAATCAAACATAATTAAAACTCCAATTTTTTTGCGATTATTTTGTCTGTGATTCTGGAACACAGCCCCGTCAGAACATTCCCTGGTCCGACTTCGATTTGTTCTGTGATACCCAGGTTTACCATATTCAGCACGCTTTCACGCCAACGCACACCGTGTGTCATTTGGTATACCAGCGCATCTTTTATTTCATCGATATCCTGTGTTGGCTGGCATGTTTTGTTCAATATGATTGGTACAATTGGTTGTTTGAAATCGACTGTTTCCAGTGCTGCCCGCATTGCATCTGCGGCGGGTTTTTGCACACGACAGTGTACCGGCACCGACAGTGCCAATGGCATTGCCCGTTTTGCGCCATTTTCTTTTGCAGCGGCCATTGCTGCCTCGACATTTTCTTTCAGACCTGAAATCACGACTTGTCCTGGCGAATTATCATTTGCGACATCACAGTCATTATTTTCACAAATATCACGCAGTACATCAATATCCATCCCCAGTACCACTGCGGTCAGTCCATGTCCCACAGGCACTGCGCTTTGCATTGCGTTGCCCCGCACCCGCAGCAGTTTTGCGGCCTCGCCAACAGTTAGTGCCCCTGTGGCACACAGTGCGGTATATTCCCCCAGCGAATGTCCTGCGACATATTCTGGGATATTTGCATTTGCCGCCCGCAGCATTGCGATTGATGTTGCCATAATTGCTGGTTGCACATTTGCAGTCAGTGTTAATTCATCCATTGGCCCATTAAAGATAATATCCGACAGTTTTTGATTCAGTGCCACATCAACTTCATCGAACACGGCCCGTGCATGTGCATTGGTTTCATATAAATCTTTACCCATACCGACACTTTGTGCCCCCTGGCCTGGGAATACGAAAACAGACGACATAAAACATCCTTTGTTTACAGTTTATTTGCCTTATTATAGACAGAAAAAACACCAATCGCAATAAATGATTGTTATTGACACCCACCCCCATACATATGCTAGATTATGTTCTGTATTCAGGAATAAAATCAGATGATACAAAAGAAATCTGTTCAACCATTTTTAATTCACAAGGACACAGGTGGTTTTGGTGTCCTGCTGGGCCAGCCCCTGGATATGCACCGTGCGGTTGACATGCAGATAACGTTAATGTATTCCCAGGTTCCGCATAAATCATGTATATCACGTCTGGACAGTTCGTTTGCCAATGAAACGGTATCTGCGGCGGGGTATGCATCTGCCTTGGCGAATTTAAAGATACACGTACGTTTTAATCCATCTGTTTGTTTCAAGTGTGTATCCGGCATTGCCCAGAAATTATCCCCTGAACAACAGGTTACATTTTGCAAGAATCGCCTGGCATGTGGTGCCTGCAATGATGATTTTATGCGCAAAACCCTGGGGGTAATGTTGTTTCCTGATTTTTATTCATTGCCGTCCATCAAACAGCGATAAAAACACCGGCAAAAGCCGGCATTTTTATTGTTGTTGTTTTGACTGATTTTCCAGCCATGGCTGAATCGATGATAAAACAGTTATAATTTCCCCCAGTTTCTTGTGAATATATTGTAAATCAATATATTGCTGTCGCAGTAACATTTTGTATGGGTGAATTGGTGGTTTGGAAATCTCGTCTATTAATCTTCCCATGTGTAATCCTTGTGTTAATAAAAAAAAGACCACATTTGTAAAGTGGTCGGGAGTTGAACAAGTTTTACAACCAAAACCTCGCATGCCTTGCGACATACGACATCCCGACCAACAGATCGGGACAAATGTAAATTTTATGGTTGTATGGCTTGTTCAAGGCCGTATACCTACAAATGTCTGGTTTTATTATACAATTGATTGTAAAAATGTTCAATATATTTTGTGTGCACCCAAAATGTGGCGATGAAAAATATGTAAAAACACCGGCAAATGCCGGCATTTTTATTAAATTTTTCTGACAGAAAATTCACACCCGCAGTAATTTTGTCGATAGAAATTATGTTCACGATTTATCTGCACACGCAGATTTTCATCCCATTTAATTGGTAAATACAAAACGTCTGTGCATGCCTGCCGTGCGGCATTATCGACCTGCGATTGGTCTTTGTGTCGTGAAACCCCCAGTACACTTGCAATTGCGTTATATCCATTTTCATGGGCAAATTGCACCGCACGCCGAAATCGATACGCAAAGCACAATGCGCAGCGCTGTCCACGTTCGGGTTCTGCTTCGAACCCTTGGACTGCCGTCCGCCATGTTTCATGGTCATATTCCAATACTGCATACTTTGCACCGACCTGTTCACAGTATTTTATCTGTTCGTCCCGTCTTTTGTTGTATTCTGTTTCTGGGAAAATATTCGGGTTAAAGAACAGGACAATAAAATCATCCACCCCATAAATTTTACCATCAACCAGTTGTTTTATTGCCCCTGCACTGCATGGTCCACAACAAGACAACAAAACCAACCGCATATTTTCTTGCATAAGATATTATCTGCCTTTGCTGTATGAACGCAGTTTTTTTGCCCGTATAATTGTCTGCATTGCCTTTTGGCATGCGTCTGGATTGTTTAAGATAATTGTTAATTGTGGGTTTACTGTTTTGCATTCATAAACAGTATCTGTAATTCTGTCCTGGATATATTTTACAAACGTGCATTTTTCGACATCTGCACATTCTAGAATATGTTTACAGTTACAGCAACGGAAAGTCGCAGAAAACATTTTTTCTGCCAAAGTGTGTTGTGTATTATACCCAGTAATATTGATAGTTTTTTCTAGATTTTTGAACATATTATACCTCGGTTCCTATATTTTTATCTGTGATTTGAATCAGGTTATCTGCGTCTGTTCCGATACCCAGTTCTGCACTGCTGCACATCATGCCGAACGATTCTATGCCTGCGACAGTACGTTGCGCCATTGGTTTTTTTACCTGGGGCAGTTTACATCCCACTGGGGCCAGTACACCACGAAATCCGACACTGACATTTTTTGCCCCGCAAACAATCTGAACAGGTTTATCTGCGCCGCAATTAACCATCAGTACATGCAGGTCATCACGTGTTGGGTGTTTTTCAACTGCGACAATTTCTGCGACAACGGGCTTTGGCGAAATATCTTGTTTTTTGACAGAATATTTTTCGTTCAGTTCCCGCACCCTGTCGTCATCAATTCGGTTAAACAGGTTTTCTGGCACAGCAAATTCTGCGTTATTTTCAATACGATGTTCGTATTCTGTTGGCCATACCATGTCATGCTTTTTGGCAAAAATATTTTGCATTTTTTCTGCTGCGTCTGGGATAATTGGCGCCGACACCCGTGCGAACAGGTCAATCATTTGCATACATTCGTTCAGAACGGCTGCGGCGGCATCTGTATTTCCATTTTTAACCAATGTCCACGGTTCATGCTTGGTCATATATTCGTTTCCGATTGCATACAGTCCCCGCAGCGCTGCGATTGTTGCGCGAAATTCGCACGCATCCAATGCCTGTGTCAGTTCTGACAATTTTTCATCGATTTGTGATTTCAGTTCTGCATCTGTTGCATTTGTTGCCGGCACATTATTGCCAAAGTTCTTTTGTGTCAGTTTACAAACACGTGAAACAAAGTTCCCCAACATGCCGTTCAGGTCTTTATTAACGATATCTGCGAATCTTTCGATTGTAAAGTCTGTATCATCTGTTTCAGGTGCGCTTGCCATCAACGCATAGCGCCATGCGTCTGCTGGTGCTTCTTTGATTGCATCGTTCAAGAAAATTCCATTACCGGTTGATTTGGAAATTTTTGCCCCGTTAAAGTTCAAAAAGTTCAAACCCTTTAATAAATCCACAGTTTTCCAGTTGTCATCCATTGCCAATTCCTGTGCAGGAAAGAATATAGAATGGAAAGAAATATTATCTTTGGCCATAAACTGTGCATAGTGCACATCATCCCCACCGTGCCACCAATCGGCCCAGTTTTCATTTGCATGCTGGGAAATAGAAACATACCCCCATGGTGCATCGAACCACACATAGAATACTTTATTTTCATAACCTGGTTTATTAACAGGTATACCCCATTTTATATCCCGTGTAATTGGGCTGTCACGCAATCCTTCATCCAGCCATTTATTGGTAATCGCCAATGCGGTCTTTGGCCATCCCTTACGTGAATTAATCCATTGCCGCAGTTTATCGCCCATTTCGCTTAATTTGAAATACATGTGTTTTGTTTCCCGCATTTCGACTGGCGAATCTGGGTTAATTGCGCTGCGTGGGTTAATTAATTGATCTGGTTCCAGTGTTGCGCTGCATTTACCACATTCGTTTCCGTATGCCTTGTCAAATCCGCAACGTGGGCATGTGCCGACAACAAACCTGTCTGCCAAGAACATATTTTCTTTGATCGAGAACGGCTGCATTGCCACTTTTTCGACCAGCATATTTTTTTCTTGCAGTCTTTGGAACAGTTCCTGGATTAATTTCTCATGCAGTTTCGTATGTGTTCGTCCGTATATATCAAAAGACAGATTAAAATCCCGTACGGACTGTTCGTGTGCCGCCCGATATTTATCGACATATTCTTCGATTGGCATATTTTCCTTTAACGCACCGACTTCACTGGTTGTACCGTGTTCATCTGCCCCGCAGACGTACAAGACATCACGTCCCATTGCCCGGCAGAATCGTGCATACACATCACTGGGCAGCCAGCATCCCACCAAATGCCCGATATGCAGGTTATTATTCACATATGGCAGTGCCGATGTTATAAGATATTTTTTTGCCATGTCTATCTGTCCTTTGTTAAAAAAACGATGCCAACGGGGGCATCGTGTGATTCCCGTTGAATATCGTCCAAGATTATCTGTGCATTCGCATGCACGCCATTATAGAGCATATTTTTCAGAAATCAACATTTATAACAGATGTGTTGTCTGTACAAAAAAACACCGACATCTGCCGGTGATTAATTTTAATCCTGGTGGGTGGTATTGGACTCGAACCAACGACCTTTACGATGTCAACGTAACGCTCTAACCAACTGAGCTAACCACCCATTGCGCAAACGATTATAACAAAGAAATTTTTAATTGCAAACAATATTTATCATGGGATATAATACCAATTGTAATGGGGAAACCGTTATGCGAGATTAGAACGCTCGCCCAGTAGTCGTCTGCGCAGACGTTAATTGCTCCAACCTGTGGTTGGAGGGCGGTGAATATATTGAATAACCGCTGAGCATACTACTGTGCAAAGTTCTAACCTCCAACCACCCCATTATGGTGGTTTTTTTTAATAATAAATGCTGTGTGGGGTGTGATATGAAAATTGGCCAAGAACTGGAAATGATACGAGAACTGCGCAATTTATCTGTGATTGACATATGCAATGCCATGGGTATAACAGAATCGGAATATCGTCATATGATTTATCGTAACAGGCGTCCCACCATATACCAGTTAATAATGTTCATTATTGCCACCCAACATCATCTGGAATTTGTGAAATAAAATGCCGGCATTTGCCGGCTTTTTTTAATCTTTTTTCAGGAATTTTTCCAACCATTTGTTATCAAAGTTCAACTGTTTTACATCTTTGTTTTTCAACAGTCGCTGTTGCAGTGGTATGGTTGTTTTTACCCCTTCGATAACGAATTCATCCAGTGCACGTGTTGCCCGCATGATGCATGCAGGTCTGTTTTGTGCATGCACAACCAGTTTTGCAATCATCGAATCATATGTTGGTGGAATTGTATATCCTGTATAGACGGCACTGTCCACACGAACCCCCATCCCCCCCGATGGTGCATACAGTGTGATTTTTCCTGGGTTTGGCACAAAGGTTTCTGGGTCTTCTGCATTGATACGAAATTCGATTGCGTGGCCATTTGGGATAACATTTGATTGTGTGTACCCTAATTTTTCCCCGGCGGCCACACGAATTTGTTCCCGCACCAGGTCAACCCCATAAACCATTTCTGTCACCGGATGTTCGACCTGTAATCTGGTATTCATTTCCAAGAAATAGAATTTACCATCTTCGAACATAAATTCGAACGTACCTGCGTTTGTATAACCCATTTTTTTTGCCGCCGCCTTGCAAATCTCTATCATATCATCCCGCTGTTTTTGCGACAGAATTGCGGCGGGGCATTCTTCCATAACCTTTTGGTTACGTCTCTGCAGCGAACAATCACGTTCGCCAAATATAACGACATTTCCGTGTTTATCCCCCAGTACCTGAAATTCAATATGTCGTGGATGTGTTAACAGCTTTTCCATATACAGTGTATCATCACCAAACGCAGATTTTGCTTCGTTTTTGGTCAAGTTAAATGCTTCGGCCATATCTGCGGGGGTTTCGACCGGTCTCATTCCACGTCCACCACCACCGGCTGCGGCTTTCAGCATAATCGGGTATCCAATTTTTTCTGCGATACTCAGTGCGTGTTCCAGTGATTCTATTGCCCCATCAGACCCCGGTACCACAGGCAGCCCGCATTCGATTGCGGTTTTTTTTGCATTAACCTTGTCGCCCATTTTATCGATCATATCTGGTGATGGGCCGACCCAAATCATATTGTGCTGTTCGACTTTGCGTGCAAAGTCTGCCCGTTCGGACAGGAATCCATATCCTGGGTGGATTGCATCTGCATTGGTCAGCAGCGCAGCCGTCAGAATCGCAGATTCGTTCAGGTATGAATCCCGCACGGCTGCCGGTCCAATACAGACAGATTCATCTGCCAGTTGCACATGCATGGCATCCCGGTCTGCGGTTGAATAAATTGCAACAGTTCGTATGCCCATATCACGACATGCACGAATTATACGCAGTGCGATTTCACCACGATTTGCGACCAATACTTTTTTTATTTGTGACATTTTTTTATTATTCGATTACGATTAATGGTTGGTCAAATTCGACCGCCGCCCCATCAGAAACCAGTATTTCTTTCACAGTTCCGTCTTTATCTGCCTTGATTGGGTTAAATGTTTTCATTGCTTCGACCAGTGCAACTGTATCGCCGGCCTTGACAGATTTACCAATTGTAACAAATGGTTCTGCCCCTGGTTCTGGTGCCAGATACACGACCCCGACCATTGGCGATTTCAATGCACATCCGCAAAATGTATTTTTATCTGCATCATTATTGATACACTTTGCATCATTGTTCAGTGCGGCTGTTGGTGCGACTGCGACCGTTTGTTGTTTTGACAGGTGTATATGCTTGCGATATACCCCGAACAAGAATTGACGTTCCAGGTCCAGTTCAGTAATTCCCATATCATCCATGATTTTTGACATAGATTCAACGGTTGCACGAAAAGACATATTTAATCCTTATATTTTTGTTTAACATCATGCACAGCATAAAATTGTATCACAATCCGCCCGATTGTCAAGGTACCGGGTCGTATCCGCATCCGCCCCACGGGTTGCAACGTACAATTCTTTTTATCCCCAGCCATATTCCATGCATCACCCCGTATCGTCTGATTGCGATTTTGGTATATTCGCTGCATGTTGGTGTGAATCTGCAAACTGCCCTGCCCCCGAACAATGGGGAAATTGCACGTTGATACAGATTGATTAATGCGATTGAAATTTTTTTCACGGCAGAATTTATATTATGCGTTTATTTCTTGTTTACGCAGGTAATTCAGTGCTTTTTTCATTGCGACCCGTCCGTCTGTTCTGGTCGCATCCAATATATCACGTCTGATAACGAAAACATAGTCCCAATCATCACGCATCATGTTTTCGTTAAACTCAATCCAGTCCCTCAGCAATCTTTTTGCCCGATTTCTGTCGACTGCATGCTTAAAGTTTTTTTTTGTAACGATAATACCGAACCGTGGGTCATCTGGGAATTTTGCTGTTTTTGCCCGCACCAGGAAAAATCCACAGCGTGCCACAGGGTCGTTATCCCCCATTGCAAAGTCGACATGATTTTTAATTGTATTTCGTTTCATAGCGGCTATATAATACCACAATCTGTAATAAATCAAATAAATTTATGTGGATGCCTTGATTTTTTGTCAATCGTGAATTATAGTTTCAAAAAATTAAAATATGGGGCATGGACATGTACAATTGGTTAATGAAGTTTTTTTCCGCAGATATGGCAATTGATTTAGGCACAGCGAACACATTGATTTATGTCAAGGGTCGTGGGATTGTCTTGAATGAACCATCTGTTGTTGCAGTTGCAGAAAATCGTTTAATGGGTCGCAAAGAAATCTTGGCTGTTGGAACCGAAGCCAAACAGATGTTTGGTCGTACCCCTGGGACAATTTCTGCGGTCCGTCCCCTGCGTGACGGTGTTATTGCGGACTTCGAAGTTGCCGAAGAAATGATAAAATACTTTATTCGCAAGGTTCATCACAAGAATCCATTGGCGGCCCCATTGATTATTATTTGTGTACCATCATGTGCGACCCAGGTTGAACGCCGTGCGATACAAGAGGCCGCTGATGCCGCCGGGGCCCGCAAAGTGTTTATTGTCGAAGAATCGACTGCGGCTGCGATTGGTGCGGGTCTGCCTGTGGAAAAACCGGTTGGTTCTATGGTGCTAGACATTGGTGGTGGCACGACCGAGGTTGCAGTTATGTCCCTGGGTGGCATTGTTTATTCAAATGCGGTTCGTACTGCCGGCGACCAGATGGACATTGACATCATTGAATTTGTAAAAAAGAACAAGAACTTATTAATTGGTGAAAACACAGCCGAAGAAATAAAAAAACGTATTGGTACCGCCATCTCGCCCAAGGACAAGGCCAATGAATTAACCATGAAGATAAAGGGACGTGATTTGATATCTGGTACCCCCCGTGAAACAGTTATCACTGAATCTCAAATTGCAGGTGCGCTGGCCCAAACGGTATCCAAGATTGTTGATACTGTCCGCCAGGCACTGGAATTAACCCCACCTGAATTATCTGCGGACATTGCAGATTTGGGTATTGCAATGACTGGTGGTGGTTCTATGTTGCGTGGGCTTGATATTGCGATTCGTGCGGCAACAGGTCTGCCGGTATTTTTGGTTGATAATCCCCTGGCATGTGTTGCCTGTGGCAGCGGCAAGATGTTATCCAACCTGGACAAGAACAAACACGTTCTGCAGACAATGTATTAAAAAACACCGGCAAATGCCGGTATTTTTTTACAATTTCATTTTCTTTTTCATGTCCACTAAAACAGGTGTGTCGATATTCAAACTGTTTGCCCGTTCAATCAATCCATTCAGTGCAAAAATTCCTTCGACTGTACCTTCGGGTGCTTTACCCTGTGCAATTGCCATGCCGCCTGCGAAATTACGACTGGTCACGGATGTTGCAGACAGGAATAAATCCCCTATTCCGCACAGTCCCAGAAATGAATGTTCTTGTCCACCCATTTCAATCCCCAGCTTTACAACTTCGTTCCATGCACGTGTGAAAATCATTGCACGTTCATTTTCACCACCTGCGGCGACACTGTTGTATCCGCAAATCAGTGCAACTGCATTTTTGCCCACACCGCACAGTTCTGTTCCGATTATGTCCTGGCTGGCTTCCAGATACAGTTTGTTCAGTATCTGCATGCCTGCCACAATCGTATTGTTTGTTCCGGCCAGTGTTGAACCTGTTGGCACACCACGTGCAACTTCTGCTGCAAATTGTGGTCCAGACAGTACGCCAAAATCGACACATTCTGGCAGTTCTGTCTGCAATATTTCGGACATAAACTGTCCTGTTGAACTTTCTGCCCCCTTGGTACATATGATAATTGGCTGTCCGTCATAGTGGACTTTTGCTTTTTTCAGTGTTTCCCGCATAAATGCCGCCGGTGTCACAATCAGCCACACCTCAGCACTTTTTATATCTGCTATATTACCTGTTATACGGATATTTTTTGGCATATCTACATTGTCAAAGTGTTTATATTCACTATCATATGACCACAAAACAACGTCATTGTTTCCACGTGCCACAGTTATTGCCAGTGCTGTTCCCCATGCACCTGCGCCAATTACACCTGTTTTCATTTTATTTTCCTTATTTTTCTTTCTATTGTTGGGACAACGGTTAATCCATCATCAGACAATTCGATTGCACGCATATACGCATCCAATGCATGTTCTTTATCACCTTTTGCGACATACATATCCCCAATATGTTCAAACAGTGCCGAACATGTTTCTGATACTTCGCCAACCCGTTCCAGCACATCCAGTGCGGCATCAACACCTTCACGTTTTGCCACCACGCACCCCAGCGTATCCCATGCCAAGATATCTGTTGGGTTTTGTCGTACCAGTGTCATTGCGTATTCGTATGCAGTATTTAATTCTCGGTTTTGACTGGCCCAAATTTTTGCCTGCAGTGACAGTATTTCTGGATCCATAAACAGCACTGCTGCTGCGTCATGAATATCTGCCTGTGCGGCATCCAAATCGCCAAACGCAAAGTGTACCTGTGCCCTGCTTTTAACAAAAAATGCATGTCCTGTTTCCGTCAGGTTGTTGTCTTTCAGTGCATTGTTAATGATTTTCAATGCCTTGCGTTTATTTCCGTGTTGTATATTGTATGCGACCAGTTTATTAACCGCCGGCACAAACAGTGGGTGTTGCTGCAAAACTTTTTCCAGTTTTTTAATGTTATTTGTTCTTTCTGTTTCACGCATCACTGCGAACAGTTTGAACGGGCTGTCATCTGATATGTTATCAAAATGCTTTTTCCAATTTCCTGTATTGTTAAAGAAAAAGTTCCCCAGGTAATAGTCGATTGTACTGTTGTGATTTGCAAATTCTGGCGCTGTAATTTCTGCGAATCTCAGCATCAGCATTGCCAAATCAGAATACATCATAATCTGTGTGTGTGAAACATTTTGCACCAAACTGAATGCCAGTTGGTTTTTATATCCGCTGTACACAGACCAATCCGGAATATTTGTAAAGCCCAGCATGAACATCCCACCTGGTCTGGCTGTAAATTCGTTAATCAGTGTCTGTGCCTTGTCCGCAAAACCATGGTGTGTATAGAACGACAAGATATACAAATAATCATTTATGTTCATGAAATCTGGTGCCACATTTGCAAAGTGTTCTGCTGCCTTGTCTGCTTCGCCCAGTTCTGCATAAATTTGCCCCCGTATAAAGGATTTCCATGAATTATTGGTTGGCAGATTGTCGATAAACTTAAACGTGTTTGTTCGCCAGTTATTTGCGATTGCTGGCCATATTCTCAGTGGTGCGGCCAATGCGGACTCGTCTGTCTTATGTCTGCTGTGCAGTTCTTTCCAGTTATCATTTTGCACCAGGTATGCGTCGTATATAAACTGTGCTGGCATACTTTTTTCTTTTTTTAATTCCTGTGCGTTATCTGGCATTTTACCGCCCAGGAAATCTGTAATAAACATTGTGTTTTTTACGATTGTATGCTCGACATCACCCAGTGTTTTTGTCAGTTCTTTTGCGGTATCAAAATCGTTAACATAGACCGCATGCTGTGCCGCCAAGAATGCGCCGTATTTTGTTTCGGGGAATTTATATTGTGCTCTCTGTCCTGACAGATTTACAGAATTCCAAATTGCAGTTCCTGTGATTGCGATTGTTGCAAACAGGCACGATGTGATAAATATGCTTTCTATTTTTCTCATGATTATGCTAGAATACTAATTATGAGTAAAAAAGTCAAATTTGAACAGTATGCGGCCTTGCTGCGTGAATGGTCGGGGCGAATGAACCTGGTTGCCCCCAGTACACTGAATGATATTGAAAATCGTCATTTTGCAGATTCTGCCCAACTGGCGGACATTTTGCCATCAGATGTTCGTGTTGTTGATTTGGGCAGTGGTGCCGGCTTTCCTGGTGTTGTGTTGGCTATATTGGGCTGGCATGTGACGTGCATTGAATCGATTGGTAAAAAGGTTGCATTTTTAACCGCTGTCAAAGAAGCATTGGGACTGGATAATTTAACGATTTATCATGGTCGTGTTGAAAATTTTGTCCGGGATTTGCCGGCAAAAACGCATGATATTGTGTTTACAGCACGTGCCTTTGCGTCGTTAACCAAGATAATGGACTATGTTGCATCAACAAAATGCCGGCTTTTTTTATTAAAAGGTCGTGAAATTGCCGGGGAAATTGATGCTGCAAAACAGCATTATTCGTTTTTGTATGATTTAACACCGTCAAAAACAGGCGATGGTTTTATAATTTCTGTGCGTTTTGACCGGTGATTTCATGTGAAATATCTGTTAAATTGTTGAAAATAATGTGTTTTTATAAAAAAATACAATAAAATGTTCAAAAAGACCGGCAAATGCCGGTGTTTTTTTATAAAATATATTCTTGTGAAAAAAAAGTGATATTTCATATGAAATTGTTGATAAATGATTGATTTTTAATGTTTTTTTAATGTTAATTATAAATGCTTGACCGAATCAGTGGGTTTTTATAAACTGATACCGATAAATGGAAAGGGAAAAATGACACAGATTATTGCATTTGCGAATCAAAAGGGCGGGGTGGGCAAGACCACAACTGCGATAAATATTGGTGCGTCCTTGGCGGCGATAAAACAACGTGTTTTGTTGGTTGATTTGGATCAACAGGGTAATGCTGGGACTGGACTGGGGTTTGAACGTGGCGGTTATAAACAAAATGTTTATGATGTTATTATGGGAAATTCTCCGGTGTCTGAAAATATTTTGACAACTGCCGTACCTGGGTTACATCTGTTGCCGTCATCCCAGGCCTTGGCGGGTGCAGATATTGATTTGTTGGATATGCAAAATCGTGAATTTCGTCTGCGTGATGCATTGTTGCCAATAATGGAATACTATGATTATATTTTATTGGATTGTCCGCCTGCGTTGGGTTTTTTGACAATAAATGCATTAACGGCGGCCGACAGTGTTATAATTCCACTGCAGTGCGAATTTTTTGCCCTCGAAGGGGTTCAGCAGTTGACAGACACAATATCTGTTGTGCGTGAACGTTGGAATCCAAACTTGTCTATTTTGGGGGTGTTATTGACGATGTATGACCGGCGATATGGTTTGACACGTGCGGTTGATGATGATGTACGCAAGACGTTTGGTGATTTGGTGTTCAAGACGGTTGTACCACGCAATGTCCGTGTGTCCGAGGCACCATCTCATGGTAAACCTGCATTATTTTATGATTTTAACTCAACCGGCGCCCAGGCATACTTGCGTGTTGCGACCGAGGTTGTAGAACGAACCACAGGGGGGACATATGGCGAATAAATTTGGATTGGGACGTGGCTTGGCAGAATTGGGCGCATCACGTGGCGCATTGCCTGATATATCGTTATTGGCACCGACTGAACGTGTCGTTGTGCGTCAGATACCGCTGGCCCAGATTGGTGCGAATCCGGACCAGCCACGCAAAACATTTTCAGAATCAGAATTGTCTGATTTGGCGGCATCTATCCGTGAAAAGGGTGTGTTACAGCCGATTTTATTGCGTTCTGTATCGGGGCGCCCACATATGTATGAAATTGTTGCGGGCGAACGTCGTTTTCGTGCATCCAAGATAGCTGGGTTAACTGAAATTCCCGCCCTGATTAAGTCGATGGATGATAACAATGCGGCAGAAATTGCATTGATTGAAAATGTTCAACGTGAAAATCTGAACCCAATAGAAGAGGCCAATGCCTACAAAAAACTGATGGAATGTTGTGATTATGAATTGTCAGATGTTGCACGTCTGATTGGTAAATCGGACAGTTATATTCGTAATATGTTGCGGTTAACTGCATTGCCAGAATCTGTCCAGAATTTGGTCGGCCAGGGTGAATTGTCTGCATCGCACGCACGTACAATTGCAGTTGCGGAAAATCCAGAAGAATTGGCACACAAAATCATTGCGGAAAAATTATCTGTTGCCGCAACTGACAAAATGGTAAAGTCGGCGCCACGGTCTAAACAGACCCGCAATCATACGCAAAACACAATCGATTCATCGGTTGTTCGTGATATTGAATCACGTGTTCGTGCTGCCTTGGGGGTGTCTGTAAAGTTAACTGAACGTCGTGGTGGGGCAGGGCAGATAACATTATCGTTTTCGACCCGTACACAATTGCATGAATTGGTTGAAAAATTAACCAAATAAAAATGTTCAAAATTGCCGGCAAATGCCGGCATTTTTTATAAAAATTTATCATGTACGGAAAAAACAAAAAAACACCGGCAATTGCCGGTGTTTTTGATATGTTTTCAACAATTATTATTTAACTGTTGTTGTGGCATTACGGTTCCATTTCCAGACTTCTTCGCCAGAGCCCTGAACCAATGGACGTTCTTTACCGTATGAAATGGTCGAGATACGTTTTGCACAGATGCCGTCGTTTACCAACACTTCTTTTGCTGCGTTTGCACGACGTGCACCCAATGCCAAGTTGTATTCTGTTGAACCACGTTCGTCACAGTTACCTGCGATTTGGATTTTTACATCTTCGTGGTTTTTCATATACAGTGCCTGACCCAACAGGTTGTTTTTTGCTTCTTCGGAAATTTCAGATGAATTGAAACCAAAGAAAACACGTTGTTCGTTCAAATCGGCTGGTTCTACGATTTTAGAAGAACCGCCACATGCAGCCAGCAATCCTGCGACACCAGCCAACAAAGCAAAGTTTTTAATTTTCATGAAAATACTCCCTTGAGTTTCTGTTGCTCGTGCTGTATTGTACAATAAAATATGTGAAATATCAAGGAAAAACAAAAAATGTCATTTGGAACACTGCGTGATTTAGAATTGGCGGGGATTGTGTGGGAATTGTCTGATACACCGATAACGGCGCCCCGTCCCCGTCCAGTATCAGACACCCCTGTGGCCCCGGCGCAGCCGACTGCGGCCACCATTATTGCCGAGGTTTCCAGGACCCCGACCGTTGCCACATCGCCTGTTGTGCCACCGATTGCACCGGCACAGAGCATGTCTATTGATACTGTGCGTGCGATGGCATCACGTCCGACCGACATGGCGACATTGAATCGCATGATTGGGGAATTTAATCATCCGCTGCGTTCTGGGGCGACAAACACAGTTTTGCCGCATGTGGGCCAGGGCAGGTTATTAATTTTAACTGATATTCCTGGCAGTGATGATGATGCGACTGGCACGATATTATCTGGGCCGGCGGGTGAATTGATGGACAAGATGCTGGCTGCGATTGGTTTATCACGTATATGTGTATCGATTATCCCGATGGTTTTTTGGCGAACCCCTGGTGGGCGGTCGCCGTCCCAGTCAGAACTGGATTTGGCACGTCCGTTTGTTGATCGTGCGATTGAGTTGTTAAATCCATGTGTGATATTAACATTGGGGACATTGCCTGCAACGCAGATGGCGGGGGTAAATTTGGGCAAGTCGCACGGTATTCCGGTTCAGCTGGCCTGTGGCGCAACATTGATGCCAATATATCATCCGAATTATCTGTTGTTAAAGCCCACGGCCAAACGAGATGTGTGGACAGCACTGCAAAATGTTCAAAATATCTTGAAAAGTGCCGAATAATAGTTAATAATTTACACCAGTTTAATAAAGGAGTATAAAATTAAACCTGTAAACAACCGTGATAATCGCCGCGATACCGGTCCACGTATGAACAATCGGATATTCGCAAAATCGGTCCAAGTAATCAGTGCAGATGGTGAAAATCTGGGCATTATGCCGACATCTGCGGCACTGGAAATGGCGATAGAAGCCGGCATGGATTTGGTTGAAATCAATGCCAACAATGCGACCCCAATTGTCAAGATAATGGATTATGGCAAGTTCAAATATGAACAGAAAAAACGTGCATCCGAAGCGAAAAAGAAGCAAAAAAGCATCGAGATGAAAGATGTCTGGGTCAAGCCGTTTATCGAAGAAAACGACCTGAACATCAAGATGAAAAAAGTGATAGAATTCTTGGGCGAAGGCAACAAGGTAAAAATATCTGTCATGACCAAGGGAAACAAGAAAGTTTTGGCCCGTGGCAAAGATGCAGTACCTGAATTATTTGCCCGCATAATGCAGATTTTAGGCGACCGTGGCACATTGGAATCAAAATCAAAGCCCGATGAACGTACGAAATCGATAATAATCGCACCTGCGAAATAAAAAGAACCGCCATCCGGCGGTTTTTTTATGACACCAGTTCTTTGATTTCCTTGGTTTTTGGGTCATACACCCGTGGTGTACCCGAATATCCCAATGCCTTGTGGTGTGATGGTATTAAAAATTCTGGCAATGGTGATGCCTCGCCCATTTGTACCTTGGCATACAGTTTTTTCTGCATTGCAGTTGAATTTTTATACCAACGTTCCTGGTCTGCCTCGATTGGTCTGTTATAGTGCCCCTGGACGATGATCAGGTGTTTTTCAGGATCCAGCTTCATAATATCCATTTTTGTATACAGCAGTTCCTCGGTTGTTTCCTCTGTATCTTTACCATCTGGTCCTTTGACGGTTTTCTTTTTCATTTTATAACCCATCATTTTCGAGAAATTATCTGCAGTATCCGGGTCATTTTGTCGCATAACGATTTTTGCGGCGGTTGTTGATATGATGGTTGCGGCGGCGTCCTGGCCATATTTTTCTGCGATTTGGTGCAGGTCTTGTCCGATAATCAGATATGAAATCTTCTGACCACGTCCTAAATCTGGCCCCTGAATAATTGCCTGCAGTTTTTGCATTTTTGGCATTTCGTCAATCGCAAACAGTACCGGATATGGCCCCAGTTTTTGCCCACGATGTGTATCGCCTGGTTTATTTGCCAACAAGAAGTTTGACATCAGTTCGATAAATATTGCTGTAATCGGGTTCAGTGCCTGGGCATCGACCATATTGATTGACAGGTATACTGATACTGGCTTAACCTTGCCATCACGTGGGTCAACCATACCGCGCAGGTCTGAAAAGTGAAAATCCGAATGGCTGGTACGGTTGCGCACAGCGGCATTTCGGAAAATATTTAACCCGGATTGTGCCGTTGACATAATAGACCCGCGTTCTTTGTCTGGTGTGCTGGCCAATTGGGTTAATTCCTGGACGGCACGGTGTGAATATGCATATCTGCGTGCCTCGTCAACGGCCCGCATAAACATGTCTTTGGCGGGGTCTGCCATCATAACCATCTGGTCGCCCTGTCTGCGGCGATTTTCAATATCTTCGGCAATTGCAATTTGCGATGCGTTCAGCCAGTCCAGAATCATTGAAAACGATGCCTCGCGGCCGCGCCATGCGTCTGGTATATTTTCCCATGTTCCGACATGGACATAGTTTGTTGCATTCAATTCGCCACGTTGCAGCAATGCGTGTGCTGCATACGCATTTGGATCTGATGACATTGACAGATAATAATCCCCCAGCACAGCTGCATCTTCTGCATTAAATGTGCCATTAACCATTCTGGCATAGAAATAGTCATCTGCCTTGGCCCGTTCAACCTTGGAAATAATGAATTGGATATAACCGGTCAGTGCCGCCCGTCCTGTGATTGTCCAGTGTGGGTCGGCAGACGAACTGGAACGGTCTGGAATCAGCGTATTTGCAATTGAATCGACATACAAATCACGTTCTTCTGGATTGAATGGCACGTGTCCCGGCGACAGTGGGTTCCATGATGGATAGTAAATTCCGCGTGCTGGGTCGTCTTGTCCCGCCCAGTTCATGATGAACACCGGTCCAACTGTTGCCCGATAACCAGATGTTGTTTGTTTTAATTCGGGTTTTGGGTCATTGATAATCATTGAAACGTTATCGCATTCCAATATGGTTGGTTCAACAATCCCTTTGGTTTTACCGGTCCCGGGGGGCGCAACACACAGTGCCGACAGACATTCGTCGAACATCAGCGGTTTCCCCTTAAAGAATCCCAGCACCATCATAAATCCCTTGAACAACCCCTCTTTATTTTTATGGTCTTGTGACATTTTTTTAATATCATCAGCGGTTGCCTTGCGCGAAGTTTTTTCATCGAATTTATCTTTGCTGTGTGGGTTAAATTCGTCTGTCATTGTTGCGTCCGACAGGAAATAGTATCCGATAATCGGCAACAGTGGTGTTATACATGGTATATCTGGTCGCATGACACATCGAACGGCCCATAATGGTAATTCTGCCAGCACAGAAATTCCAAAACTGCTGATAAAGTTATACCAGTAAATTCCAATCCAGTGTTTTGTTGCCGGCGACCATCCGTACCGCCAAATATGTTCAACTGGGAACGCCGCCGCAACCATCAGTGCCGCAACCAGCCAAACAATAATTGCCCACCGTATTGACCAAAACTCACGCGCCAGTGGCGTTTGCTCGTGCTCTTTGTATGCAGACGACCGGAAAATGTTCAGTCCTTTTCCTTTGCCTGACGCCGATAAAAAGTTGAATTTTGCTGCCATAGTGTTTATATTATATCAGAAAAACAAACATTAAAAAATACGGAATTAGAAAAATATGAAAAATATTCCACGAATTTATATTGGCGAAACGATTGTGCCTGGCACGACTGTGTCGGTATCAAAGGATATTTTACACTATCTGACCCATGTTATGCGCACAGACCATTGTCTGGTCTTTGGTGATGGCAATGAATATACTGCGACATTGTCGGGGCAGGGCGCAGGGCTGGTTATTGGGGAACAGACATCGCATCCCGACCCATCAAATGGTATAACATTAATGTTTGCACCGATTAAACGAACGGATGATTTGTTGAATATGGCGACCCAGATGGGGGTTGCCCGATTTATACCTGTGATAACCCAGCGGACGAACATACACCATATAAATTGGGAACGCATGCGTAAAATTGTTATCGAGGCGGCCCAGCAATCAAATCGCAACACAGTCCCACAGATTTTGCCACCGGTTAATTTTGATGAATTGGACATGTCGAACATTGTATTTGCGGACGAGCGTGCCGCACATGGATATACCGCATCAGATTTGCCGTCTGGCACAGAAACAATTTTAATTGGTCCCGAAGGTGGTTTTTCAGAATCGGAATTTGCATCCCTGGATGCATCTGGTGCGATTGGATTTTCATTAGGCAAAACGATATTGCGTGCCGAAGTTGCCGCCGTTGTTGCCATAACCCGAATAATGGTGAACAAATGACAGTAAGAATTGGCAAGTATATCGCAGACAGCGGCATTGCATCCCGTCGCCATGCCGAAGAATTAATCAGAACAGGTCACGTCAGTGTAAATGGTACTGTGATTGATACACCTGTGCATTTTGTATCTGAATCAGACGTTGTCTGTGTTGACGGTCGTGTGGTTTCGCCCCAGCCGGACACAGTTGTATATGCGTTTCATAAACCTATCAATACCATGACGACAACCCGTGATACCCATGGTCGCAAGACGATATATGATTGTTTGCCCCAGCATCTGCGTGGTTTGAAATACATTGGTCGTCTGGATTACAAGACCACTGGATTATTGTTGTTGACCAATAATGGTGACCTGGCCCGTAAAATGACATTGCCGTCATCTGGGATTATCCGCACTTATGTTGCCACGGTCAATGGCAATGATTATTCTGGATTGGATGCGGCCCGTTCTGGGATAACGGTTGATGGTGTTCATTATGCGCCGATGGAAATAATCAAGATTGGTGGCAATCAGTTATTGGTTCGTGTTACAGAAGGTAAAAAGAATGAAATCCGTATAGTATTGCGTTCTGTTGGGTGTCCTGTACGTAAATTGCATCGTGTATCATACGGTAAAATCAAACTAGGAAATTTACCAGTTGGAAAAATTCAACAAATTCCACAGAAAACAATTGACGAGTTGCTAAAAACTTTTTAATATTTTATTAACACAAAAAGGAAGGGAGCTTTACATGAAAAAAACACCTGCAAAGAAATCTGTCAGCACCAAGGCCCGTGCCAAGGTACGTCCTGTTGCGTCCAAACCAACAGTAAAGACCAACAAATCAAAACCATGTTTTAATCCGTGGTCAATATCAATATATGTATATTGGTTTATAATATTGTTCTTTATTGCGGCAACGTTTTATATTTTGGGGCGGTCGCACAATATGCAGACTGGTGCAAATAATGTTGAAATCACCGAAGAAGTTTTACTGCAGGCCGGCGATTATTATGACAGTGGAAAATCAAAATTGGTTGCGGGCAACATTGACGATGCGATTGTTGATTTGACTGCGGCGATTGATGCAGGTGCTGCATCTGTTGATACATACATTTTGCGTGGCGAAGCGCACATGCAGTCTGGCAATTATCGTGATGCGCTGGCTGACTTTAATGCTGCCCTGGCCAAGGATCCATCAAACGCAGTTGCATACTATGACCGTTCATTACTGAACACCCGTCTGGAAGATTATACTGCGGCCATGAACGACATAAACAATGCATTGGCTGCGAACACATCGAACCCCAGTTCGATTTTGCAGATGCGTGATTTGTATGCCAAACGTGGTCAGTTGAACTTGTGGCTCAAGAATTGGCAGGGTGCGATTGCAGACTATACAAATTCATTGGCCCGTCCCGAAGGCGTTGTAAATCCATCTGTTTACGCAGAACGTGCCGAGGCATATACTGCCACCCAAGACTATGCCAAGGCGATTGAAGATTATTCATCTGCGATTCGTGTAATCTCTGAACAGATTCAAGGTGCCACCACCATGGAAGAACGTGAAATGTTATCCAACAATGCAATGGGGTATTTTGAAAAATCTGCTGCATTAAATCTGCAGTTGGGAAATATTGCTGCGGCCCGTACAGACCTGGAATCGTCATACACGATTGCGGTTGCATTAAACGACGCAGAAACCGCCCAGCGTTTAACAAATCTGATAAACGAATTATCGAAATCAGAAACCGCAGACGCAACAGCGGCCCCCCAGGAATCTGGACAACAGTAAAAAAATCCCGCCAAATGGCGGGTTTTTTGTTATGTTGCATCTGACAACTTTCTGTTTTACTTTCCAAAAAATATTGCTATTATTTACGCATAACAAATAAACAAAGGATGGAAAAATGGTAAAAAAAACAAATGAATCATCAGCTGTAAAAAACTATAAAAAAACTGGCATTATTGCAGTTGCTGTGATTGCGGTTGCGGCATTGGGATTGTGGGCTGTGTCTGCATTAAATACGAATTCTGGCGCAACAGTTGCCGAAGCATTGGAAACTGTATCCACAGATGCGGCCAATGGTGCGGATTTGCGTATTGCTGTGATTCGCATGGATGCGATTCAGTCTGATGCAGCGGCATTAAAAGATTTGCGTTCACAAAAGGAAAAATACGAAAACGAATTGCGCAGCGAACTGGAACAGGAACAAAAGATTCTGGAAAAAGAAAAGGCAGAAATTGAAAAATCCCAGGATGTTTTATCCCGTGAAGCATTGCAACGTCGTGTCGTAGATTATCAAAATCGTGTCACAAAACTGCAACGTGATTTGACTGAACGTGCGCAAAGCATTGAAATGTCATATCAACGTGCATTGAATGATTTGCAGACAAAACATCTGGATCCAATTATCGAAGGAATAATTGCGAAAAAGAATCTGTCGTTGGTGATTGATGGTCGCATGGCCCGCACGGGTGCAGGTGCAGAAAACTTGGATATTACAAACGATGTTGTTTCTGCATTGGATAAAAAGATATCGAATGTAAAAATGGAAACACCCAAAGGGTTCTAAGGATATATCCAAAAAAAAGAACCGCCGATTTGGCGGTTCTTTTAATTTTCATATGGGTTGTCTGCCTTTTCATATTCGATAATAATCGGCAGGTGTTCCCACTTTAATGCCATTGCCAGGCCCCGTCTTAGATATCGTGTATACGATTCTGGTATATCGGATGCGCCACCAACATTAATTGTGATTTTCATTGGGTGTCGTCCAGTTTGTCGTGCGAATTTGATTTTCATTGGTCTTTTCAGTCGTGACATAGGTGGTTGTCTGTCTGCGACCAGTTTTTCGACAATTCTGTTAATCATGCTGGTTGGTGCCTGTGCCGAAGAAATATCCCATTGTTCATAAATTCTGCGGAACATATTTTGAACCCCCATACCTGTTTCTGCAGAAACGGCCAAAATCATTGGTTTTATAATTTGGTGGAAAGAGTTCGAGAATTGATGTTTCAGTTTCAGTAATTTTTCATCACGAATTTCTGGCTCGACCAGGTCCCATTTATTCAGTGCCACGCACAGAATTTTACCTGCGTTATAAACCCGTGCAGCAATCCCCAGCGCCTGATTTTCGATATTTTTTGTTGCGTCCACCATCAGTATAACGACATCTGCCTTGTCGATTGCGTCCAACGATTTCAGTGCAGACAACGTTTCTACATCATCTGTGACCCCGGCCTTGCGTCTCAACCCTGCGGTATCCATCAAGATAATATCACGACCATAGAACTTTGTTGGTATTTTTACAGTATCACGTGTGATACCTGGTGCATCCATAACAATCTGTCTTTTTTCGCCCAGCACCCGATTGACGAACGTAGACTTTCCCACGTTTGGTTGTCCCAGAACGGCAATTTTTACCCGATTGTCTGCATTTTTTTCTGGGACAGGTTCGTTTGCTGCATCGCCTGCGATTTTATCCATAAATTCGAATATTGCATCGAAACCTTGTTTATGTTCTGCTGCGACCATCACAGGTTCTCCGAACCCCAGTTTGTAAAAATCGTGTACATTTGCCAGTCGTTTAACCGATTCGCTTTTATTAACCAACAACAACACCGGTGCACGTGTTTTTCTGCGAACCAGTTTTGCCCAGTCAATATCTTCGTTGGTCAGTCCGACCCGCCCATCAACCACGAACAGCACGGCATCAGCATTTTGAACTGCATCGATTGCCATATTTGTTGAATCTGCGGCAATTCCGTGCTTTTCCCGTTCTAATCCTGCCGTATCATACAGCATATATGGTCTGTTTTTTATATTGCCTGAAATTGTATCCCGTGTGACCCCTGGTCTGTCATGGACCAGTGCATCTCGTGTACCTGTCAGTGCATTAAACAATGTCGACTTGCCTGTATTTGGCCGTCCTGCGATAACTATCTTTATCATATTTTTTCCGTTGATTTTTTTTCATTATAAAGCAAAAATATAAATAATCAAATGGGGGTATAAACATGAAGAAGAAAACAAGAAACACATTTCGCCATTTTCGCAATATGATTGTGAATCCACGGCGTTATTTTACAAAGATTGTTGCAGACGGCAACATGGAAGAATCAATGATGAAGGCATTCTTGTACGGTTTGCTGGGTGGGTGTTTAGTTTTATTAATCCGCCTGATTGGTGGTGCGACAATAACATTGGGGTCGATATTTACAGCGGTTGTAATTGTTCCTGTTCTAGCGGTTGCACTGTTGTTCGTGTTTGGTGGGCTGATGATGTTGGTGTCTGAAATCACTGGCGGCGAACGTGACTGGGAAATTGCGATTAAGGGGCTGGCATCAATTTTTTTCATATATCCAGTTATATTGGTTTTGAATGCATTGGCATTTAATTGCACATCGATGTGGATAATCAGTATGATTGTTGACATCTATGTACTGTTTTTATTTTACAATATATCCTTGTACTGTATGCGTGGCAAACGTGGCAATGTCATGATTGTGATTGGGATATTGGCATTGTTTATGGTAACAGTATATGCGACCGATTATCGCATTGGTTGGTTTATGTTAAAGAACACTGGTGCGACCTTGGCATGTTTATTATAAGAAAAAATACCGGCATCTGCCGGTATTTTTTTATTGCTGCAAATTTGCACGGGGGCGCAGATTGTGGTATAATAACCACCGATTACAGATTGGTATTTTATTATGCGTAAAAAGACAGAAAATATAATTTCGCTGAAACACATAAACAAGGTTTTTCCACTGGAAATCGGTGGCCAGCAACAGGTTTTGTTTGACATAAACTTTTCTGTTCGTCCTGGGGAATTTGTTGCGATAATGGGGCCATCTGGTTCTGGCAAATCGACCTGTATGAATATTATTGGTGCATTGGACACACCGTCATCTGGTGTTTATGAATTATACGGCCAAGACGTAACGGGCTTAACCCCAGATGAATTGGCGATTGCCCGGAACGAGCATATTGGGTTCGTATTTCAACAGTTTAATTTATTACCAAAACGCAGTGTACTGGACAATGTGATGTTGCCGTTAATGTACCGTGGTCTGCCGATGTCCGAACGCATATCACGTGCCCGTGAAATGCTGCGTCGTGTTGGTCTGGAAAATTTTGAAACCTATCTGCCGACCCAGTTATCTGGCGGAATGAAGCAGCGTGTTGCCATTGCACGTGCCCTGGCGGGCCAGCCAAAGTTGATATTGGCAGACGAACCAACTGGTGCCTTGGACAGTAAAATGGGCAACGAGATATTGCAATTTTTCCAGGAATTAAATCGTTCTTTGGGGATAACGATTGTGATGATAACGCATGAATTTGACATTGCGAAATATGCGCATCGTTTGATACACATTCGTGATGGTCGCATAAACTATGATGGCCCTGTGCCACGCAATGACGACGCATTATAGTACTGGGCAGGGGGGCAATATGACAATTCGGGATATATTCAAAGAATCATGGCTGTCAATCAGTGGCAATAAAATCCGTTCAATGTTAACGGTGTTGGGCATAATTATTGGTGTTATGGCGGTTGTGATAATGGTTGCAGTTGGTGAAACGGTCCAACGTGAAATCACGGACCAGTTTTCATCACTGGGTACGAACACGATAATGATACGTGCAGGTGCGGCGCAAAGTGCAGGTGTTCGCACTGGAAATCGCCAAACACTAACAATCCAGGATGCCGAATACATTGGTCGTCTGCCAGACGTTATGGCGATAACACCGGTTCAAAATGGTGCCGCCCAGGCGATATATGGTAACAAGAATTGGGCGACATCAATGGTTGGTGTGTATCCTGACTATGCGACTGTCCAGAATCTGGAAATGGAACACGGCACATTTTTTGACATGGCTGCTGTCCGCAATGCATCGACCTATGCGGTGATTGGGCCTGAAACTGCCGAAGAATTGGGGTTGCCATCAAATCCTGTTGGCGAAGTAATCCGTGTACAAAACACGCCATTTGTTATTGTTGGCATGACCCGTGCCAAGGGGGATTCTGCCATGGGCAGCCAAGATGACATGATAATAATACCTGTCACAACACTGAAAAAGCGTGTCCAGGGTTCACGGTTTCCAAATTCTGTAAACATGATTGCGCTGAAATTATTTGCCGAATCTGACAACACCATGGCGATAGAGCAGATAACCGCCCTGCTGCGCCAGCGCCACCGCCTGAAAGACGATGTTGTTGATGATTTTCAGATTATGGATATGAAGCAGGTTATGGAAACGATGACGACTGTGACAGGGTATATGAAGTTGTTATTGATTGCGATTGCGGCTGTATCGCTTTTGGTTGGTGCGATTGGGATTATGAACATGATGTTGGTATCTGTTGCCGAACGCACCCGTGAAATTGGCATACGCAAGGCGATTGGTGCCCGTGAACGCATGATAATTATCCAGTTTTTATCTGAATCTGTTTTGATATCTTTTATTGGTTCGATGATTGGTTTGGTGATTGGTGTTGGTCTGTCCCAGGGGGTTGGTCGATTTATATTGGGCTATAACGTTCCGTTCAGCATATGGCCTGTGATATTATCTGTATCTGTTGCGGTGATTGTTGGTCTGTCATCTGGTGTTATGCCTGCGATGAAGGCGGCGAAATTAAATCCGATTGACAGTTTGCGTTACGAATAGTCTAAAATTTTTTGGGAAAAATAATTGAAAACATGCGAATAATTTTGTAATGTTCCCTGTGATATAAAAATCAAAGGGGCAAACGCATGACAGAAAACAAATTATCGTTCGAAGAAGCATACAAACAATTAATGGAATTGGTTAAAAAGATGGAATCTGGCGAATTGCCACTGGCTGATTCTGTTGCCGCCTATGAACAGGGAATTAAGTTAAAGGCATACTGTGAACAGATGTTAAAAGAAGCCGAATTAAAAATCGAAACATTAAAAGTTGGTGCATAAAAATCAAACGGATACATTGTGGCTGATAAAAGTAAACTGACGCCTGTTATGCAGCAATATGTTGATATCAAGGCAGAAAATCCAGACGCATTGTTAATGTTTCGTCTGGGCGATTTCTATGAATCATTTTTTGAAGATGCCAAAACCATCAGTTCTGCGCTGGGGTTGGTATTGACGGCCCGTGGCACAGATGGATCTGGCACTGGGATACCGATGTGTGGCATACCGTGGCATGCGGCAGACAACTATTTTGGTCGCCTGGTTCGTTCCGGGTACAAGGTTGCGCTGGTCGAACAGATGGAAACACCTGCCCAGGCCCGTGCCCGTGGACATAAATTTATTGACCGCCAGGTGGTTCGTGTTTTGACCCCTGGGACATTAACTGATGAAAATCTGTTAACCCCCCAGAAATCGAATTTTTTGGTTGCGATTGTACCTGTTTCTGGTGGCAAGTATGACATTGCAGGTTGTGATATATCGACTGGCGAATTTTTCATTGGGCAATCCAGTAATGCCATTGATGATATGGTCCGTCTGAACCCGGCCGAGGTTATATTTCCATTTGGTCATGCCGAAGAAAAAACAATCTTGTCCATACGTGACACATTCAAATCGACCCCAGTGTATGAAAAGTTATATCATCGTTCAGACATAGACATGGTTGTATCACGTGTATTTGGCGGTGCAGTTGATACGAACGTTGCCATCCGTGACACAGACAGTGCAGTGTGTTTGTTGGCGGGTTATTTGTTTAATACCCAACGTGGTGCAACAATAACTTTTCGTGCCCCCTATACATTTACATCCGGTCGCCAGTTGTTGATTGATTCTGCCACCTGGCGCAGCTTAGAAATTGACTCGCCGATTAATGACGGTGGCACATGTTTGATTGATGTTTTGGATGAAACATCGACTGCGGCGGGCGCACGTAAATTGCGTTCGTATTTGCGTAATTTGTCATCAGACATATCTGAAATTCAATCTCGCCAGCTGCATATATCTCATTTTGTATTAAATCCGAACGTTGTTGGTACGGTATCAGACCTGATGTCATCTGTTCCAGATGTCGGTCGTTCCCTGTCCCGGTTGTTATCTGGTCGTGGCACCCCCCGTGACATGCGTCATGTATCAGAATTTTTAACCATTTTACCCCGTGCCCAGTTATTGTCGACCCGTCTAGATTCGTCAATGGCCCCACGATTTGATTCGATAAACACGCACGATGAATTATCGATGCGTCTGCGCAGTGCATTGGCGGATGATTTACCGACATTTTTCCGTGATGGTGGTGTGATTCGTGACGGCTATGATATTCCATTGGATAACATGCGTAAATTATCCACTGGTGCCCGTGAAACAATTGCATCGTTACAGTCCGAATACATTTCCAATACGGGCATTAACACGTTAAAGATAAAATATAACAACATCCTGGGGTATTTTATCGAAGTACCATCGGCCCGTGCAGACATTTTAATGGCACCACAGTCCGGCTTTATCCACCGTCAGACGATGGCCGGCAATATGCGTTTTACGACATCCCGTTTAATTGACCTGGACAACGACATTCGCAGTGCTGCGGAAAAGGCATCTGCCATTGAATCACAGATCATTGATGGTTTTATAAATGAAATCCGTGAAATATCATCTGATTTGCTGTTAACGGCCGATTTATTGGCAGATACCGATGTTTGGTTGTCGTTGGCATCTGTTGCCGATAAATATTCGTGGGTTTGTCCCAAGATGACAACGGACTGTGCGTTTGACGTTGTTGGTGGACGTCATCCTGTGGTTGAACATGTACTGCGTTCACGTGGTGATAACTTTGTTAAAAACGATTGTAATTTGAATGCACGGTCTATTGCATTATTGACTGGGCCGAACATGGCGGGTAAATCGACATATCTGCGTCAGAATGCGATAATTGTTGTTTTGGCGCATTTGGGTTCTTTTGTACCTGCGACATCTGCGACCATTGGCATCTGTGACCAGTTATTCAGTCGTGTTGGTGCATCTGATAATTTGGCGGCGGGTCAATCAACCTTTATGGTGGAAATGAGTGAAACTGCCAACATCCTAAATCGTGCGACCTGCCATTCATTTATAATATTTGACGAGATTGGTCGTGGTACTGCGACCTATGATGGCATGGCGATTGCCCAGGCGGTATTGGAATACCTGGACCAGTTACAGCCCCGTACACTGTTTGCGACCCACTATCACGAATTGACCAGATTGGTATCTGATGGCGAATTGTCGCATGTATCGTGTTTGACGATTGATGTCCGTGAACACAACAATGAAATTGTATTTATGCATAAAATAGTTGCGGGTGTTGCGAACAGGTCGTATGGTATTCACGTTGCGAAAATGGCTGGCATGCCCCGGTCTGTTATTGCCCGTGCAGAAAGTGTACTGTCTGCATTGGAAACGAACAATTGTGTGGTTGAACCGTTTGCGCCTGTATCTGCGGTTGCAGCGCCACCGCCTGCACCTGCGAAAAAGAATCGTCTGGCAGACGACATTTCTGCGCCCCAGTTAAGTTTATTTGGATAAAGGATATATTATGATTATAAAACCTGTGTATGTTTTTCAGGCAAATTCGTGCAATCTTGTTCAGCACGAGTTTTCAGACAAGAAACAATTATACGATTTTATTCATGCATTTGATTTCAGACATTTGTACAGTTCAGACGGCAAACCTATTTATGGGCTGACCCGTGGGTTTCGTGACAACCAGTTCAAAATTGGTGCACACCTGGTCTTTGATATTGATGGCTACCAAATGAAATCTGATATTGTCTGGGGACCAAAATATTATATTGGTCGTTCTGCCCAGGTTTCAAATAATGTTCTTCATGTCGACATGCCTGTTCGTCCTGGGATATTATATGGCAACAGATGGTATTCCGAGTATATAAAGCCATACACACCAGGCGACATGGTATTTGACCCTGTCCGCATGCGTCAGGTTTATCCACCATGCAACGGTCGTCCATCTGAATTGACACAGTTTGTTCAAAAGATAGCAAAACAGGCATATACAATCGAAAAGACAAGATAGCATGCAAACATCTGGCTGGATAATTTTGGACAAAGATTCCGGATTGTTTTCCCGCACGGCGGGTGGTCGCATTGCACGCATGCTGGGGACGAAAAAGTTTGGTCACATTGGCACCCTGGACCCGATGGCAACGGGTGTATTGCCGATTGCGATTGGTGATGCGACCAAGATGATACCATTTGTCCAGGAACTAAATCCAACGGTCAAAGAATACCTGTTTTCGTGTCAGTTTGGTTTTGAAACAGACACCCTGGACATAACAGGGCATGAAACAGTACGCACGAACATTGTGCCAGATGTTGACACGGTTAAAAGTGTTTTGCCCAAATTTTTGGGTGATATTATGCAGACGCCGCCGCTTTATTCGGCGGTCCATGTTGATGGTGTGCGTGCTTATGATGCGGCCCGCCGGGGCAGGGCGATTCAGGTTCCACCCCGTCCTGTACATATTTACGAATTGGAATTGTTGGGCAATGACGGCAACATTTGGCGGTTTCGCATGCGATGTTCGACAGGTACCTATGTACGTTCGATTGCCCGTGACATTGCGAAGATGTGTGGCACAGTTGCGACTGTTGACATGATACGCCGCACAGTTGCGAATGGATTTGACGTAAAAAATGCAGTAAAACTTGATTTTTTGGAAAAAGTGTTTAATAATAGTGGCGATTTCGGGGACAACCTGAGACCGGTTGATTTTGGACTGGGGGACATTCCGGTTCTGAATTTACCAGACGGGGCGGCCAATTTTTATAGAAATGGTGGCTTTGTCAAGACGGATACAGAATCTGGTCTGTACCGCATTTATACGGGTGATGTATTCATTGGTATTGGTGTGGTGTGTGACGGCCAGCTGCGTCCAAAAAGAACGATATAAAGAAATAAAATAACCAAAGGAAAAAAACAATGTCCGTAACAAAAGCCAAGAAAGCCGAATTGATTCAGGCATACAAGGTATCAGAATCTGACAACGGTGGATCTGTTGAATCCCAGGTTGCAGTATTGACTGAACGCATTCGCAATTTAACAGAACACATGAAAAACAACCACAAAGACAATCATTCTAAACGTGGTTTGTTGTTGATGGTTAATCGCCGCAAGAAATTGTTGGCATACATCAAGAAACGCAGTGTTTCTGAATACGAAGAATTGATTAAGAAATTGGGCTTGCGTAAATAATAAACACCCGCCGCATGGCGGGGTTATTTTTTATCTTTTGATTTGTTGTTTGCCTTACTGCCCAGGATTTGTACCTGCATTTTCAGAATTAAATTTTCTTTTTCTTTGATTTGTTCCAGCAGTTTTTCATTTTCCAGTTTAATTTTTTCTAATTCACTTTTACTGACAATCAGTTGTTTGGTCATTTGTTTGCGTCTGTTTCTGTTCAGGAAAAATGCAAACAGTGCCCCCATAATTGCCCCTGCGGATGCGCTTAATAAATCAAACAGTGTTTCTATTAAAACCATAGAAACACTGTACGACAAAGTGATTATAAAATCATTTGGTTTATTTTCTTAAACCTGTTTTTTTATCAATCCAGACCTGTTCATCTGCGATTTCCATCATTGGCATATCTGATTTACTGTCTGAATATGCCCGCACGACATGTGGGATAATCTTGTTTTCTGTTGCCCATTCATCCATTGCCCGAACTTTGTTTGCGCCCCAGCACAGGAATTCATATTTCCATGGTTTATTTTTATTCATTTTTGAACAGAACACTGCGTCAAATTTCATATCTTTGACCAGTTGTGGTAACAGATAATCTGGGCTGGCGGACACCATCAGAACTTTGCGCCCTGCGTCCCGTTCGGCCTGAACCCGTTCTTTGGCCCAACCGAATCTTTCCCGTTTATGCTGTTTGATAAAACCTGGGGCGAATTTTTTTACCATATTTGGGGTCAAGAATCTGCGAATATTTTCCCGCCACCACACACCATCTGGGTTAATCCATCTGCAAATACCGCAAATTCCCATCAGTGGCAGATACAGCCACGGCCGCACACTGCGTCTGAAACAGTAACGTGCAAATCCCACATTTGAATCCAGTCCTGATAATGTTCCATCAAAATCAAATAAAACGACTTCTGTTTTTTTCAGCATAATTATTCCTTTTTAACATTTATTAAAACGATATTCGCAGTCCTGCGGAAACAAAGGGTGTTTTCGAAGTGATGCCCCCTGAAATCCATACATCTACAAATTCGCTGTATTTGTATCTGAACGATGCGATTGCCATGTGGTCGGCAAAGTCATCTACATCCCTTTGCCACACCCCTGTATCTGAAAACATATATGTCAGTGACACACTGTATCTCAGCAAATCATAGCTGACACCTGTTCCAACGACAAACCCATCAGACGGTGTACCGATTGGGTCCATATCATAGATGATTCGGCCTGTTGTACCCCAAATCCAACTGTTGTATTGCAGATTAAATCCGACCGACATCTGCGCCCGCCAGTCTGCGGTGACCCCTGGGGTATAAACTTCGTTATCAAAGTCGTGTGGATTATCCATAAAAGATACACCGGCCGTATAGGCAGTTTTAATTTTACCTGTTGATTGCTTGAATTTTATTCCTGCATCCACGGCCCAGTCGAAATCATCTGTGATACCTGCCACGGAAACCCCATATTGCAGACCGTTTTCAGGCGCCGTCACCACATTTAATCGCAACGCATTATTTCGCCCCGATGTCAGTGTTGTATCTGCGATAACTGGGCCATCTGGCACAATTTTTTCGTTAAACAGTGGCCTGTCGTTTATTCTCAATCCCCCAACATCTGGCAACCCGACCCCCAGTTTTCGTGCGATTGAATCTGTAAAACCGACTTCCAACCTGCCGTACTGCGCAGATTCCAGATATGCAAAAACCTCGCGTGAAAAGTTTCCTTTATCCATTGCGGCATGGTCCATTGCATATACCGCCCCGAACTTATAGTTTTCATTTGCGGCATAGGTAACCTGTCCCCGCACCCGCCAATCACCGATAAACAGTGTTGATTCAAAATCAGGTTCGATAATACCACCTGTTCCATATCCGGTCAGTCTTAATGAAAATTTTCCTATATCATACTGCAACGCATACGCAGACGAATGTCCGATTGACATCACTGCCACCACCACAGTAAACAGCTTAATAAAATTCATGTTTATTTATTTTCTCCTGCTTCTTTCAGGATTGCGTCCCGCAGTTTATTATATGCCCGTTCTTCGATTTGTCGCACACGTTCACGTGAAATTCCATATTTCTGCGACAGTGATTCCAACGTTGCAACTGGCTGTTTCAGTCGGCGTGCCGTCAAGATTTCTCGGTCACGGTCTGACATTTTTTCCAGATGCTTTTTCAGCAGTTCCATTCCCCGCTGTCTGAATTCGATTTGTTCCAGTGTTTCGACAATTGTATCACCACCATCGGTCATGTTGGACAGAATATCTGTTGCCCCATCGTCTGTGTTCATTGGTGCATTCAGTGAAACATCCCGTGCCCCCACACGTGTTGCCATACGTTGTACATCTTTTTCCGGCACGTCCAGATATTCTGCGATTTTTTTTGTTTGTTCATCGGACAGGTTGTTATCCATAATTCCCAGTGCCCGTTTTGCCCGTGCCAGGTTAAAGAAAACCTTTTTCTGATTTGCAGATGTCCCAATTCTGACGATTGACCAGTTGTTTAAAATAGTTTCATAAATTTCCGCCTTGATCCAGAACATTGCATATGTTGAAAAGCGGAAACCTTTTTCTGGGTCGAATTTTTGCAGTGCCTGCATCAGTCCCATATTTCCACTGGCAATCAGTTCGCCAACAGGAATCCCATAGTTTTTATAGTCATATGCCACCGACACCACCAATCTCAGATGACTGGCGACCAGTTTTTCAGCTGCCACATGGTCGTGATTTTTTACCCATTGTGTTGCATATTCGTATTCTTGTTCAGCCGTCAGAACGGGAATTTTCTGAATATTTTGAATATATTGTGCCAGCGAATTTTCATCACTAACCCCCCGTGCTGCCACGATACTGTTATTTTGTTTTACTGGTAAAGCGTCCTTGATTTCCTTTGTCATAACTTTTATAGTATACCATAAATAAATAATTATCAAGCACAGGAGAATAAAATATGGCAACAATGCTGGAAAGAAATAAAAACGTCAAAGCACCAAAAAAAACACGTGCGGAACACATGGAAGATGCCCTGTATCGTGAAGTTTGGGAAGAAGTCAACAATGAAAAAACGATGCAGTTCATCAAAAAGTACTCAAACCACATCATGGCGACTGTATTGGTTATCTTGATTATTGCGACTGGATTTCAGATTGGTATTCGCACCCATCATCAGAAAAAAATGGCAACTGCTGCTGCATATGAAACAGCGGTTGAAACCGTTGATGCAAATGCATTGGCGGCCTTGTCAAACAATACATCTGGTGCGACTGCTGACCTGGCATTGTTCCAGGCATACCTGATTGACCAAGATATCGCCAAACTGGAATCGTTGGCATCTAACGGTGACACTCGTGATTTTCGTGATTTGGCACGTTTGCACATTGTCGGCATTCGTGGTGATGATATGACGGCATCAGATGTCGAAGAATATCTGTCAGATTTGGATACAAAATCATCGCCGTTTTATTATACGGCGGCCCTGACTGTTGCGCAAAAGTATTTATCGACTGGCGACCGTGAAAATGGGAACAAATGGCTGGACAAGATTATAAATGATGAATCGGCCCCATCTGTAATTTCTGCGACTGCGCAAACATTGCGTTAAATTGTTTTGGGGGCATTCATGCACAAGATATTAATGATTGTTTGTGGTTTGCTGATATTGTCTGGCTGTGACCGGCATGATCCGATACTGCCTGGCACCCGAACACCAATTTTTGAAACTGGCACAGTATCTGTATTGAACAAAACGATAACAGACGTGCCATCGCAACCGGTTGTGATAAACAATTCCGAATGTCGTTATACCCAGGACGCATCAAACGTAATATGGGATGGTGACAGACGCATTTTTTCGGGTTTTCCGACCAAGAATACCGTGTCGAACACACCCCGTCCGATATGCAGCGGCAAATACATCTATGCGGGACTGACCACTGGCGAAGTTATCAAGTTAAATCCAACAACCCGTCAACTGGTTTGGATTGCAGACATTTATCGCCCCAGTGCCATGACCGGTGGATCGACCATGGTTGACATTGTTGCCCCGATTGTGCCACATGGTAAATACGTCTATGCAGGTGGATTGGGCGATGCGTTTTGCCGGGTTTCTGCGGCGACTGGTGCAAAAACATGGTGTCTGGACATTGGTGTCGGTGTCCCATTTGTGATTGCTGGCAACTATGCATTTGTGGTATCTGTTGACCAGAATTTGTATGCCGTCGAATTGTCAACAGGCACAGTATATTGGCGTGCATCGGTTAAAAAACCTGTTGCCCCGACGTATGAATCCGGCATTATCAGTGTTGGTTATGAACAGTTTTCTGTATCGACCGGTAAAAAAATTGAATAAAACACTGGACAAACGCAAAACAATTGTATATTATATACGGGCTTTGGGTGTTTAGCTCAGTTGATTAGAGCATCTCGTTTACACCGAGAGGGTCGGGGGTTTGAGTCCCTCAACACCCACCAGAATAACAAACCGCCGCATGGCGGTTTTTTTTACCATTTTATTTTTTTGATATTTTGTTTTATATGTTCTAACATATCCAGTGACTTACCAAATTAACCAAAGGAGAAAGTATGAAGAAACTGGTATCATTATTGGCATTGGGTGCATTGGTATCTGCATGTACAACTGTAAATCCCTATACAGGCCAGACACAGACAGCCAAATCGACATGGGGGACTGCGATTGGGGCGACTGCCGGCGCATTGATTGGCAGCACACAAAGCAGCGAAGGTGCATTGATTGGTGCCTTGGCGGGCGGTGCTGTTGGTGGCGGTGTTGGTTATTATATGGATGTCCAGGCGGCAGAGCTGCGTGCTGAATTGGTGTCCACCGGTGTCCAGGTTGTCGAAGACACAGACAGTATCCGTTTAATTATGCCTGGCAACATCACATTCAAAACAGATTCTGCGGACATAAACTCGTCATTTTATCCTGTGTTAAATTCTGTTGCCCGTGTTTTGAACAAGTACAGCAATTCCACAATTTTGGTGTCTGGCCATACAGACAGCACAGGTTCGGCTGACTATAATCTGAATTTGTCTCGTTCACGTGCAAATTCTGTTGCTGCATATCTTCAGGGCCAGGGGGTCAAGCAATCTCGGTTTGAAGTTATGGGTATGGGGTCATCAAATCCGATTGCGTCGAACAGCACTGCCGCTGGTCGTGCCCAGAATCGCCGCACAGAAATCAAGATTATTCCGAATAAATAATTTTGACACGAAAATAAAAATCCCCGCAATGGGGATTTTTTTATTGTTCACCGAATTCCATATTTTTAATTTTTTCTGCCCGTGGGGCGATTTTTCCGATAGAGATTTTTAATTGGTTCACATCGTTTTGTGCCATGTTAAAGTGTTTTTCGACATTATCTGCCCGTTCACTCAACCGCCCCAGGTCGACCATCAACGTATCCAGTTCTTGTTTAATTTGCTTTGCGACCTGTTTGATTTTTATATCGCTCAGCACGGCCCGAATTGTATTCAGTGTTGCCCACAGTGTGGCGGGTGACACGATAAAAACCTTTTTGCGTGCGGCCCAGTCGATTGTATCTGGGAATGTTCTGTGCAGTGTTTCGAACACAGATTCCGATGCGATAAACATCATTGCAGATTCTGCAGTAATACCCGGGATTATATATTTTTCTGCGATTGCATCGATATGTTTTCTGACGTCCAGTTCAAATTGTTTTTTTGCCAGTCCATCATTTTTATTTTCCTGCATACGGTTATAAGATTCCAGTGGGAACTTACTGTCTATAACCATGTCGCCTGGCGGATATGGCAGTCGAATAATACAATCAGGTCGCACATTGGTGGTCAGTGTGTGTTGAAATGCATACATTTCTGGTGGCATAATATTTGCAACAATATCTTCCAGTTGTCTTTCGCCGAACATACCCCGTGCCTGTTTATTGCCTAATAAAATATCCTTAAAGTTTGCGATGTCGCCACTGATGTTTTTCAGTTCCAACGCATTTTGTGCCAGCACCCCCAGCCGTTCTGCCAACCGTTCACGCAATCTGATATTATCTTCACGCAGTGGCGAAAAATCCACAACTGGCCGCCGCATCAGCACAATCATCAGCATAACAATAATTATCACCAACAGTATGAAAATATAAGTTGTCATTTCCTAATCCTTTGCTATGATTTATTATAAAAGGATTTATATATGTTGCAAATGAAACTTTGTGGCGATTTAGTTTTGCGGACGAAATGTGACCCTGTGGATGTTATCACACCCCAGCTGCTGTCAACCATGGATGAAATGGTATCTATGATGCGTGAACAGAACGGTGTTGGTTTGGCGGCGCCCCAGATTGGTGCCTTGTCACGTTTTTTGGTTATGATGGACCCTGATTCTGAAACGGTGTTCCGCATGATAAACCCCGAAATTGTATCATATGGTTCTGACACATGCACCATGGAGGAGGGCTGCCTGTCCGTGTTGGGCAATGATGGTCTGCCGGTATTTGCAAATGTTTCGCGTCCATCATCTGTGGTTGTTCGTTGGACTGATGAAACAGGGGCAGATAAAATGGCTGAAATGTCGGGGTTGCCCGCCCGCATTGTTCAGCATGAAACCGACCATCTGGACGGAAAACTGTTTATTGATTATCTGTCGCCTGTGCGGCGTGAAATGCTGATGCGCAAGGTCAAGAAGTTAAAAAAATGAAACTGGTATTAATGGGAACAAACAATTTTGTTGTTCCAATCTTTGATGCGATAAAGAACGCAGGTCATGAAATCATGGCGGTCTTTACCCGTGCCCCGAAACCTGTGGGCCGTAAAAAGGTATTAACCCCATCACCTGTTCATGCGTGGGCGAATGAAAATAATCTGACTGTGCATACGAATATAAACGAATACAATTATTCACCTGATATGGTTGTTGTGATTTCATATGGTGTGATATTGCGTGACAACGTATTATCATCTGCCCCTGTTGTGAATATTCACCCCAGTTTATTGCCAAAATATCGTGGTCCATCGCCAATTCGCACGGCGATTTATAATGGTGACAGTGTATCTGGGGTATGTCTGATGCAGGTTGTGCCTGAATTGGACGCAGGCGATATTATCATGTGTCGTGAGTTTGCAATTGGCGAAAACGACACGAATGACAGTGTGGAAAAAATTGTATCCGACATTGGTGCCAAAATGTTGGTTGAATACCTGTCGGACACGGCCAGATATCCTGCCACCCCCCAGGTTGGCGAACCGACATTTACCCGCAAATGGACTGGTTCCGATGAAATCCTGGATTGGTCGTGTTCTGCATCTCAGATTCATAACTTGGTTCGTGCCTTGGGTGCGGGGCGCACAAAAATCAATGGTATTGATGTCAAGATTTTAGAAACCAGAATCGCAGATGGCAAATTAAAAATCACACGTATCCAGCCGGCGGGAAAAAATCCTATGGATTGGAACAGTTTTATCAACGGCCTGCACGGTGCTGAAATCAGGTATGGTGAATAAATGACACGATACAAAGTAATCTTGGAATATGACGGTACAGATTTAATCGGCTGGCAGGAAAATCGCCAGGGGCCATCTGTTCAATCCTTGGTCAAGGATGCCATTGCGCAGTTTTGTGGCACACGTCCTGATGTTGTGGGGGCAGGGCGCACAGATTCTGGGGTGCATGCGGTTGCCATGACGGCGCATTTTGACCTGGGGGGCGATAACAGTGCCCAAACAGTTATGCGTGCATTAAACTTTTACTTAACAAATAAACCTGTATCTGTGCTGGATTGTGAGATTGTGCCTGACGATTTTAATGCCCGCTTTGATTGTGTGGCCCGTCACTATAAATATATTGTATTAAATCGTGGTGCGGCACCTGTATTGCAGAAAAATCGTGTATATTGGGTTCCACGTAAACTGGATATTGCCGCCATGCGTCATGCCGCCGCCCAGTTAATTGGCAATCATGATTTTACCAGTTTTCGTGCATCTGAATGCCAGGCAAAGTCCCCTGTAAAGACATTGGACCGAATTGAAATCACCCAGAACGGTGATGAATTGGTTTTTGAATTTTCCGCCCGTTCATTTTTGCATCACATGGTTCGCAATATTGTTGGGACATTGATTGAAATCGGCCTGGGCAAACCGTATGATATACCCCAGATTTTATCTGCAAAAAATCGTTCTGCGGCGGGTCCAACGGCACCTGCGGCCGGCCTGTATTTTATTCGTGCAGATTATTTATAATTGTGCCATTGTCGTTGTGTCTGGGTATACTTTACATGTCCGTCTGGGAATATAACAAACCCGCCCCGCAGAATTTTATTTTTGCACTTTTCTGATTTTATATCCATGTATGATACGATGTACCGCACACTGTCATCGCTGCACAGCGATTCGATATTATTCATCAGTGGCATAAAACGTTGGACATAGACAATATCGCCATATCTGAATATTCCTTTGTCATGTTTGTATCGTTTGTTTGGTGTATTTATATCTTGACCGACCAGTTGCTTCCACGTATCAAATGCAAAGTAATGATTTGATGCCCGTGATTTATTGAATCTCAGTAATCCATCGTCGCCCATAAATGCGACCAGTTCATTATCGTATGTTGCCAAGAATATTGGCTTTGGGTTTGTATAAACAATTGCGATACCGATAAGTGTGAATACTGCAAGCCCAATCCAGTTGATTTTTATTTTAATTGTCCGTATCAGCACCACAGACATCATTGCCAAAATCATACAGACAATTGCGGCATTTGGAATATGTGGCACACTGATACTGGCATACGGCAGTTCTGCGATATGCTTTGCCATTTCCAGTGTATACGCATACACATAGTCTGCCCAAACCAGCGGCGCATGTATTCCCATCACTGCCCCACATACACCAATCATAACCAGTGGCATAATAACAAATGAAAATATCGGCAGTAAAACTAAATTCCCCACCAATCCATAAATTTGAATCGCACCAAAGTGCATGGCGACAAACGGCATTGTGAACAGTGTTGCAACGATTGAGGTCAGTATACACGCATAAATAATTTTCAGTAATCTGTTTTGTGGCATTTTTGGCTTAACCACACTGTACAGCCAGACCAGTCCAAACACCGCCGCAAAAGATAATTGAAAACCCGCCTGCATAACATAGTGTGGATTCAACGCAAATATACAGATGAACGCAATTGCGATATTTCGCAGTGAAATTGCACTGCGTCCGACTGCGAATGCCAGGAACACTAACGTTGTCATCAGGAACGCACGAACTGTTGCGACATCCACGCCTGATATAAACAGATATCCCATCAGTCCCAACCACGCACAACCCATTGCTGGTATTTTTGCAGGCACCCTGCAAACCAGATACGGAATTGCCCGAAATATAGTATAAAATATCAAGAACAACCATCCGCCAACCAGTGTCATATGAAAGCCACTGATTGACCAAACATGTCCGATACCACTGGCGACCCAGATTTCATTATCAGATTTTGGTATTGCAGATTTATACCCCAGAACCAGTGTGTCTGCCAATGCAGAATTTGACCTGTTGTGCAGATAATTCCGCAATGTATTTATATTGCTGTGTCTGGACTGCTCCAGTATTGTGATTTCATTTGCATAACCTGTGGCGGTTATCCCGTTAAAGTATGCCCATCGTGCATAGTCAAATGTTTCTGGTGCATACGCAGGTGCCGGCCGAAACAGTCCACCTGTGACCCTGATTTTATCACCAATGCTTGGCAGTTTTGGGTTGTCTTTGACAGTCAGTCTAATTGTTGCAGTCCCATTGCCTGCGTTTATATCTGCGGCATTGACGTTCAGATAGATTCTGGATTTATCGAATGTGTGGTCGATGTTTTGTACTGTCCCCACCAGGTGTTGGTCAAATATATTTCTGCGCATTTGCGGTGTGTCAACGATGTCGGTGAACATTACAGCCCAGCAAAATCCGATTACCATAACCAGGATTGCACGAAGTGGGATTGGCACCTTTCGAAAACACAGTCCGATAAATGCCAGACAGAAACCGACAAATACAGTGATAAAATTTGGTTCGATATTGTGTGCAAAGTATAATGCCCCACCACCTGCCAGCAAGAATGGCACGTACAGGAACAAATTTTGATACTGATTATCCAGCCAATCCCGCATACCCCCAGTATAGGAATTTATTTCATTGCACCGCAATTAAAAATTGCCTAAGATATCATTACATAAAGGGGGCACTTTTATGGCGAAATATATATTTATAACTGGTGGTGTTGTGTCAAGTCTTGGCAAGGGCGTTGCAGCGGCGGGTTGCGGCGCCCTTCTTCAATCACGTGGATATACGGTTCATGCACGGAAATTTGACCCGTACCTGAACATAGACCCGGGCACAATGTCGCCGTTCCAGCATGGCGAAGTATATGTCACCAATGATGGGTATGAAACTGATTTGGATTTGGGGTATTATGAACGTTTTTTGGGTGCACGCCTGTCACGCAACGATTCTGTGTCTGGGGGGCGCATCTATTGGGATGTTCTGAACGCAGAACGTCATGGCGACTATCTGGGGGCGACGGTGCAAATGATACCGCACGTATCGAACAAGATAAAAGAATACATTTCTGCCCCAACTGATACAGACTTTGTCGTTTGTGAAATTGGTGGTACTGTTGGTGATATCGAAGGCAAGATATTTTTGGAATCCATACGTCAGTTTGCCAACGATGTAGGTCGCCGCAATGTTATGTTTGTGCATTTAACCCTGGCACCATATTTGGAAAAGTCTGGCGAATTAAAGACCAAGCCAACCCAAATGTCTGCCCGTGAATTGTTGGAAAACGGGATTCAGGCAGATATGCTGATTGTTCGTACCCCTCGCATGTTGACCCCGGCCGAGCGGGACAAAATAGGCATGTTCTGCAATCTGCCCGCCAAAAGTGTTATCAGCGGCATTGATGTAGACAATATCTATAAAATCCCACTGGCCTATGAATCCCAGCATGTCTTTGACATAATCGCAGACCATTTTGATTTGCCACATGCCCGTGGGGACATGACCCGATTTGAACGGATTGAAAATTATCTGTCGGCCCATTTACCAACGGTCAACATTGGTGTTGTTGGCAAATACTTTAATGTTCCCGATGCCTATAAATCATTGAACGAGGCCTTGTTCCATGCCGGTATTCAAAATAATGTCCATGTGAAATTGCATAAACTGGACGCAGAAAGTTTTTCACCTGATATGTGTTCTGACATGGATGGCATTTTGGTTCCTGGCGGTTTTGGTTCTCGTGGTGTTGAAGGCAAGATTGCCGCCGCCCGCTTTGCCCGTGAAAATAATGTCCCTTATATGGGGATATGCCTGGGGATGCAGGTTGCAGTTATAGAATTTGCCCGCAATGTATTGGGAATTGAAAACGCAAACTCGACCGAGTTTACCAAGGATTGCACCCCTGTTATCGGCATAATGTCTGACCATGATTCGGAAAATTACGGTGGCACATTGCGTTTAGGCGCATATCCGTGTGAAATAACCCCCGACACATTGGCACACAGGGTGTTTGGAACGACCAGCATATCCGAACGTCATCGTCATCGCTATGAAATGGATATATCGCTGGCTGGGCGGTTTGCAGATGCCGGTATGATAATATCTGGTCGCAGTCCAGACGGTAAATTGCCTGAAATTATCGAATTGAAAAATCACCCGTTCTTCATTGCTGGCCAGTTTCATCCAGAATTCCAGTCTGGTCCCTATACTGGCCACCCAATGTTCAATGCATTTATTGCCGCCGCGATGCGGAATCGGAAATAAGAAATCCCCGAAATGGGGATTTTTTATTGCTGTTATTTTTGAACTTTTTGCAGAACGGCGGTAAATGTTGATTCTGCGACCTTTTTTCCGCCCACAAATGCGATACCGTGAAATTTATACAGTTGCATTTTGGTCATAATCAATTCCACGTGCAGTTCCAGTTTATCCCCCGGTCGCACCATGTGCGAAAACTTAATCTTTTCCATTGTGGTAAAGTACCCCAGCATATCCTTTCGTTCTTCGTCGCTTAACCGCTTGAATGCGACAAAGCATGCGGTTTGTGCCAATGCCTCTACCTGCAGGACACCTGGCATAATTGGATTACCTGGAAAGTGTCCTTCACACCAAAATTCATCATCACGCACATATTTCACACCAACTGCACTGGTGTCATTGTATTCACGAATTTCATCAACCAGTCGCATATGTCCCCGATGTGGTATGATATTTTCGATATATTTTGCATCAAACATGTTATCACCGTTTTTTTTACAGATTTATTTTTTTGTTTGTTTTTTTAACCATGCATAGTGTCGCATAAATTCCATTCCTGGGCCCGCAGGATACCCCATGTGTGATTCTCCGTCTGGGATATTGCGGAACACACCACTGTTTGCCCCGACAGACGCATCATTTCCGATATGTACACCATTTGCCACCCCGACATGTCCGCCCAGCAATGCCCGATCACCAATAACAACCCCGCCAGCCAAACCGACCCCACTGGCCAAGAAACATTCCTTGCCAACAATAACCCCATGTGCAATCTGACACAGATTATCAATTTTTGTACCATCACCAACCTGGGTATCTGTCATTGCGCCACGGTCGATACATGTGTTTGCCCCCACAGACACACGTTCGCCAATCACCACCCGACCGACATGTGGGATAAAGATATTTTTTCCATTTTGTCGTGTGTATCCGAAACCGTCTTTACCGATAACTGCACCTGCATTAATGACACTGTCTGCCCCGATAGTTGCGTTTTCAATATGTGCCCCTGTTTGAACGATGGTATTTTTACCGATAACGACATTTCGTCCGATATATGCGTACGGGTAAATTTTTGCGCCTGGTTCGATAACGGCGCCCCGTTCAATCGTTGCGAACTGACCAACATAGGTCTGTCTTTTTTTTCTGAAAAAGACCCCCCGTTCGATATGTGCATTTTTGCTGATACCGAAACGTGGTTTTTCACGATAGATTTCGCCCAGTATTTTTACGATATTTCCACGTGGGCTGTCTGTCACCAACAGTGTTGCATTTTTTGGTGCATGCTTTGCCTGTTCTGGTTGAACCAAGATAACAGTTGCCCGTGTTTTTTGCAGAACTTCGATTGGCAATATTTTGAATGCATTGCTGTTCTGTTCTGTTGAATAGAATGCCAACTGACCTGGTTTTGCGTCTGCGATTGGGGCGACCCCCCGCACAGGTTCACTTGCATTTCCCCGCAGTTCCAGTCCAAATTTTTTTGCCAATTCGCCTGCTGTTGTTTTACTTGCCGCCGGCATGAACAAGGATTTAATTGCTTTCATCATAGTGAACCGATTATAGATAAAAAAAAACACATATTCCACAAATTTATATAAATGTGGTTTTTTACTTGCGTTTTTTCGATTCGGGTTTATAATAATCAGTGTTCTTAAATAGTTTTTTTTAAGGGCGGGGTCGAAAAAAACCCCGCTCTTTCAATAAGACATCTAAACAACGCAAAGGAGTAGATAAATGTCTTTTGTATCCATGCCACGTCAGGATTTGTTACTGGAAATAGAATCATTGGCACGCAAGAAATTAATTGATCGTGAAATCGTATTCGAAGGTCTGGAAGCAGCGATTGCCAAAATTGCCAAGCATAAATATGGCGAAGAATTTAATATCGCAGCCAAGATTGACCGCAAAGACGGTACTATCCATGTCAAGCGTTTATTTACAGTAATTGAATCGCCAGAATCTGCGGGTGATGAATATGACCCGCATACAATGTTAACTGTTGCCCAGGCGAAAAAGTATTCGTCCAACCCATCTGTTGGTGACGTTGTCGAAGACGCATTGCCAGAACCAGAATTTGGCCGCATGGCATTCCAGATGGCAAAACAGATAATTGCGACCCGTGTGCGTGACGCATCCAAAGAACGTGAATACGAAGAATACAAAGACAAAATTGGAGAAATCCTAAATGCCAAGGTAATTCGTTCAGAATTTGGCAATAATGTTGTTGTTGGTATTGGCGAATATCGTGATTCTGAAAACAAACCTGCCTATCGTGCCGAAGGTTACTTGAAAAGCAGTGAAATTATTCCTGGTGAAATTTTAAAACCATCATCCCAGGATGACGGACATGGTTCCAAGGGGGTGAACGACACCCGTGTATTGGTTCTGGATGTCGTTCGTTCAAACACAGGACCCCAGATTTTTGTAACCCGTACACATCCGCTGTTTATGGAAAAACTGTTTGTCCAGTCTGTTCCAGAAATTTACGAAGGTTTGATTAAGATTAAATCTGTTGCCCGTGATCCTGGTTCTCATGCCAAGATTGCAGTCGAAGCAACAGACCCATCGTTGGATGCCGTTGGTATGACCGTTGGTATGAAGGGGTCTCGTATCCAGGAAGTAATTAACGAATGTCACGGTGAAAAGATTGACGTTATTCCATATTCCGAAGATCCCGCTGCATACATTGTCAATGCGATGCAGCCAGCCAAGGTTGCAAAAATCATTGTTGACGAAGACACGCACAAGGCAGTCGTTGTCGTCAGCGAAGAAGAACAGTCCAAGGCAATCGGTCGTCGTGGTCAAAACGTTCGCCTGGCATCCCAGTTAACTGGCTGGCACATTGATGTCGTGAACGAAGCCCAAGAACAAGAAAACCGTGCCAAAGAATTCAAAGAAAAGACAGAGCTGTTTATTGGTGCGCTGGATGTCGACGAAATGATTGCCCAGTTATTGATTACCGAAGGTTTCCGTTCCGTCGAAGAAATTGCCTTTGTTGAATTGTCTGAATTGGAAAGCATCGAGGGCTTTAACACAGAACTGGCGACAGAACTGCAAACACGTGCGAAAGCATATCTGAACAAAATTGAAACAGATTATCTGGATGCAGGCCATGCGATTGGCATGACAGATGATTTGTTGACATTTGACTTTATCAAACGTCCAACCATTATGAAACTGGGCCAGGCGGGCATCAAGACATTGACTGATTTGGCGGATTTATCGACAGATGAATTGGTTGAAATCTTGGGTGAAGACACAATGTCATATCGTTTGGCGGGACGTGTTATTATGAAGGCCCGTGAACTGGCATACAATATTGCCCAGGACCAAGAATAATAACAGGAATATAACAAACAACACAAACAGGGATTGTTTATATGGCGACATTAACACTTGGAAAATCTGTTACAACTGATGCGGTACGCAGCAAAAAAGGCGATGCGGTGTTCGTCGAACGCCGTCGTCGTGTTGTTGCCCCCGGCAGCAAGGAATTACGTGAAGAACCTGCGGCCCCTGTGGCGCCGTCCCGCAATGCATCTGATGAAAAGTTGCGTGCGGTATTGGCTGCGGCCCGTGCCCGTGAAGAAGAACGCAAACAGCGTCTTGCCGCCGAAGAAGCGGCCCGTCAGGCACGTGACGCAGAAATAGAACGTGAAAATCGTGAATACCAACAGGTAAAATCACAGTTGGCGGCCCGTGAAAATGCGGCATATGTTACAGAACCTGATTCTGTGTCTGTTGCGCCATCTGAAAATACCCAAAAGGCAAAAGCCGCCCCCCAGCCCAAGGTATTTACCAACAATGCTGTTGCGGGTGCCAGTCGCAAGAATAACCGTAATTCTGACGAAGAAGACAATCGGTCATCCAGGTTCAATAATTCCAAAAAAGATTTCAAAAAATCCGGCAAAATCCATTTGCATGACATTGTTCTGGGTGATGGCGACGACGGTGATGAAATTGGAATTCGTGGTGCGAACCGTCGTCGTTCCGAAGCATCCCTGAAACGTTTCCGTGAAAAGGCGCGTGCCGTGTTTTCTGCCCCGCAAAAGGTTGAACGTGTTGTTTCCCTGGGGGATACAATAACAGTGAAAGATTTGGCAGCTGCGATGGCTGAAAAATCTGGCAACGTTATCAAGAAATTAATGGAAATGGGCATGATGGTATCTGTGAATCAGTCTATTGATGCCGATACTGCAGAATTGATTGCGGGTGAATTTGGTGCAACGGTCAAACGTGTCGAGATGAAGCCCTATGCAGAAATATTGGAACGTGAACCAAATCCAGAAAATATGAAGCCACGTGCCCCGGTTGTAACGGTTGTGGGACATGTAGACCATGGTAAAACATCATTGTTGGATGCGTTCCGCAATGCAAACGTTGCCGCCGGCGAAGCGGGTGGTATTACCCAGCACGTATCATCGTACGAGGTTAAGACCCAGTCCGGTCAAATGATAACATTCTTGGATACCCCTGGGCATGAAACATTTACTGCGATGCGTGCCCGTGGTGCCCAGATGGCAGACATTGTTGTGCTGGTTGTTGCGGCAAATGATTCGATTATGCCCCAAACGATCGAGGCGATAAATCACATTCGTGCTGCGAACGTTCCATTTATTGTTGCAATTAACAAGATTGACCTGCCCGAAGCGAACCCGATGCGTGTAAAAACAGACCTGTTACAGCAAGAAGTTCAGGTTGAAGAAATGGGGGGTGACGTCCAGTGTGTTGAAATTTCTGCCACCAAACGTATTGGTTTGGATAAATTGGAAGAGGCCATCCTGCTGCAGGCCGAAATGATGGATCTAAAGGCCGATCCAGACATGTCAGCCGTCGCCTATGTGGTCGAAGCCAAACAGGAAAAGGGGCTGGGTGCGGTTGCAACTGTTTTAATGCGTCAAGGCACCTTAAAGATTGGCGATGTGTTTGTTGTTGGCGAAACATTTGGTCGTGTGCGTGGATTGATAAATTCATCTGGCGAACGTGTAAAGTCTGTCAAACCTGGTCAACCTGCGGTTGTGCTGGGGCTGAACAGTGTACCTGGGGCAGGGGACGAATTGCGTGTTATGCAGACCGAAGCCCAAACCCGTGAAGTTGCGGCCTATCGCACGCAAAAGGCCAAGGACAAAGCAAACGCAGTCAAACGTTCGTCCCTGGAAGAATTGTTTGCCAAACGTGACGAAACGAAAAAGTTGATATTGCCAATAATCTTGCGTGCCGACGTCCAAGGTTCTGTCGAAGCGATTTCAGACATGGTCAAAGAAATCAACACAGACAAAGTTGGTGTTGAATTATTGTCATCTGGTGTTGGCCAGATTACCGAAGGCGACATTCGTCTGGCGACTGCATCTGGTGCGGTGATTATTGCGTTTAATGTCCGTGCAGATTCGACTGTTCGTGATATGGCACGTGGTAACGGTGTTGATATCCGCTATCACAGTGTTGTATATCGTATCACAGACGAATTGAAAGAAATCTTGTCTGGTAAATTGGCACCTGAAAAGCATGAAACCTTTATCGGCTATGCGGATGTTATTGCCTTGTTCACCGTGGGCAAGGGTGTGCGTGTTGCGGGCTGTCGCATGACCGAAGGTGTGATTAAGAAAGATGCCTATGTACGTCTGCTGCGTAACAATGTTGTAATTTACGACGGCAAAATTGGACAACTTCGTCGTGAAAAGAACGAAGTCAAAGAAGTATCTGGTGGTGTTGAATTCGGTATGTCGTTTGACAAGTATAATGACTTGAAAGAGGGCGACCGTGTTGAATGCTACGAGGTTGAAGAAGTTCGTGCCCAGATATAACTAATCCCCGCCATCTGGCGGGTTTTTTCTTGGCTTTGCACTTGAAATGATTGAAATATGCTTTATAATTCATGGGGCAAAGAAGAAATTGTTCTTTTCTGTGTTTTTTTCAGAACCCAGGAATGAATAATTTTTCTTTGCGAATACAAGAAACATAAATAAACATCAGGAGAAAACAAAAATGGTATTTGGTTTATTCAAGAAAGAAGAAAAAGCAAAATTAAATAATCCAATTGTTGTTGAAATTCCATACGGCGACACTACGTTGCGTTTGGAAACGGGGCGTATGGCAAAACAGGCCAACGGTTCTGTATTGGCAACATTGGGTGAAACAATGGTATTGGCAACTGTTTGTGCGGAAAAATCTGCGGTCGAAGGCCAAGATTTCTTTCCATTGACGGTTGATTATCAGGAAAAGTTTGCATCTGCCGGTCGTATCCCAGGTTCACGTGACAGACGTGAAGGCAAGGCATCAACTGCTGAAACATTGACAGCACGTCTGATTGACCGTCCAATCCGTCCGCTGTTCCCAGAAACATTCAAGAACAAGGTTCAGATTATCGCCCAGGTATTTTCCTATGACAAGGTTAACCAGCCAGACATTTTGGCAATGATTGCGTCATCTGCGGCATTGGCATTATCTGGTGTTCCATTCCAGGGACCAATTGGTGCAGCACGTGTTGGCTATGCAGATGGTAAATATATCTTGAACCCATCGAAAAAGCAGACCGAAGAATCTGAAATGGACCTGGTTGTTGCTGCGACACATGACGGTGTTCTGATGGTTGAATCAGAAATTGGCGAATTGGACGAAGCAACTGTATTGGGTGCTGTTAAATTCGGGTTTGATGCACAACAGGCGGTTATCAATGCGATAAACGAATTGGCCGAACGTGCCGGCAAAGAACGTTGGGCAACACCTGAAAAGACAGACGAACAAATCAAAATGCAATCCGACTTTGAACAGTTTTCCGGTGCAATCGAAGAAGCATTGCAGATAAAAGAAAAATTGGTACGTCTGGAAACGTTGGCAAACATCCATGCGGCGGCCAAGGCACGTATTGCTGAATTATTCCCAGAATCCGAACGTGCTGCATCTACATTGGAATCATGGGCGGACGAAGTTATTGAAAATCTGACTGCACGTATTATGCGTGGCAATATTTTGGCGGGCAAGCCCCGTATTGACGGCCGTGATAACAAGACCGTACGTCCGATTGAAATTGAATTGGGTGTATTACCACGTGCCCATGGTTCTGCCCTGTTTACTCGTGGCGAAACCCAGGCCCTGGTGTCATTGACATTGGGGGGTGGCAAAGATGCATTGCCAATTGAATCACTGGATGGTTCCGAAGAACGTGATTTCATTTTGAACTATAACTTTCCTGGCTATTCAGTCGGCGAAGCCAAAGGGTTAAAGTCGCCTGGTCGTCGTGAAATTGGTCATGGTAATTTGGCATGGCGTGCAGTTCATCCAATGGTGCCATCTCGCAGTGAATTTGACTATGTGATTCGCATTGTTTCTGACATTTTGGAATCAAATGGTTCATCATCTATGGCGACCACATGTGGTGCGACATTGGCAATGATGGACGGTGGTGTTCCGATGAAGCGTCCCGTTGCAGGTATTGCCATGGGGCTGATAAAAGAAGGTGATGATTATGCCATTCTGACAGACATCCTGGGTGACGAAGACCACCTGGGCGACATGGATTTCAAGGTAACAGGTACAGACCAGGGTATCACAGCCCTGCAGATGGATATTAAAATCACATCAATTACATTTGAAATCATGGAACGTGCACTGGCCCAGGCAAAAGATGGCCGCATGCATATTTTGGGCAAAATCGAAAAAGCGATTAAAAAGCCACGTGCATCTGTTTCTGAATATGCGCCCCAGGCATACACAATGAAAATCAACCCAGACAAGGTTCGTGAAGTAATTGGCAAGGGCGGCAGTGTGATTCAGGCATTGGTACGTGAAACCAACACGATTATCGACCTGGAAGATGACGGTTCCATTAAAATCATGGCGGTCAGCAAAGAAGATGCAGACGCAGCAATTGCCCGCATCAAAGACATTGTTGCGGAACCCGAAGTTGGTCAGATTTACAAAGGTACAGTATCTGGCATGAAAGATTTTGGTCTGTTTGTAAAAATCATGAACGGATTCGAAGCCATGGTACATATTTCTGAAATCACAGGCGAACGTCTGGCGAAAATCGAAGATGCCGGCATCAAAGAAGGCGACACAGTCTATGTTCGCTATCTGGGGGCAGACAAACGTGGCAAAACCCGCATGTCTATGGTTGGTATCGACCAAAAGACAGGTGCCGAAATCAAGAAATAAGGCAGAACAATGAAACCAGAACAATTAAATTGGACGGATAAAGAATGGGCAGCACACCTGGGGTGTGCTGCCACAGATGTTCCGCGTTTCAAGAAATATTTGGCTGAAAACTTTTACTTGGCACTGTGGCAGGAAAGAGATACAGGCCTAAAATATGCCGAAGTACGCATGGTGCACAACAAGCCATCTGGCGAATTTCGTTCGATTCCAATTGTGACATCTAATGCGCGTGACATAACTTTAAACGACTTGATTGAGCAAACAAATAATACATTTGTTCCATCATTAGTATTAAAACCACATATCGCCACCGCGCACCAGGTGCCTGCAAAACTGTTGCAAATGTTGCACATTAATGAAAAACAGAAATAATAATCAAAGAAAGGAATCATATGACACCCGAACAGTTAACGTGGACAGATACCCAGTGGGCGCGTCATCTTCAGTGGAAAATTGATGACATTCCTGCATTGCGCAAATGGATGACTGAACATTATTTTCCAGAAATTATCCAGTCCAAAGAAAGTAGAAAATTTTATTTTTGTTTAACCAAATTAAGACGCACGCCATCTGGTCATGAATATGAAACAGTCGTGATTTCATCTCAGAAAGGTTTCTTGTCTGCACCTGATGCCATCAAAGATGCAAACGAGGTGATTATTCCTGGTCTGGAATTTAATCCGGCGCGCGCCCAAATAATGGGTGTGCCACCGCGTGCGCTGCAAATGTTGCACATTAACGAAAAACAGAAATAACCATTTACACACAGGGGGAAAAAATGGATATGGAATCATTAATGGCCCAGGCCGCAGAACTGCAAAACAAAGTTGCCGCTGCCCAGGACCAATTGTCAAAAACCACAATCAAGGGCATTGCGGACAATGGCGCATGCATAATTGACATGACGGGTAAATACGATGTGTTGAAAATAACAATTCGTCCAGACGTTTTATCTGCTGGTGCAGATGCGGTTGCCAATGTTGTTTTATCTGCGTATACCGATGCCAAGAAAAAGGCAGACGTCATCATCGACCAGGTTATGGGCGATGCGACTGCGGGCATTCCAATGCCGTAATTCGGCCAAATCAGCAAGAAAAAATCCCCGTTATGGGGATTTTTTTATTTGATATGCTGATTATACCACACCAGTGCATTTTTGACATATGTCATGGCACGTTGTGGGTCGAATTTTCGTGTGCCTGGCACCATCAGTTTTCCTTCGGCATCAATCCACGTGCGATAATCTGTTGGCATCTGTTGTGCGATTTTCCCCAGGTTGTCTGCGACATTATCTGGCCCCAGTCCCCCTGCATATCCCATTTTATGATTATCGTACACTGGTGGTGCCCAGCTGTCTGGCAATCTGCCATATCCATACGAAGAATCATACAGCAGTGAAAAATTAACACCTGTTTTATTCAGTTCATCGATTTTATCGTGTACTGTCTGATTATATGGGAAAATAAATTCATGTTCTGGGTGATCTGCGATTAATTTTGCAACGGCCTGTGTGTCCCATGTTTTTGTGCCATCACCGATATTCAGTTGCCACCGTTTGATTGCAGGTTCACGTCCAAATTTGCGTTGCATATTCATCCAGTCACGAATTTCATTTGGAATTTGACCTGTGCACATTTTATCGCACCATTGATAGTTCACATGCACAGCGACATTCAATCCCATATCTATATTTCTAACCAACTGCATCAGTCCATTAAACCAGTTGTTTCTGGGGTATCCACTGGACATTGCGCTGGGGTGTGCCTGGATACCGATTTCCACCTGGGGTGCATATTTCAGCAATCGCATAATATCGTTATGTGAAACATCCTCTCGTGGGTCAGAACAAGTTATATATGTCAGTTTCATTTTTTACAAACCTTTTTTTGCATTATTCAGACGCAACTGGCCACATGCCGAACCGATATCGGTTCCACGTTCCCGTCTGATACGTGTATGAATACCATTTTTGATTAAAATATCCTGGAATCTGTGTACTGCGTTTCCAGATGGCGATGCAAAGTCTCGTTCATCAACTGCGTTCCATGGAATCAGGTTAACCATACAGTTTTTACCCTGTAACAGTTTGGCCAGTTTTTCTGCATAATCTGGTGTTGCATTAAACAGGATTGTTTCGCCATTTTCGTCTTTTTTCCCCAGCAGAATATATTCAATCATTAATTGTCTGTTGTGGTTATCTGTGAAACGCCATGCCGCATCCAAGACTTCATCTAATTTGTATTTGTTGTTTATGGGCATAATTTGCGAACGCAATTCATCAGTTGGTGCATGCAGTGAAATTGCCAAATTTATTGGTCGTCCCCACTCAATCAGTCTGTCAATCCCCGGTACAATTCCGCACGTAGATAATGTGATACGTCGCCATCCGATACCCATCTGTGAATTTGCCCGCTCGATAAAGTCGATAACATTTTCTGTATTCTGCAGTGGTTCCCCAGTTCCCATAATAACGATATGTGAAACATCACCATTGTTTGCATCACCGTTTGGTCGAATTGGTTTATCGGCGAATTTATCTGTCCTCAGTTCCCATTGTGCGACCAGAATCTGTGCAAAGATTTCGTTTGCGGTTAAATTTCTTTTCAGTCCCAACAGTGTACTGGCGCAGAACTTACACCCCATTGCACAACCTGCCTGCGAACTGACACAAACACTGTTTCCATACGTTGTTCGCATCAGCACGCATTCAATCTGTTCACCATCATTTAACCCCAGCAGGAATTTAGTCGTTTCACCATCTGCAGATTCCAGTTTTTTTATTACCTGCACGGGCAGTGTCTGTGCCACTTGTTCCAAATCAGCCCGCAGTTTTTCTGGGATATTTTTCATTTGTGCAAAATCAGGCACCCCCCGGTCCAGCCATTCCCGAATTTGTTTTGCCCGGAATTTTGGCTGTCCCATATCAGTGATAAATTTTTCCAGTTCTGCGTTATTAAGATTAAATAAGATTGTTTTTGTCATAGTTTATATCTGTCATCATTTATGACAATGACGGCACGTCTTCTCAGTTGTTTTAACTGTTGGTCTGCCATAAACATTGCCTGTTTATACTGTGTGTTTTGTTTGATAATATCGTCCAGATTTTTATATTCATCTGTTTTTTTTGCACTGCACACCAGCAGCACAGAATTATCAACCCGTTTTGACCACGTCAATTCTGGCAGGTTAACGACCCGTTCACGGATATCTGCGCTCAGTTCATATTGTTTTGCGGTAAACTTTTGTGGCACCCCACCCAGTTCTTCTGCCATTTTCATTGCCCCGTCACAAGACTTTGGCTTAACCAGTTTTTCTGCGACATCTTCTGGGATATCGGTCAGTCGAATAATTGTCATTTCGATTGGCAGACCGTGTTCACGTGCCAGTGTTGCTTTTTCTGCATTGATATCTTCTTTTGTTGTATCGACCGTTGGCAGTATTGTCCGTGCAACGATTATCTGCCATGCGATTTCTGCACGCAAAGCACTGCGTGCCATTTCTTTTTCTGCGGCACTGATATCACCCAGGTTCATTTTTTTCAGTTCTGCATCCACTGTTTTATCATCTGGCACGGCATTAAAGTTTTGTGCATATGCGATTTTTACATTATCATCAATAATATTCTGCAGCGCCACCCGTCTGTTATCGGTTGATGTTTTTCCCTGTTTTGCCATCAGTTTTGTACGTGTTGTAATATCTGTATCTGTGATTGGTGTACCATTGACGGTTGCGATGACCGCCGCTGCAAACGCAGGCACCATCCACAGTGCACAAAATACAGTTGCCAATAATTTTAATGGTTTCATATTATATACCTCTCCGTGTTCCTAGTATTGTTGTCCATTAATTGCCATCCCAAATCTGAATTGGAACGTTGTTGTTCCGACATAGTCCTCTTTGATTGCATTGTCCCGTCTGTATTCCACGGACAAGTAATAGCATGGATGATTGTAAAAGAATCCACCTGTATGGCGCTGGAATTGTCCCAGTTGCATATTATAGATTGCGTTCCATCGCAGGGCCCATCTGTTGGTCAGTTGTATACCAGCCCCGATAATTGCTTCGTTAATATCATTATATCCTGTTGCGATTTCTTCTGTTGTTGTCAGGTTTTGCGACCAGATATGTCCAACATTGATAAAGTTTTTTGATGAACCGATACTGGCGGTTGTTTCCATGTGCCGCAGCGCCAAGTCGTCTTGGTTTAGTCTAAAACGTGATGCCACATTCAGCCATTTCATATTGTTATAACTAACCCGTCCGACATAGTCAGACAGACCATTGTGGAATCCGCTGTTCAAATCGATTGATGGTCTGTCTGTAAAGTCATATGATTGCCCCAGGAACACTTCGACATTATGTCCATCTTCGTTAAATGCGGCCCACCGCACACCATAGTCTGCATATGTGCCGTTTTCCCACAAATCCAGTCCTGAAAATCTGTTATCTGAAAACAGTGTTGAATCGGTCAGAATTGTACCTGCAGAATCATTACTTTTTGCAAATTCTTCGTTATCCAGATGTCGCATAAATGTGACCCGTGCACGTGGTTCTATGACCTGTGTCCATTTATTTGTTGGTTTGAACAATGGCAGTCCCCATTCCAAATATCCGCTGGGCAAGAACCTGTTTTTGAATCCCGAAAAAATTTTACCGTCTGTTAATTCTGTGTTATTAAAGTGGTACAAATCATATCGTGCAGATACACTGGCGGTTAATCTGTTTCCCCCCCACAGTGTCCACGGTGTTGTCAGTCTGGCATCACCAATCATGCGTTGCGCAGATGTTCCGTCGCCTGATATTCCCAGAATGTCTGCCCCGAATGTTGCATATGTTTCACCGAACAGTGGTGCCGTCTGATGAACTGCACGTATATTGGGCAGGATATTTCCATCGGGTGCCGAATGAATACCCGTGCTTTCACGCAGTTCTTGGAATATATGCGCATCTGCAACCACATAACTGCTTTGTCCGAACAGTTCCAGCTTGGCCCCTGAATCCAAATATGGCTGGTCATCATAGAATCCATATTTTTGCAGATATGTTTTGTCGGACGCACGTTCCAGGAATATTGTTGCCCGTGCATATTCCCCCATTTCGATTACATCATCATTGAAAATATGCCATCTGTTTTCGCCCAATTTATTATGTGTAAAAGACCCCTGGGTTCTAAATTCTGCATGGTCAGTATTTAATCTGTGTTCGATTTGGAACAGTGGGTTTTCCTGGGTCAGATATGAAAATGTTGCCGTAATATCATGCGTATCAGAAATCGATATATAATACGGTATGTTTATCTGGGTTCCCATTTTATTCGTTGATGCAAAGTCCGGCATTAAAAAACCAGTTTTGTATTTAACCCCTGGGTCCGGCATTTCAAAGTACGGCCACCACAGCACAGGAATGTCATATGTTCTCAGCACAGGGCTGTAAAATTTCAGCATACGTGAATCCATATCATGAATAATCTTATACGTTGAAATTTCCCATGCATCGCCATATGCATCACAGTCATCACATGCTGTAAATGTTGCTTTTCTTGCGATGGTTAAATCGCCTTTGCGTGTGATATTATCAGATTCTACATACACATGATTGCCCAGCCACAAACGAATATCATCGCCCGACAGCTCTTCACCTTTTTGTGTTATGTATGAATCCGTCAGTGTCAATCGTTGTCCAGATTTATTTGTTATTTCTGTGTTTCCGGATGTTTTGATTGTTTCAGATTTTACATCATATTCGATTTTATCTGCTTTTATTGTGCGTGGTTCATTTGGGTTAATTGCAATTGCCCATGCACTGCATGTTGTCCCCAGATACAGCAAAGTGGCATACAGACGTCTCATTTTTTTACCAACACCATAATAATTGCTGCCAAAAACAGTCCCAGTCCCATTGTCAACAGCACAAATCCTGTTAAACTTTCAATCATATTTGTTGCAGACATATACAATGCCATTGTTGCCGCCATTGACGCAACCGCCACAATTGGGGCAAAGCTGGCCCGTCGCCGCAGCAGTGATGAACGCAACAAAATCACTGCACACAGCGCCGCCAGAACCAGATTCATCACCGGACTCAAGAACCGGTTGCATAATTCTGTCAGAATCATTTTATGTTGTTTTTTTGTTTCTGCGTCGAATGCGATTTGTATCAGGTTTTTTGTTGGTATTCTGCGCACACGGAAAGAGTTGTTTCCCCCTTTGTCTACGACATTCAAATCCATATCGAACGTTTCAAATGTTCCTGTGACCATTTGTTGTCCTGATGACTGCAGTGCCCCGTTTGTCATGACCAGTGACAATCCCCGTACGGTTGATACCAGTTTACCTTTTTCTGCGAAAATCATACTGGGGCTGTTTTCGTCCCGCATATCGGACAGCATAACCTTGCTCAGATCATGTCCGGCCACACTATCTACATAAACCACCAGTCCATCTGCAATTTCTGTAAATGCGCTTTCTTGTAATTTCATATGTGCCATACCGTATTGTAAATTCCACTGTGTATCATAGAACAGTGACTGTGTCCGTGGAACAATCCAGATGTTCAGTGCCAGGTTCAGCACCATCAGCACAGCACCCAACCGCAGTGCAGGTGTTGCAATCTGTCGTGGTGACAGTCCAGATGCTGCCAACACGGTAATTTCGTTGTCTGCGATTAACTTGTTATAAACAAAAATCACGGCGATAAAGCATACAAACGGTACAATAATCGATGCGATAAATGGAATCATCAGTGCCGTCAGTCCCAGAAAGCTGCCAACATCAATACCGTATTTTAACAAGAACTTCATCATGGACATGATTTGCATCATCCACGCCAGTCCAGTCAATATCAGCAACAACATAACGAAAATCGCCAACAATTGTCGTGAAAAATATCGGTTTATAATCTTCATAATACGCAGTATAAAATATAACTTTTACCATTTCAAGGTGCAATAACAATAACTATCGTGCTGGTGCGATACGCAATTCCACCCGTCTATTGGTCAGCCGTCCGATATTATCCTGGCCTGCGATTGGTCGTGCTGCGCCCCGTCCTGTGATAAACATGCGTGTTGTATTGATGCCATGTTGTGCAAAATATACCCCGACCCGTTGTGCCATATCCATCGACAGTGCCTGTGCAGCATTTTTGTCACGCATCGCATCGGTGTACCCTGCGATTTCGATAAATGTTGCATCGTATTGTTTCAGCAATTTTGAAATGATACCCAGTGTATCGTCACCTGTCGCAGAAATATCTGCAACATCCAGTTTCATAATTGCGTCCCGCACCAGTATAACAACCACATCCGTACCAGCACGTTGAACAGAAATGCCTGGCTTTCGCAGTGCATCATACAGTTCGAATTCCAGGTTTGCCATATATTGTGTTGCGATTATATTATCATTTGTATTTTTATCACCATAATCCAGTTTGTTTGATGTTTTTGTTGCATCGTTTACCAGTTTTCCCCCCGCCCCCAAAAACACTGGTCTTTTTGCGACCCGTGCCATTTCTGTCATATCTGTAAAACTGGCCCCGTTCAGATAGTGTCGCCATGTGTTTCTGTTGGGGCTGGCATATGGTGTACATGCCGCCATCCAGAACAATATTGCAGTCAAAGAAATAATGTTTCGATTTTTCATTTACTCTACGATAAAGGATACCTGGTTTGTCGCTGTTTCAAAGCAGTTTTCTGCAATACCTGCCTCGAATCCATTTACCAGTATTGCTGCCGCCCACTGTGGTTTATTTGATGTCAAGAAATTACAGTCGTTGGCGGTTAAATCGACCAGATTTATTGAAAACGATTGTCCATCTGCGCTGCTGACAACGGACCAGCCCTGTCCACCGATTGGTGGGACATCAGATTGCAATGCACCCTGTTTAATCAGATATGTTACTGACACACCTTCGTATGTACCTTGCATTTCCATCAGTGTTTTAACGTCTTGTGCGATTTGTTCGATTGTTGCGCTTGCAAAGTTTCTTTCTTGATTGCTTTTTATCATGCCGTACATACCGACCGCAGATGCCGTCATCAGACCTGCGATTGCGATTGCCCCGATAACCTCGACCAGTGACCGCCCCGATTGTTGATTCATTATTTTACTCCTACGATTTCTGCGTTTTCGAACAGGTTCATTGCACTGGCAACCAGTGGGTCTGCCGCCAGTTCTTCTTGTTTTTGTTCGCTGATTGTATTTGTATGGACAGATTCCATGACTCTTTCCATCTGCCATTGTTTCCCTGTTTTATCCATCAGCCATTTGCCCAGTTTATGAATAAAATCGCCTTCGCCTTTGCGGTCAAAGTACTTAATTTTACCATCTGCAAATTCCGATATTTCGATATTGCTGCTATAATACGAGAACAGCAGGATTTCTTTTGATTCTTGCAGTGCTGTTGCCAGTTCAGCTGCGCTGTTAATTGTTTTTGTTTGTTTTTGCTGTGATGCATCCGCCTGACCTGAATTTTGTGACATTCGGTCGGCCAGTATATTTTTCACATCCCGCATACGATTTGCAGATTCCTGTTGTTTTATCATTTCTGGAATTGGCGGCATGTCTGCGATATGCATCATTCGGATAATCAGCATATCAAAGCATTGTTTTTGATTTCCTGCGGCCTGCATTTCTGGTACTGCTGCAACCATAACCTGCCAGATACGTGACAGTGTATTCAGCGATACCCGATTGATAATATCGTTTATTTGTTCACGTTGGTCTGCGGTATACGGTGAATTTGTCACATCCCCTGCATGCAGTGCTGGATGCATACGTGTTGCCCAGTGTGTCCATTCCATCATATCGGTCAACAGCATTGCCAAATCTGCACCGTTGTTATAGATATCATCAACCTTGTTCAGTGCCGATGCCACATCGCCTGACAGCAGTGTTTTCATCATATCCAAAACCACACCCCGGTCTGCACGTTTCAGCATATCCAGCACAGCATCCGCATCGACATTGCCACCTGTCTGTGCGATTGCCTGGTCCAGCAATGACAGTCCGTCACGCACAGAACCATCTGCCGCCCGTGCCAACAGTTCATTTGCTTCATCTGTCAGCGAAACTTTTTCCTGTTCTGCAATCCATGCAAAGTGTTGTTTTAATGTCTCGACTGGCACCCGCACCAGGTCAAAACGTTGGCACCGTGACAGGATTGTGACAGGCACTTTTCTAATTTCTGTTGTTGCCAGGATAAAGATTACATGTGCCGGTGGTTCTTCCAGTGTTTTCAGCAACGCATTAAATGCAGATGTCGACAGCATATGAACTTCGTCGATAATATAAACCTTGAATCGTCCGTTTGTTGGTCTGTATTGTGCCGCATCCAGAATATCACGCATATTATCAACACCTGTATGTGATGCTGCGTCAATTTCCATAACGTCAATATGTTGTCCTGCGGCGATTGCCCGACAGTTTTCACATACACCACATGGGTTTGCTGTTGCGTGGTCTTCTGCCAGACAGTTTAATGCCTTGGCCAGAATACGTGCGGTACTGGTTTTACCTGTTCCCCGAATTCCTGTAAAAATATATGCATGTGCAATCCGAGATGTGTTGATTGCAGTGGTCAGTGTTTTGACCAAAACTTCCTGTCCGATAAGTGATTTGAAATCCTGACTGCGATATTTGCGTGCCAAAACTGTATAGTTATTATCCATCTTAAAACTTCCTTTTGTCCCAGCATAGCAAAATACGTCTAAAATTCAACAAATAAAACGCACCAAATTGGTGCGTTTTTTCATATTATTTCAGATTTGTTATAAAATCTGGAAAGCCCGGTTCATCTTCGTCAGGATTTTCAGTGGCTTCTTTTTCTGCGGCTGCTTGTGCGGCGGCTGCTTCTGCCTTTTCTTTTGGGTCACGTGTTGAATCGATTTTTCCCTGTTCGGTGTTTACCATCCGACCATAGTGTTCTGCGGTCTGCAACAGTCTTTCCCGTTCGATTTCATCACTTGTCTGTCTTGCCTGGTCGATATATTGTTTTCTTTTTTGCCGCCATTTGTGACAGCGCTGAATCATTTGTCCCACATTGGATTGATTTTTTTTATTCTGCATATCTTTTCTTTTTTCAGTCAGTTTATTTTCAGGAAATATTACCATTAAATAATACCAAATATTTCATTGATGATTATTTTGTTAACGCACTGAATTGTAAATGAAGTTAAAACTGATTGCAATAATTTTTTTCTGTTGCTATGCTGTCATTCATAGGAGGGGGCATTTCCTTTGTACCAAGAACGTGGAAATTTTTTATTGCAGGCCCTGTTGGCATTGGGTTTAATATTTGCATTTGTTCCGATTATATCACGGCAAATGGCGGGTCGAAACACAGATTCTCGTATGTATTCATCTGTTCGCCAGGTTGATGTTGCCCAAACAGCATCCCGTATATTTGTTCGTGAAAACGCAAAAAATATTTCGTATGACACGACGGTTATATCTGGCAATGACTTTGCAGATGTGTTGGAACCATATGGTTTGCCGCTGGGGTTTGTGCCACGAACGGCCCTGGGCCAGGATATTGCCCTGATTATACATAAAACGCCTGTGTCTGTGTCTGCATATTTAGAATTGTCTGGTGGCAAGTTGTCTGGTATTCAACGTGCAGAATTAATACGGCGCATTGGTTTTTATGCGTCTGCCACTGACAGGGATGATGTTATCCATATTGGTGTTGATTTAACAGATGTTTATTCTGATGTTGTTCGCCGCAACGAACCGAATTTGGAAAACAGTGGTTTTCTGACAGATTTGGACATGGGTGGGTATTCTTTGAACAGTGTTGGTAACTTATTTTCGTTGCGTGGCGAATTTGATTCTGCCCAGTTTGATACATTAACGATATCTGGCATAGAATCTGGCCGCAAGATTCGCAATAACATCGCAGAAATGACCACGTCCAAGGCCGTATTTCAAAGTCGTTCTGGTGAATCTGCATTAACATTGGCGCGTGGAACCCTGTTTGCGGACAGTATGATTGCCCGTACAGTATCTGTATTTGGTGAAACAGGGAATATGACGGTTGGTGATGCGTCTGTGCATGATTTTGCGATGACGGCTGGGTCTGGCAATTTTTCGGGGCCAAACACATGGAATGTTCGTGGCAATGTTGTGTCTGATCGCATCAGTTTTTCTGTCGAGCGTCTTGATATCTCGTCTTATTTGAACACGACCCGCGGCCAAGACGTTTTTGTTGACAACGAAACATTGGAATACAGTACCAAATCAGGGATAGAGGTTGAAACCCTGTACACATCCAACATAACCCTGCGCGATCAGACATCTGTTGGTCTGGATGATGGAATGTCTGGTGCTGTTGTGATTGACATACGACCATCTGGTACCAGTTTATTACCAGACGCGTATGTTTCAAACATAAACAACGATGCTTTTTCAATTATTGCGACCCCGTCTGCAGACGATGGCCAGGTTGTAAATTGTGCGTCATTGATTAAGCAACTTGATGGTGTGTATAACAAGCAGTCTTTATCCCAGTATTTGATATGTCATTATCTGTATTGGCAGCGACTAGAACAACGTATTAACATAAAACAGTGTTTAATGGCAGGTGGCAGTGATTGTATTAGACAGTAAATCTTATCCATTTGAATCGTTCGGTGCCAGTGTTATGGAAGTGATACTGGCGATGGCGATAATATCTGTTGCGACCCCATTTGTCTACAGTCAGATTTCACGCAACAGTGCAGATTTACGCGACATGGCATATGCGCGGCGTATAATGTCTGTTCGTGACGATGCGCTGAACTTTGTTCGCATGAACCAAGACAAATGGCCTGATACTGCACAGATTCGTTTGTCGGACGAAGATTTGTCGAATATTTCGCCTGATGCAGCGGCTGGGTTTATTGATAAGTATTCTGTGGTTGGTGCCACGATAACGGACATGTATTTGGCATTTGAAACAGGCAACACAAATCTGCGAACGAACCGGATTGCGCGTCATATTGGTTCTGATGCGGCGGTTGTTGGTACAGATGGTGTTGCCTATGGTGCGTCCTGGGCGGTTGCTGCGCCTGATTTTATGGCGGGCGATTTGATATATCGAATTTCGCGTGATGTTTCTGGCGAAGATACATCTAAATATTTGCATCGTGCGACATCTGGCGAAGATGGTTTGAATGTTATGTTGCGTGATTTAGATATGGGGCGTCATCATATTTATAACGTTGCGACTGTGTCTGGAAAGTCTGCCCGTGCCAAGGATGCAGATACCACATTTTTAGATACTGAACACGCTGCGGCGAACACGATTTACTTTTCGTCTGGTGCCAATATCGAAGGTGATTCTGTATCGCTGGGTGCGTTGCGTGTATCTGGTGATGTGTCTGGATTTCGCAATATTTATGCCGAAAGCTTAAATGGTCGTGGTTACACAACGACCGGTCGTGTAATTACAGATCGTGCCAACATAACTAAATCGGTAAACGTTGCCAATGATATGGTAATAAAGTCTGATACTGCGCGCACCATCAGTGGATTTACAGGTATATCTGCAAATTCTGTTGCAGTTCCGTTTATTTCTGCCGAAGAAATGGTATTTTATGACAACTTTGGTTTAACGGTATCGGGCGAGTTGTTGTATTCTACCACATCGCCATTGCGCATTGGCAATTGGGTATTTCCATCGACAAAACCTCCAACCTTCAGTCGTCTGACGGTATCGCGTGCAGAATTGCCACGTCAACCATCTGTTGGTTCGTTTTCCAAGTTGTACCGTTCCGGCTGGCAGGGGGGCTCGCAACCAACAAAATACACACTAAGATAACATGAGAAACACGAAAAATATTTTTTGCGAAAACAATTCAGTCCGCGGCAATATTTTAATAGAATTATTGCTAAGTGTTGCGCTGGCTGTGGTTGCAATTCCGTTTATTTTTCGGTATCAGCAAGATGCGGTTATTCGTGCTCAAAACATTGCGATAACGAATCAGATGACGGAAATCCAGGTTGCACTGGAACGTTATATTGTTGCCAACCGAACAGAATTGTTGCGCACAGTTGGTCGTACAATTACCCGTGTAAAATTATCAGAATTGGAACCATATGGGCTGCCGCCATCTGTATTGGAATCTGGTGATGAACTGTATCAGTTGCGCATATTAAAGACGGCTGATTCTGTTGGCCAGTCATCATTGCAGGGTATTGTTGTTCGTGCATCTGATGACATATCCCCAATTCGCACACGTCAAATTGTTGGTTTGTCTGGCGGCAACATGGGGTTTGTTGATGGTACCCGTGCGTATGGTTCGTTTGGCACATGGCATGCTGATAATATTGATCTGGGTGTTGATATTGACAATGCGTTAATTGAAACGACACCTGTAAATCGTGATAATGCGCTGTATTTATGGCGTGTTCCGTCTGATAATCCAGACGATGCCAAAATGATGTCTGCACTCAGTTTGGCTGGGCATGATATTATCAATTCTGCATATATTGGTGCGGACCGCATGGAATTTAACCAGGGGCTGGCGTTGCCGGACATTGCGTCTAACAGCATGATATTTTCAAATCGTACAACGATTGATGGTGTGTTTTCTGCTGGTGCGTCATCTGTTGCGGGTATGTTGTCATCAGATTCCAAGAATCTGGAAATATCTGGCACAGCCACAGTGGCTGACACGGCCAAGTTTTCGACCCTTACGGCAGAAAATTTATGGGCATCAAACATGACTCTGTCTGGTTTATCTGTTGATTCTGATGGTGATTTATCGGTACTAAAGATTACCCAGTCTTTGGACATGACGTCTGGTCGAATTGATGCGATGTTTGTAACGGTTGGTTTTGCGGGGTCAATGACGCCCCGATTGGCGGTCTATGGCAAGGTTGCAGATTCAAACAATCCTGAATTTTATTGGGACACAAACTCAAACGTTGCGAATTTATCTGACATATCATTTGTTGAATTAAATCGTATGGCAGTCCTGGCGGTGTCCAGTCATGGTGACATGTCGACTGTGTCTGGTCAGATATTTGGTGCGGTATCTGCGAACAAGAATGCGACCGTATCGGACTATATGAATGCGATTCAAGAAATCCAAACCCAGGTCCAAGAAAAATATCGTCTGTTGAAATTATAATAAAATGTGCTATAGGTATAAGTATGAAAATAAAATGTGATTTTTGTAAAACAGAATATAACACGGACAGTGTTTTGTCATCTGCGGTCCAGTGTGCGATATGTGGGCACAAATGGTCTGTTGATGCGCCGTCTCGCAAGAATACATGGTTGGTGTTTATTGCGTCGCTGTGTGCATTGTTGTCTGCGATAATATTTACCATTGCGGTTATTACCCAGCATCAGGCACGTACTGCATCACGTGGTCCGTTGATTGCATCTGTTGAATCGGTCGAGAATACGACTGACTCAGACGGCCATACTCATGTGATTGTTGGTGGCACGATTACGAATGTGTCTGACCAGATTTATGGTGTTCCAGACTTGATAATTGTGTCATTGGATGGGGATGGTCGTGTTTTATCGCAACAGAAATTTATGCCGTCTGCAACATTGCTGGATGCGGGTGCCAGTGTGAACTTCAGTCATGTTTTGTCTGCGTTGCCACCTGGTGCGCAAAAGATATCTGTGCAGTTGGCTGATTTACAGGTACCAACGGGGGAAAACGAATGAAGCGAATATTAATTGCATTGATGTTGTTTGTGTGTGCGCCTGCATTGTGTGCAGACGATGCGCCTGCGCGCATCAGTATTTTTTCCACCAGCACCGATTGGCAGGCCGTCACAGGTTTAACATTGAATGAATACAATGGAAAATTTATCAGCGACAAGAAATTGGTTGGTCGTGGACTGGTTTTATATTATCTGGATGGTTTTCCATGTTATGGTTTGGGGTTTGGTGTACGTGTATGGGTTGGTCCTGATGGTCGGACGGACAATGATTTAGCAATTGCCTGTGTTGCGGCCCCGACCACGATAAATTTTGCATATCGCAATGCGACCCGTGACGCAGACCAGGCAACCACAACCGGGATTTTAACATGTCCTGTTAATGCCCGTGGTCGTGATTTGACAATTGACCTGTCTGATTGTACAGTTGGCCCAGATTGGGATAAATATAAATAGGGCACATCATGACACAAACACGCAGATTTATTGTATCGGACACAGATGAAATCACACGCATAGACAAATATTTATCATCCCAGATGCCTGAATTTTCACGCAGCGAGATTCAGCGATTTTCTGTTTCTTACACTGATGGTCGCCGTGTAAAGTTTTCTGACAAGATTCGCACTGGTGATATTTTTGATGTTGAAATTCCATCCCCCCAGACGGATGTTGCACTGGAAAATATCTCGTCTGACTTTGATTTAGACATATTGTTCGAAGACGAAGACATAATTGTCATCAATAAACCTCGTGGTGTTGTTATGTATCCGTCTGCTGGGAACAAGACGGGCACATTGGTTCAGAATATTTTGTCGCACACGCATTTGTCTGCATTGGGCGGTGACACACGTCCTGGGGTTGTTCATCGTCTGGACAAGGATACCAGTGGTGTAATGGTTTTTGCCAAATCTGATGCAGCGTATCGCAGCTTGGTGCGAACATTTTCTGAACACGACCTGACGCGTCAGTATATTGCCTTTGTTTGGGGGGTCCCGAATTGGGAATCTGCGGATATCACGGGTCAGATTGCACGTTCGTCCCGCAATCGTCAAAAGATGACCATGGTAAAAACTGGGGGCAAAGATTCCCATACCGAAGTTTCGGTTGTCAATGCATGGCCACGTGCGGGTGTATCCCAGATGCGTTGCACATTGTTTACCGGCCGCACACACCAGATACGTGTTCACCTGTCTGCGCATGGTTTTCCTGTGTTGTGTGATCCGTTGTATGGCCGTGGTTCTGTGCGTCTTGGCACGGTTCGTGATGGTGATTTGTTGGAATTTTTGCGTACGCACGATGGTCAGATGCTGCATGCCCAGGTATTGGAATTTACCCATCCGACAACTGGCGAAAAGATGCGTTTCAAGACCCGTTTACCCGATGATATGTTGGAATTAAAGTACTTACTGGAAAATATATAGTTTTTGACGGATTTTTCCCTTTTCAATCCATTGTTTTTATGTTAAAATAAAACAATAAAAATGGAGTACGGGAATGTCTTTTCTCAAAAATACAGTAAGTTTATTGGCATTATTCAGCATAATACCTGCGGCGCATGCGGCGACTGCCCGCCCCAGCGTGTTAAGTTCTGCGAACGCGCGGCGCATGCCGACAATGTCTGCATACATTAATGGTGCGATGACGGGTGTGACAACTGGTGGCACAACAGGTTCATCGACAACTGCATCAACGTTGTTGGCAAATTCTGAATGCATTGATGCATATACCCAGTGTATCAAGGGTGCTGATGCCTGTGGTGCGAATTTCGAAGAATGTACAACCCGTGTTTTATTCCATGCCAAGATGCCGACATGCCTGTCAACATTGGCCCAGTGTCAATCGGCTGGTGTGTCCAGTTTGTTTGGTACATCGAACATATCTGCCCTGTCGAACGTTGCGACCAAGAATGCATACGGTGAAATCACTGAATACACATATCCAACTGATGGCAGTGTTTTAGGTCAAATGATATCTGCGGCGGCGATTGAAAACATGTACGACACATCGAATTGTGTTCGCCGTTATTCGTCATGCTTGCGCAAAGACAGTGTTTGCGGTGCAGACTTTGAATTATGCACCACGAATACCGAGTTTAAGAAGCAAGCTGTATTTTGTGATTCCACATTGGCCCGCTGTGCATCTGATGGAAAGCTGGAATTGTTTGGCAATGCTGGTGCCACGTCCAGCACTGTTCCCACTGCATCCAGTCGTATTGGCGAAATGATTGCCGAAGGTGCGGCCCTGGCGGCGGTTAATGCGGTTTCCACCTGTTACAAGGTTGTTGACCAATGTATTCTGAATGCCTGTGCGGCCAATCCGTACAAGTGCTATGAAAATGCAACGGCTGAAACGGTTGCGATTGTTGATGCGATTAACAATGGTACAGAAATCACAGGCGAAGTGGATGCAACGGCTGTTATTGCAAAGTCAAATATTTCATCATATATTCAAAATGCCTGTTTGGACACAATTGGTTCAAATAAATATTGCTATGCGACATTTATTGGTGATGGTCAAATGCCATCATCGTCCCAGTTGCGTGACGAAGATAATCAGGCCGAAATATATGATTTGGCATATTCTGCCCGTATGAATTCTGGTATGCGTGCCAAAATTGCCGAACTGGTAAACAAATTTGATACCAAGGCAAAAGAAAAATGCGTCAATACGATTAAATCGTGTGCGATGCGTACCTGTGGTGGTGGTTCTGGTGCGGCCTGCTATGCCCAGGTATTTGGTGCCACCGATAAATCAATTAACAATGAATACACCCGCAATGAAATCAGAACAGGGTGTCTGTCTGTTGTAAATACTGATGCCAACTGCAAATATGCGGCCCAGAATCCAAATTCAACCGGCACATATACATATTCATTTATGGATGCCGATGCGTTTGACGTATTGTTCCCAGAATATGACGATGGCGCAGAATTGGATCCAATTGGTGTTGTTGCATCATTAAATGCATCCCTGGCAAATAATTACAGCGATGCGGCAATTGCCCAAATGAAAAAGCGGTGCCAGTCTATTGCAACATCGTGCGTAAAGTCCATGTGTGGTGCGGATTATGTAAATTGCTATCGCAATCGTACGGACATCTATTCATCATTGACCAACAGTGGTGATGCCAACTTTGACAAATCTATGAACAAGGTCGGCGGTGTACTGGATTACACAATCGTATTGGGGCTGTGCGTTGACACGGTTAAAAACGCAGATGTCTGTTCAGAACACCTGGCGATAGAGGCAAATAAACTGAAAATCGCCGACAGCACATCTGCTGGTTCATGGGGTGCTGGGTCTGTTCGTTCAGATTGGATTGATGCCGGTGCAACATCTGCCATGACCGAAAACATTGAACAGGTTGCGGCCGTTGATGAAAATGGCAACAAACTGTGTGAAAATGCCCGTGGCGACCAAGGTGTATGTGATACAGTTGATGCAACAGGTGCGGTATTTGACAAACCTGTGATGTTATCATACACAACCTATATTGAATCCCAGGCGGCCAGCACATTGTTCAAAGACCTGATTTACGATTTGGAAATCGAGGCCCAGGCCAAATATAATGCCAAACTGACCAAGCAGCAGAATATGTGTATGTCATCAAACAATGGTGGCATAATGGGGAACAAAGATATGGGTTCAACATTCATGTGGGCCAAATTGAAATCGAACAAGGTTCCCACAAACTATGCCACTGCCGGGTTAAAGACAACCCAGTTTGCGGCCAGTAACGACCTGTACGGTTCATTCTGCCGTGTGCGTGTTACACTGCAATCTGATGACAAACGTATCCAAGACGCAATTAACAGCGGTGCGAATTGGGCAACTGCATACTTTGCGGCGGGCGATGCATTTACATGCGGTTCATGGATACCAAACGATAAATTGGAAGAGTTAGCCAATGCGGCCGGTGCCGATGCCCGTGCCGATGCCCAGGCCGCCCAGCCCAAAATCAAAGGTTGGATGACTGCCCTGGGTGCGATTGGTGGCGGTGCCGGCGGTGCATACCTGGGCGCAGGCATACAAAAAGGCGATATCTTCAGCGGCCTGACGAATATAAAAAATAACAAATTAACAGAAGATAAATGCGATAAAGAATATGATACTTTTCAAAATGCTATTTATACCCGCAATGGTATAGCGGTTCAAAGTGCAGTTAATTCGTTGAAAAGCTTAATCAATAGTAATGGCGGGACGGCTGATGATGTCAACACAGCAGTAAGGGACTACATGGACGTAAATTACGATTATGTAAGTGCAACAAAAGCATACGAACAGAGAAAAGATGACGTTTCTGAAGAAGCACTGGACAAAGCTCAAAAAGCACTGAAAACTGCTTCACAAACACTGACCGATAAGGTATCACCTATGCTTGAAAGTTGTAAAAAATTGGCCAAAGATGGTTCCAAAGAAAAGAAGGGGCTTAGCACAGGTGCTGCCGCAGGCATTGGTGCCGGTGTCGGTGCAATTGCTGGTGGTGTCTTGACCAACCGTGTTGTTAACAGCATCCAAGATGCCCAGCTGGACGATGCCGAACGTGCCGCCATCAACGAATTTATGGACAATGTCGGTTCAAAAATCCGTTGCTTTATCGGTGCAGACGAAGTTGGTATGTACGGCGACATGATTTCAACCAGCATGGAATAATTCATTCGCAAACAAAAAAACCCCGCACCTGCGGGGATTTTTTTAGTTCCATAAAAAGTCCCCCAGTCACCACAAAAAGTTCCTTTTCTATGGCAGCCCACCCCCTCCGTCATACCGGCATCGGACCACTCACACATCGTCATACCGGTATCGTGCCACTCACACCCCGTCATACCGGCGCAGGCCGGTATCCATTGTGTTTTCCCCGCCCCCCCCCTCATGTCATCCCGTGGCTTGCCTTGTCGCACGAAGTTTTAACGAAGTGTGAACCACGGGACCCAGGTGTATGCCTTTTCTTACTTTGTCATTGCAGGGCGAATCCGTGGCAATCCAGTCTATTATTCTGCATCCAAACAAAAACACATCGTCATCCGGGGGATAAAAAAAACCGCCATTCGGCGGTTCTTATGGACATTGTTCCAGTTGCTTTAGCACATTTTGCACATCGTTATTCACAGAAACTGTTATTTCACGTTTCAGCCCATCTTTATACGTATAATTAAATTGGGCATCTTTAAACTCTGGAATTGCTTGATACACCTGTTCGAACGGTGCCAACATTGCCGTAAACCATTGGCGACCACGACACAGGCATCCATTGCGAACGTCTGCGGCAACAACTGCGGTTGCTGTATTTGGGTATTGTGTATCCAAATCATGGTCTGTCATCATCAGACAGCGTGCCCCAAAACCATAGAAGTTTGCGTCATCTGCCAAGAATTTATACACCAGTCCATCAGACGCACCCGCCTGTTTCAGTGCATATGCCATACCATCAGTGCAGCATGCCTGGGCGGACCGCATCAGCATCTTGTATCTGTCCAGCAACGGCGCAGACACAGGTTCGTTTGCTGTGATATGATTATTGCAGTCTGCTGCGTGAACAAATTCATCGACCTTGGCATCACGCAGTTTTGGGCTGCGTGGCGACACAGATTCACGAACGATTGGTTTTCTGCGCCAGATTTGACATTCTGTTTCTGAATCAAATGGGCAACCATCATCCAGTCGTTCTGGATTTGCACCAAATGTTTCAATGACAACTTCGGTCATATCCTGGGCGACATACTTTGGCTGCGGTGCCGGCAATGTCTGTGCTTCTGTGGTTGTTTCAGTTGTGACATTTGCGAACCACAGATTTTCAGATGGCTTTTTGGGGCTCAGCAGTTCTTCGACCCGTGCCATTGTTGTTTCTGCATCTTCCATGTTTTGCTGATACATCGCCACCAGGTCAGCATCAGGTGTTGCAACTGCATTGGTGACGGCGGTTGTTGCATCGCCACTGCTGCGCAGGTAAATTTCTGGGCTGGCGGTTAAGAACCAGTCTGAAAAATCTTTGTATCTATAACTGTTGATTGATTCGTCCCAAATTGGCACCCCGTCTTTCCAGTCTACAGTTTTTTCTGCATCTGGCCCAGTGTATTTACCGTAAACACCGTCCCACAGTGGTGGTCGACCATCTTCTGGTACAGGTTTGATGGTCAGCAATTTTACATCGACATTGCGCACCGGCCGTGGCAGATTTTGTGCCATTGGCATGGCTGCGACCCGTGGGTCTGTTTCCATCCATGTTGGCGGTTCTGGCATTTGCATCGGTGTGCCGATAACCAGTGTATTTGGCATGGCATCGCCCTGTATCCATTCAAATTCTTCGAACACCAATGGTTCGATATCACATCCACCCCCCTGGCAATCAGATGCCTGGGCCGAAAATGCCCCACACAAACACAGCAGGGACGAAAAAATAAAAGTTCTGGTTTTCATGCCTATAATTATAACACAAAAAGCCGAACATTAAAACAGGTTTTTACAATGTTTTTTCCCTTGTGGTATTGTCGCAGTGATGTTTATAATATGACTGTATTCACATAATCGTAACAAAGGGGAATTGTATGAAAAGAATCTTGTCCATGACATTATTATCTGTATTTGCGTTGCCTGCATTTGCAGCGGACGAAATACCAAATCCAATAATTGAATCTGTTGCACGTGATGTTGCAGAAAATGTATCGGCTGAAATTATCAAACAAGATATCAGTTCTGAAAAGTTGGACATCGCCGCTACAACAGTCGCCACAGATGCTGTTGAATCGTACGTTGCAAAATCCCGCACTGCATTTCCACATGGTGTTCAGATTGGTGTTGGTGTTTCTGCGACCAGTGGCTTGAACGGTTTTATTGGTTATGCGAACAAGGACTTTGATTCATTTTGGGCAAAAAGATTTGGTGTTCGTTTTGACTTTGCAACGACCAAACCTGTTCGGTCTGTGATTAATGATGTGATTGATGGGGTTATGGATGACGGTGTTGATATTGGCGACAACCTGACTATTACTGATGGTGAATTGGATGCGATGCATTATGCGGCCCTGGTTGATTTTTATCCCTTTGGCGATACGTGGCTGCTGGGGGGCTGGCGATTGACAGGTGGATATGCGTTTGGTGACATGTCAATGTCTGCATCTGTTGCGGGTACGATTGATGAATTAACACCTGGCTATTATGAATTTGAACTGTCTGGTCATAAATATGCCTATACTGGCAACAGTGTGCACGGCACCGCAGAACTGGACTGGCAGTATCGTGGACCATACATTGGAACTGGATTTGACATTGGTATTTTTGCAGGGCTGAAAGTCTATGTTGATGCAGGTGTGGTATTTACCAATCGTGCGGCTGAATTGTCGCTGGACGTACCAACCGATAATCTGCAGCAGTGGAACGGCACATCATGGGTTGCGGTTGATGTTCCAGAATTGGAATCTGTTATTGACGAAACATTGGCAGATGCGCAAAACGAATTGGATGACATAAAGTTCTATCCCATGGTCAAGATCGGCTTTATGTATCGTTTCTAGAACACCAATCCCCCACCCGGGGGATTTTTTATATCACTTAAACACCGTATAATCCTGTTGCTTGCCGTGTCCCACGAAGTTTTAACGAAGTGGTGTCATTACTGCGCAGGCAGGAACAGGGTCTATAAAACTTCCCATTTTATTCAGGGGGGCCAATGGGCGGGGTGGTCAATCGGGTACCACAGCCCCACCGTCCCGCACTTAAAAACAGTGTCATCCCGTGGCTTGACCACGGGACCCAGGTTATATCATCTTTTGTCATTGCGAGGCGAAGCCGTGACAATCCAGTCATATTTATTCAATTTTTCAAGTCCCTGTTCCTGCCTACGCAGGAAAGACACAGTTCTTTATTTCTCTTGAAAAAAAACTCTCGTCATACCAGCGGCGGCCGGCATCCATTGCCACGCAGTGTTAGATCAAAAAAATCCATCAACTGGGGGGCTGGGCCAATATGCATTGTCGGAAAGTGGGAATACGCAACGCATTATCAAACCCAGCCGCCCAGTTGATTGGGGGAACATATGTTCCCTTACTCAACTGCGTGGTACGTTGTGCCGTTGTATTTAACGTTCATGCCTGAACCCGCCCCGGTGGCCAAACTGCCATAGCAAATGGTATCGTTCCATTTTACGTTGATGGCGGGTGTCGTACGGGCGGTTGCATACAACGGTATCTTTAATCCCGTGCTGGTATGAATGTGGGTTATGCCCGATGTGCAGAACTGACCGCACTGATTATCGTCCGTCAGGTTGTATCCGCTGTTGCATGCCCATGGACATGAATTTGACGTTGCTGTGCCGGTGTATGAACTGTTGGACGGTTTGTTCGTACATGCCGGACACGTTGTTCCGGATATGTAATATCCTGCGTTGCACACAATCGAACCGGGGGTGACAGATTGTTGGCAGGTTGCATTGTTGGAATTACAACCGGATTTTACATCACCGTCACCAGAACCTGTGTTATTTGAATAGGCCACATAGTCGCACGCTGCAACACTGCATATGGTGCAGGAATATGTTGTGCTGTTTGTTGGTTTTTTGCATGCGGTTTGTGAGCCTGTCCATGCACGTGATTTGGTGTTGGAATAACAACTGGTTATAGCAGTTGCACCGGCTGCACTGTTGGGGTATCCGCCTGGGCAACTGTTTAATCCAAAGTTAGTCGTATGTACAGTTGCTTGGTTGCTGGTGTTGCATGATACTATCCCATTTCCGGGACAGTATGAACCGGTGGGGCATTGTTTAACGGTTCTATAATACGTGTATAATCCACAGGAACTTTTATCTGTCAAATAATATCCTGCAACAACCGTGTAAAAACCATAGGAGTGTGTATTATCGTATTTCTGGGTCGAGGTGTTATACATTGCGTATTCGTACAATTTCCCAAGAGTTGAATCCATCCAGAAACTGGCTAAACATTGACTGGCAGATGTTTTACCGTTGGCAGTGTATTCAAAGCGAGCATTACTGATTGTTGGGTTGTAATAATGGCTTGGGAATGTTGTGCGTTTATATGTCATTGGGTCGGGGCATGTGTATTCGATGCCGCCAGAACAGTATTTGTCGTTTCCTGTGCATTGTGATTGTCCTGTGCAGTTGTTGCCACTGGCATTGCATCCGGTTGAGTAATATCCCGAAGATACGGTCAGGCAACCAGTGGCCCCCGCGGCGGAATACTGTGTACGTCCAGAACAGGCAGAACGATTGTTGTTTCCGGGGCAATAGTATCCAGCTTCGCACTTTACGCATGCCCCATTGGACAGATAATATCCTGCATTACATGTCGCGGTGATTGAACATGTTGATGCGGCTGCATTGCACGAACCTCCATAGCAAATTGTTCCGGTTGTTGATGTTGATCCGTGTGTGCACGTGGCATTTGATGGACATGATTGTTGTGTACATGCACGGGTGCATGATTTGCAGCAGTCTGATATTGCACCAGCCCCTGCCATTGCGGTATAACCATCAGGGCATTCCTGTTTTTGGTTTTGTGTGCAAAAATATCCATCAGGGCACGGTACGCATATTTCGCGGCTGCTGTCATCTTTATGTGTTGAACGATAATACCCCGATACACATTGTGCTGCAATCCTGCAGCTATAAGCGAAGTCTATCCCGGAAACCTCTGATGTGTTGCAAATGTAATTGCCCGATGTGCCGCATTCAGAGTCTTGGCGACACCGTCTTCCCGCCCACACCAAACCACCGTCATAATGTGCGACCAAATAGCCTTCTACTGTGCTGGGGCACCGCCAAAAATCGTTGTCAGAATCAAGATAAACAGTTCTTGTACATCCGTTTGCACAACTAAAACTCTCGGATTGTTCTTCTTCGTTCCATGACACTAATTCACAATCTTCTGTGAATCCAATCATCCCATCTGGCAATCCTGAATTTGCTGTTTGTTCAAAAGTTATAATTACTAAAAGTGTAAAAAATATTTTTATCCACATTTTTGTTTCGTATTTTTTTGTATGTGTGTGAAAATCAACCGCCATTGGGATATGACGGTCGGGGTGTTCATAAAATCAACTGTTTATCGATTCCCGTGGGTCTTCGATATATAACCAACGGCACCCCGACATATACGGGGCAAAAACAACGGTGCGAATACACCGGTTCGTCGGATTACGATGCGTTCGCACCGAAACAGTTGGACTTATGAAGGTCCCGAACCCAAATCCCTTTGGATTCTGTGCCATTATATCGTAATGGGGTTGGGAATTCAAATGAAATGATAAATTGTTGCGCACAACGGAATTTATGCCCGTTGTTGTGTATGGGCGATTCGGATATAGTTTTTTTATTATGAAACGCATAATTTTATATTTGATAATGGCTATATGCTGGGGGCGGGTATGTTTTGCAACCCCATGGTATGATGGTGTTGGGGTCGGGGTTGGTGTTTCTGCGACCAGTGGTCTGAATATAATACTGGGGTACCATAACAAAGGGCACGTTTCGAAATGGTTGTCACGATTCGGTGGGCGAATCGATTTTGCAGCCACTGACCCGCTAAAGTCTGCAATCGATTCGGCGATTGATACATATATGCGTGATGGTCGTGATGTTGGTGACGGGGTCAAGATTGATGATGGCAAACTGGATGCGTGGCACAGTGCATTTTTGATAGACTTTTATCCGTTTCAGAACGCATGGCGCCTAACAGGTGGTTATGCCTGGGGCGGTGCCAGTCTCGATTCGTCTATATTTGGCGAAATATCCCAGGCCCCATCCCAGCGGTTCTATTTTTACCTGGCGGGCGACCACTACTATTATAACGGCAATGATTTTAATGGCTCTGCAACTATTGATTGGAATTACAACGGTCCCTATATTGGTACGGGTTTTGATTTAGATTTGTTCTGCGGGTTTAATTTGTACCTGGATGCAGGTGTTGTTATAACGACTTCCCCTGCACGATTGCATTTGGACGTCCCCCAATCTCAACTCTATATATATAATAAGTTAACAAACACCTGGTTGCCGGTATCGATACCCCAGCTGGATGCCGATATTGCATCGGCACAAAGGGATGCGAATCATAAATTATCTGATTTGCGTGTGTATCCGCTGGTAAAATTGGGCTTTTTATACCGTTTTTGATTGTTTTTTACGATTCGGAATCGCAAAAAACAGCATCAAAAGGGTTAAATCCGAATCATTTTTAGATACGGAAAAATAAAAAAATGAAAAAAAATATTAAGAAAAAATGGCGGAAATCCGGCACTTTTTCCTAAAAATCAAAAAAAATGAAAACTTTTTTCGAAAATCCGCTTGACTTTTAGAAACTTTGGACGCATACTAAGCGGGCTTTCAAGTTGAGACAACAAAAACAAAAAGAAACTCAACCCCTGAAATTTAGCGGTTTACAGAGATAAAAGCAAAATAAAGTTTCTGATAAAATCGCAACATTGTGAATAAAAGCAGCTCATCAAAAAATTCAAGAAGGGATGTGCAGACAGTTGAATTTGGAATATCCAAACTTTGACTAAGTCAAAAGTGCATATCCTGGACAGGTAGTAGGTTTACATATTAAACCTCGTTAAAACTTGTCTTGCGAATAATATATATGTAAAGACGAACTGATTATTAAATAGTCAGCTTTTGTTTGATATGCACAGGACTTACTAACAGGTTATTTAGAACTTGAGAGTTTGATCCTGGCTCAGAACGAACGCTGGCGGCAGGTCTTAGGCATGCAAGTCGAACGGATGAAGCAGGTGCTTGCACTTGTGGATTCAGTGGCGCACGAGTGAGTAACGCGTGGGAAACTGCCCACCACTGGGGAATAACGTTTGGAAACGAACGCTAATACCGCATACGCCGGAAACGGGAAAGATTTATCGGTGGTGGATGTG